>CAUBGU010000033.1 GCA_958435545.1 uncultured Collinsella sp.
ATTTAGCCCGCCAGATGTTACAGATCGAGACAGAAGATTCTAGTCGCAGGTGATGTCGAGGTTCTTGCCGATGAGGCCTACATAGCCGCCCTCAGCAGCTTTGGGGCTGTCAGCATGGCAGAGAACCCACTTGTCGGCCTTCCAATAGCAGTAGCTGTCACCGGCGGCAGGCATGTCGGTTGCGACCTCGGGACGCGAGCCGTTGGTGCCGGCGGGAAGCGCGACCATCACCTGGAAGCCGCCTTCATCGACCATGCACGGCGTGTAGTGCAGCGTGGTGTTGAAAACCTCGACGACCTTGCCGGCCGGCACGCGGAACGCCTTGACGCACGCAGTGTCGAGCTTGCCGTCCTCGATCTCCCAGCGATGCGCCACGAGCAGGATAAAGTCGCGGGCGCCCAGGTTAAACTCGCTGGCGCGGTGATACTCCAGGCAGTTGAGGCGTGTGTTGTGCCCGTTGCACCAGCCGAGCTGGAAGGGGCGGCCGCCGTACATGAGCAGGCCGAGCGTGTCGGCGCCCTCAACCTGCTCGAGCTCGGGCGTGGAGGCCACGTATTTGCTGCCCTCGGGGATGGGCGTAGCCGCGAGCGCCTCGACGAGTGGAGCGGTCAGACTGGACGGAACGTCATCCCACACGCGGCCATAGGATTTGAACTCGGGATCGTTGACAGAGTAGATATGCATGTTCACTCCTGTTCGCAAATGTGACTATACGAACATTCTAGAACAAACATGAGCGATTTTGAACGCTCGTCCCAACCACTCAACAAAAAGGCGCCCCCGCATAAGCGAAGGCGCCCAATGCGCGCGTTTTGGGCAATAAAGCCCTTACGCCTGCTGATAGTGCAGGTGCTTCTCGTCGATATCGGCCAGGTCACGGTCGAGGTAGCGGCGCGCGAGCCAGTTTGCCATGGGGAGGTTCTGGTCCAGGTAGTTGCCGCACTCCTCGGGAGCGGCACCGGGGACATCGCCCTCAAAGCCGGCGACAAACTCGAACAGCTCACGCACGAGCGGCAGGATCTCCTCGCTCGTCACCTCGCCAAACACGACGAGGTAAAAGCCCGTGCGGCAGCCCATGGGGCCAAAGTAGACAATACGGCTCGACCACTCGGCATGATTGCGGAGGAACGTCGCGCCCAAGTGCTCGATGGTGTGGCACTCGGCCGTGTTCATGACCGGCTCCTTATTGGGCGTGGTCAGGCGCAGGTCAAAGGTGGTGACGGCGGCGCCGGTCGCCGGATCGCGGTCGATGCGGCTCACATACACGCCGGGCTCAAGCAGCAGATGGTCAACGGAAAAGCTCGCGATGCGCTCCATAGCAGATCCTCTCGGTAGTCAATTTGGGACGGGGCTCTTTTAGCTGGTTCGAATGGTCGCACCAATCATACCAGTCAAAAAAGCCTCGTCCCAAATGAGCTGCCCGAGACGGGGATCAATGAGTTTTTAATCCCCGTCCCAGAAAAATCATGCTAGGCAGTGTATGCAATTGTTGATTTGACCGCGTGGCGCCAGCCGGCGATCTTTTTGGCTCGCTCGTCGGCGGGCATGGCAGGCTCCACGATGCCGCGGGCGCCGTAGACGTCGACCACATCGCGCGTGTACATGCCCAGCGCAATGCCGCAGGCCCAGGCCGCACCCAGGCCGCTCATCTCGTCGTTGCTCGCGATGCGGATGGGAGAAACAACCAAGTCGCTCTCAAACTGCATCAGGTACGCGTCGCGCGTAGGACCGCCGTCAACGCGAAGCTCAGCCAACGCCGCGCCCGAATCCTCGACCATCGCATCGA
The DNA here is from genome assembly GCA_958435545.1 of uncultured Collinsella sp. The sequence goes on from CAUBGU010000033.1 coordinate 1,787, forward strand.
TCACATCGAAGATTTGATAGGCAATCGACTCGTCGGCAGCCTTCACGAACTCCGCGCGGCCGGTGGTACGCGTCATGCCAAAAACGCAGCCCTCGGCGTCGCTTGCCCAGTGCGGCGCGCCCAAGCCGGTAAACGCCGGCACAAAGTAGACGCGGCTCGCCGGATTGGCGGCGTAGCACAGGTCGGTAACCTCCTCGGGGTTATTGATGAGCTCCAGATCGTCGCGCAGCCACGTCTTGACGGCGCCGGCGTAGCTCACGTTGCCCTCGAGTACATACTCGGTCACGCCGTCCATACGCCATGCGAGCGAGCTCGAAAGCCCGTGCGAGCTGGCAACGAACTCGTCGCCGACGTTCATCATGACCGAGCTGCCGGTGCCATAGGTCGCCTTGGCCATACCGCGGCTGTGGCAGCCCTGAGCGAACAAGGCCGCGTGGCTGTCGCCCAGCACACCGTGAATGGGCACAGGTGTCGGCAAAAAGCCGCCCAGGTCCGTCATGCCGAACAGGCCATCGGAATCGGTCACCTGTGGCAGGCAGGCCACATCGACGCCAAAGACCTCGCACACCGGCTCGCTCCAGCAGCCACGGCGCAGGTCAAAGAGCTGCGTGCGGCTGGCGTTGGACCAGTCGCAGCGGAACTCCGCGCCGCCCGTGAGCATCCAGACCGCCCAGGCATCGATGGTACCCAGGCACAGCTCGCCCGCCGCGGCAGCCTCGGCAGCAGCGGGAACGTTCGCGAGAATCCAAGCCATCTTGCCCGCCGGGTAGTAGGGCGAGAGCACCAGGCCCGTCGTGTCACGCACCAGCTCGGCCACGCCCTCGCGCGCGGCCAGCTTGTCGCACAGCTCGCGGGCGCGGGCGCACTGCCACACCACGGCGTCGCACAGCGGCTCGCCCGTCGCGCGGTTCCAGGCAACGGTGGTCTCGCGCTGGTTGGAGATGCCGATGCCGGCGACGTCGGCCGGATCGACCCCGGTCTCCTCCACCACGGCACGCGCCACGGCCAGCACATTGGCGGCAATCTCGGCCGGATCATGGCTCACCCAGCCGGCCTCGTTGACGATCTGGCGATGCGAGCGATCGGTGCGATGGATCAAATGGCCGCCCTCGTCTACCAGTAGCGCCTTGGTGCCCTGCGTGGACTGATCGATTCCGATGATGTAGCGGCCCATGGCCACCCCTTTCAAAACGAATGTGACAAAGGGACGGTCCCTTCGTCACATTCCAGTTACTCTGCGGGCAGGAACTCGGCGACGGTCTTAGCGATGCCTTCGCCGGTGAGACCGTAGTGTGCGAAGACCTCGGGGCTCGTGCCGGTGATGACCGGCGCGTCGGGCAGGGAGAGGCACTTGACCGGACGCGGGCAATGCTCACCCACCACCTGCGCGACCATAGAGCCCAGGCCACCGAAGGGGCTGTGCTCCTCGACGGTCACGACGGCGCGCGTGGCACCGGCGGCCTCAATCACGGCCTCGGCGTCAAGCGGCTTGACGCAGTACATGTCGAGCACCGTTGCCGAGATGCCCTGCTCGGCCAGCAGATCGGCGGCGTCCACGGCATGGCGAACCATCTCGCCGGTGGCGACGATCGTCACATCGGTGCCGCGGCGCACCCAGGTGGCGCGATCCATCTGAAACGGGCACTCGTCCTCGGTGTACACGTCCTCGACCGGGTTGCGGCCCACGCGGATGTATGCCGGCTTGTTGTCGACAACTAGGGCGCGAACAAGCTCGGCGGTCTGGAAGCGGTCGCTCGGCAGATACACGCGCATGTTGGGGATCGCGCTCATGGCAGCGATGTCCTGCGCGGAGTGATGGCTCATGCCCAGGGCGCCGTAGGACACGCCGCCCGAAATGCCGATGAGCTTGACGTTGGTGTTGGAGTACGAAACGTCGACCTTGCACTGCTCATACGAGCGCGTGGTCACAAAGGACGCCGGCGAGGCGGCCCAGGCCTTCTTGCCGCACGAAGCCATGCCGGCGGCGATGCCCACCAGGTCCTGCTCGGCAATGCCGACCTCAATGGACTGCTGGGGATACTGATCGAAAAACGGCGTGAGCGATGCGGAGCCGCGGGAGTCGGAGCACAGGACGACGATGTCCTTGTCGGTCTTCGCGGCCTCGAGCAGCGTGTCGCAGATAACCTTGCGGTTGGCGATCTTGTTAGCCATTGATGGCCTCCTTGTGGGCAGCGAAATCGGCGATGATCTGGGCATATTCCTCGTCGTTGGGCAGGTGGTGATGCCAGCCGGCCTTGTCCTCCATGACGGGCGAGCCGTAACCCTTCACCGTGTTGAGGATGATGACCGTGGGCTTGCCCTTGGTCTCGGCGGCCAACGTCAGAGCGGCGTCGATGGCCTGGACGTCGTTGCCCGGAATGGAGAGCACGTTCCAGCCGAAGGCGGCCCAGCGCTCCTCCTGCGAATCCTGCTTCATGACGTCCTCGGTGCAACCGCTGATCTGCAGGCGGTTGCGGTCCACGAGCGCGCACAGGTTATCGAGCTGGTAGTTGCCGCCGCTCATGGCGCCCTCCCAGACCGAGCCCTCGGCAAGCTCGCCGTCGCCCATGATGGTGTAGACGCGATAGTCGCGGCCGTCCATCTTGCCGGCGAGCGCCATGCCCACGGCCACGGGCAGGCCGTGACCCAGCGAGCCCGAGTTCATCTCGATGCCCTTGAGCTTGTTGTTGGGGTGGCCGATGTAGGGGCTGCCGAACTTGGAGAAGCGGGCCTTGACGTCGTCGAGGTCGAGATAGCCCTCGTGGCAAAGCACCGCGTAGTAAGCCTCCATGGCGTGGCCCTTGGAGAGCACGAAGCGGTCGCGGTTGGGATCGTCGACGGTCTCGGGCGAAATGTTGAGGTGGTTGGCGTAGAGGGTCATGAGGGCGTCAATCACCGACATGTCGCCGCCGATGTGGCCGCCGGCGCCAGCCATGATGATATCGACGCAATCGCGGCGAAGGTCCCAACGCAGGGACTCAAGCTCTTCGATAGTTGCCATTTCTACTCTCCTCGCAGGTAGGCTTTAACGTCTTCTTCGATGGGGTCGTACAGGTCGGGGGCGATGCCGATATACTTGCACGCCTCGTAGAGCACCGGCACCACGTTGGCGTGAATAGCGACGCAGTGGTGGATGTAGGGACCCTCGACGATCTTGGCCTCGAGGCGCTTGAGGTTGTCGACCTCGACCCACAGATAGGTGCCCATACCGGCCGGGCCGTCGATGCCGCGGGCGTTGCCCAGCAGCAGCGAGTACTCGCCGTTGTCGCCGTCAAAGCGGGCAAGGGTGAGGTCGCCATGCTTGGCCTCGGCCGTCAGCGCGCCGGGGTGATCGAAAGCCAGTGGGTAGGTGAGCTTGGGCTTGACGGCCGCGCAGCTGCAGGGCCAGGGGCCGCAGTGCTGCAGCAACTCACCGTTCTCGTTATCGGGATGGCGCACGGTCCAGTCGGCGAACATGCCGCGGTGACGGCCCAGGTCGGCGGCCTCGACCATCAGCGCGGTGATGGCGCCGTGGATATCGGTCTCGCATACGATAGGAATGCCCATCTCGTTGAGGATGGCGTTGGCGGCGCAGGGCATAATACCCAGCTCGTCCTGCAGAGCGTTCCAGCACTGAATGGCACCGGCGTTGCAGCCATACTTCTCGACCAAGCGCTTCATGGCGATGGCAAGACCGGCGACCGCGGGGACCTTGTCCTCGGGGATGCAGATCTCAAAGCTGTCGTTGATGTGGGCAAGCATGGCGGCCATGGCCTGCTCGTCGGCCTGGGCGTCGCGCACAGCCTGGACAAGTTCGGTCATGGGGATGGGCGAAAGCTGGATGTTGAACTTCTCGAGCAGCTCGCCCTCGTTGCACATGGTCGACCAGAAGTCGAAGGGACGGGTGGCCATCTGCAGGATGCGGGTGTGCTTGAAGGTCTTGACCACGTTGCAAACGGCCAAAAAGTCCCAAACGCCGCGCTCGAACTCGGGGTCGGTCAGGCGGCAGTTGGTCATGTAGGTGAAGGGAACCTGGAAGCGGCGCAGGACCTTGCCGGTGGCGAACAGACCGCACTGGCTATCGCGCAGGCGCGTGCCGTCGGGCTCGGGGCGCTCGTCGCGCGGGCCCCACAGCAGCACGGGCAGGCCGAGCTCGCGGGCAAGGCGAGCGCAAACGTACTCGGTGCCAAAGTTGGCGTGGCACAGCATAATGCCATCGACGCCCTCGGCGCGGAATTTCTTGACGATAGGCTCGATATGGCTGTCGTCGAACAGCAGGCCCTCGTCATTGATGTCGTCGATATCCACGATGTCGACGCCGATCTCGCGCAGGCGATCAGCCGTCAGGCCGCGATACTTGATTGCGTCCGGCGCGCTAAAGATGCTGCGGCGCGTGGGCACAAAGCCGAGCTTGATCTTGTCCATGTACGTCCTCCCCTAATCACATGTTCAGTAAACAGACGCATGTTTCGTTTTGTTCTGTTTACTAAATGTTTTACTCTTTTGTTTAATAGTCTAGCGCGAAAGTCCCGTAAACGGTAGAGAAATCAGCCTAAACGGTATGTAAACAAACTGAACATACAAGGGCATCAAAAAGAGGGCCCAAAGGACCCTCTCTTAGTAGCGTTATGTATGGCTGCCTTAGCGAGCTTTGCCTCCCTGCGCCCCGGCGTTTTCTTCGCCTAGATCTCGCACACGCTCTGGCGCTCGACAAAGTAGGTCGACACGGCCGTCTTGCAGGTATAGCTCTTGGGGTTGCGGATGTTGCCCACCAGGCGACGCACCGCGATCTCGCCCACCTCGTGCTTGGGAACATGCACCGTGGTGAGCGGCGGGTTGGAGAAGGCGCCCAAAGACAGGTCGTCAAAGCCGATGATCGAGACATCCTCGGGCACGCGTATGCCGTGCTCGTTCAACGCACGCATGGCGCCCACGGCGAGCACGTCGTTCTCGGCAAAGAAAGCCGTCGGCAGATCGTCGCGCGAGACGTTGTCGAGCCACACGCCCATGTCGCGATAGGCACCCTCGAGCGTGGTGCCCAACGTGACACGCCATGCCGGATTGGCCTCGAGGCCCGCGTCCTCAAGCGCTTGGCGATAGCCGCGCTCGCGGTCCTTAAAGTTGCGGATCCGAAGGTCGCCCGCCAGATAGCCGATTTGCCTGTGGCCTTTCTCGATAAGGTAATCCACGGCACGCAGCACCGAATCGGTGTTGGCGATGACTACGGCATCGAAGTACTGGCGATCGCTCCAGCCGTCGAGCACAATCAGGTGGGCGGCAGCGTCGGCGAACAGGGCGTAGTCCTCCTCGCCCAGCTCGGTACCCATCAGCACGATGGCGGCCGACGGGTCGGCGATCAGGCCCTCGACCTGCGGGCGCACGGCGTCCAGGTCGCTAAAGTCGAGCGAGACAAAGCTCGTGCTCATGCCGTGGCGACGCGCCTGGCGCTCCACGCCCTCGATGACCGCGGGATGGAAGGTGCTCTCGTCCAGGATGGCGCCCGTCTTGCGCGCAAGCACAAACTGGATGCTCTCGAGCTGCGTCGACTGCTGATAGCCAAGCGACTGCGCGCACTCCAGGATGACCTTGGCGGTCTCCTCGCTCACGCTGCGCTTGCGGTTGAGCGCGTTGGACACGGTTGCGGGCGAAAAGCCGGTAATGCGGCTGATCTCGCGGACGCTTGCTTTAGCCATCGTTCCCCCTAGCATCGGTCGCGGCCGAGCATCGTGGCTTGACCGCCCCGTGGCTCGGCAACTAAACGACCGCAAATTCAATCTAAACAGAATAGTAAATGTTTAATAGCTAGTTTAGCCTGTTGTCAAGCGAAGTGGCACGACTATTCCCCCAACGGGCGCATTTGTCCATCTTAACGTTATTACGCAAGGTCTTCGCCATTGCTTGCTATTACGCGTCGGTACCATTCGAAGCTTTTCTTTTTACGTCTCTCAAACGAGCCCGCACCGCTATCGTCTCGATCGACATAGATAAACCCGTAGCGCTTACGCATCTGTCCTGTGGCGACCGAAACCAAATCGATCGGGCCCCAACAGGTATATCCCATGAGTTCCACCCCGTCGAGCTCGACGGTCTCCCTCATCGCCTCGATGTGGGCCCGCAGGTATTCAACTCGATAGTCGTCTTCTATTTCACCCGAATCTTCCGGCACATCAGGAGCACCCAAACCGTTTTCGACGATGAACAGCGGCTTTTGATAGCGATCCCAGATTTCATTCATGGTGACGCGCAGCCCTTTGGGGTCGATAAACCTCCCCCAAGGCTCCTGTTTTAGATACGGATTAGGCGCCGAGCGAAGAAGGTTCGAATCGAACTGACCTTCCGCATGCGCTTTTGCGACGCGCGTCGAGTAATACGAAAACGAGACGAAATCGACCAGGTTTGCAGCCAGTACTTCGCGGTCATCATCCCGATAGGGCACCTCAAAACCATGGCGGGCGTATTCCTTGAGAACATAGCTCGGGTACGCACCGCGCACCTGGACGTCGGTAAACATGTAATGGCTGCGATTCTCAGCCTGCGCAGCCAGCACATCGTCCGGATCACATGTAGCCGGATAGAAGACACCTGCGTTGAGCATGCAACCGATCTTCGCCCCAGGGCACAGTTCATGACACGCCCCGACCGCACGGGCGCTCGCAACCAATACATGGTGCACGGCCGTGTGAACCGTTGCATAGCGATTCTCCCCTTGCTCGAAGATGATCCCCGCCGCCATAAAGCACGCCTGCGTCATGATGTTGATCTCGTTAAAGGTCAGCCAATAATTGACCAATCCCCGATAGCGCTCGAACACGGTACGCGAATATCGCTCGAACAGGTCGACCAACCTGCGATCGCGCCATCCGCCATACGCATCGACGAGATGCATGGGGACATCATAGTGGTTGAGCGTCACCAAAGGCTCAATGTCATGCGCGCGACACGTCCTAAAAACATCCTCGTAAAAGGCAAGGCCTTCTTCATTGGGCTCGGCTTCGTCTCCTTTGGGAAAAATGCGGCTCCAGGCGATTGATAAGCGCAGGCATTTAAAACCCATCTGGGCAAACAGTTCAATATCCTGCTTGTACCTATGGTAAAAATCAATGCCCTTGCGAGCGGGATAGAAGCTGTCGGGTGCCAACGCACGCGGATCAAGGTCTCCCCGCATGACGTCCATGCGTTGATCGCCAAACGGCAGCATGTCGGAATTGGCTAAACCGCGACCGCCTTCGTTCCATCCTCCCTCGCACTGGTTTGCAGCCAGAGCCCCGCCCCATAAAAAATCTTCTCTAAACATTATGGTGTCGTCCTTTCTATCAAATTCCCGGCCCACACTGTCGAACGCAACGGACTCGGCAAGTGCCGCGCAACAGCACAGTACCGTTGCGCGGCCAAGGGGTCGGACCGCGCAACGGCTGGGGAGCATATTTGTGTAGTAGCCTCTTATGCCTCGACGGATTCAACGGCCTCAGAATCGCCGCTCTTGGACTTCAACGGCATCTTCTCCTGTCCTTCAAATCCAAAAATCATCGCCAACGCAAACGTCACGGCACCGCCAGCAAGACACCCGATGGTGCCAGGGATGATATCCTGAGCAAACATGAGCACGTTCATCCATGGGAAACCAACGCCAGTGAAGATATAGACGTTGGCATGAAGAAGGCTTACCAGCAGACCACCGACAGCACCACCAATCATGTTCCAGGCAAGAGCCTTCTTGTCGCGAAACAGGATGCCGTAGATGATGGGCTCACTCACGCGACCGAAGGCATAGGTGATGAACAAGTTCCAGCCCGTGGCTCGACTCTCCTTGTCCTTAGCGCGCAGGCCATAGGCGAGCGCGATGGCAAGCGTGGTGTAGGCTACAACCGCGGTGCCGGGGTATAAGATGGCGTCGTAACCGTTCTGGAGCGCGGCGGGCAATATGGCGGTATAGATCGGCACGTGCATGCCGGTGGCGATGATCAGATTCCAGAATGCGCCGATAACCGCGGTCGCAGCGGGACCGGCAACAGAGGCGAGCCAAATGATGAAATCGGCCACAAGGCCCATGACAAATTGGACGGCAGGGCCGCAGAGGCACAGCGCGACCGGCAACATCACGAGCACCGTACCCACGGGTACGATCAGAATGCGCAACATATCAGGCGAGATCTTCTTAAAGAAGCGCTCAACATAGGACTGGGCCCAGGTGATCAAGATGACCGGAAGAACAGCCTGGGTGTAGTTGACGAGCTGCATGGGGATGCCGAAGACGCTGAAAGGCTTTCCGTCCTCAACAATAGCGAGCATGTCGGGATAAATCATCACAACAGCGATGAGCAGTGCCAGCACAGGACTCGTTTTGAACTTCTTAGCCGAGCTATAGGCGGCAAACACCGGGAAGTAGTAATACGCCGCATCGCCCACCAGGGAAAGGATCCGATACAGGTCGCTCGTTTCGGACATAAAACCGGCGCCTTCGGGCCCAAACAGAATAACGAGCATCTTGAAGATACCGGCGACACAAAAGATCGGAAGGATCGGGGTGATAGCGCCGCTCACGGCATCGAGCAGCTGATTGAAGAGGTGCTTGGGCGCCAAGCGCTCCTTCCAGCTAAGCTGAGGGCCATCGAGTTCCTCGTCAATCGATACCGTGACCTCGAATCCGCCCTGCTTACAAACCTCGTCGTAGACCTTGTCGACCGTGGGCCCGACCACCAGCTGCACCTGCCCTCCGGCGTGCACGACGCTGATGATAGACGAGATGTCCTCAAGCTTCTCATCATTCGAGAGGCTTTCATCCTTGAGGTTGAAGCGCAGGCGCGTCATGCAATGCGTAACCGAAGCCACGTTTTCCGCCCCGCCCACAGTGGAGAGAATCTGCTCTGCCACCTTTTTGTAATTTGCCATCATTGGCTCCTTTGCACAATCTTGGCTTACTGTTCGAATCGGCAAAGGTCATGCCCCGAATGGCTACGGGTTACAATCCTTTTTTGGAGATGATCCGGTTGAGATGGATCATCAGATAGAGTTCCTCCTCCTCGGAGAGCGTGGCGTCCCACGTTTCACGACAATAGGAACCGATATGCTTCACGCACTCTGCCAACTGCGGAAACTCCTCACGAAAGTTCTTGTACATCTGCATGTTGGCGCTGTTCAGCGACTCGCCGGCTTGAATGCGCTTGAACAGGTACCGCAGATGCGTGGCGAAGCGGGTGAAATCAAAGGAATCGCGGTCGACAATAATGCGGAAATCGCTTTCGAGAATCTCGATAACGTCCTCGAGCATATCGTCGAACTGCTTTGCGGGCTCGGCCGTGGCTTTGACGGCTTCAACAACCCGTGCGTTCACGAGATTCATCGCAATACTGGCAATCTCATCCTTGGGAAGCCGCTCTCCGAGCTCCTTCTCGAGTCGCATGACGATAAACTGGGCAGCCTTGTATTCCTTCGGATACGTCTCCCGCACTTCATAGGCAAGAGGCATCGCGATGCGGACCCCCTTTTGGGCTCGCGCAACGGCAAACGACAGGTGATCAGCCATGAACAGCGTCGCATTGGTCGAGAGGTCGTAGGGCAGTTCGTTGGCAACGATGTCCATAACTTTCGCCGCAAACATCACGATATCCGAGGGAAGATCCCTCATGACATCTTGTCCTTTAGGATCAATGTCGTAAAACGTATGCTCGATTTTAGAAAGAGGGAGCTCTCGAGGAAAATCTCCGCCGAAACCGACGCCCCTGCCCATGGCGATGACATCTCGCCCCTGTCCGTCACGGCAAAGAACCGCGTTGTTGTTAAGCTTTTTAATTGCAAGCATGGTGAACCTCCTTTCAAGAACACTCACAGAAAAAGGCATGATAGCCAATAGCAGTGCTATTGCGGTCATGCCTTACGTAACAATCCGTGTTGTATTGCTCTTGGGCATGCCTCCACACAGGAGTAACAATCCAAGATGCAGAATGCATTATAGCGCTCTCCCCGCCCCGGGGACCATCGGGCTGGCGAACGGTAGATGTCGGCCCGCCAGCGGCCACATCGAGCAGATGGGCGTGCTTCGATCCCGAGCCTAGCCTAGGATGCGGGCCATGCGCGCCTTGAACTCGGACAGAAAGCGCGGGGCGTCCACGGTGAGTGCCACAAGCGCGCTCTTGTCGGGGTCGGACAGGCGATGCTCGTCGCAGATAGTGCGGCCGCGATACTCGCCGAGCAGGTCGACGCGCAAGTTGCAACCAAGTGCGCCCACGAGCGTGGGATCAATCGCCACGGCAACGGCAAGCGGATCGTGCAGCGCGCAGCCGCCCAGGTAAGGGGCGTTCATCTCGTACGAGCCAATGTAGTGCTCGACCATACTCGCAAATGCGCAGCCCGCCATGGTGCCCGAGCCCGTCCAACCGGCAATGTCGCGGCGCGTCAGCACCACGCGATGCGTCACGTCAAGACCAACCATGGTGAGTTTGCGGCCCGAGCGCAGCACGGCATCGGCCGCCTCGGGATCGCTTGCCATGTTGGCCTCGGCACCCGCACTCACGTTACCGGGCACGGTCAGGGCACCGCCCATTACCACCACGCGGCCGATAGACATCACCGCCGCCGCATCGCGCTCCAGGGCAAGCGCCAGGTTGGAGAGCGGGCCGGTCGCTACGTAGACCAGATCGGGACCATAGGTGCGCGCGGCATCGATCAGATAATCGACCGCAGCGTTGCCGTCGGCCGAGGTCGCCCCCACCGGCTCGTAGGGCGACGCGGGCACGCTCGCGCCGCCGATGCCGTTCTTACCGTGAATGAGCGCGGTGGACGCCGGCGGCGTATAAGGCTCAGTCGCCTGCAGAGGACGGTCGGCACCCAGGTACACCGGCACCTCGGGACGGCCCAACAGGTCGAGCACCGCCAGGCAGTTATGCGCCGACTGGTCGACGCGCACGTTGCCAAAGCACGTGGTAATACCGACGAGCTCCACCTCGGGGCTCGCGATTGCATAGGCGAGCGCCATCGCGTCGTCCACACCCATATCCAGATCAAGGATCAGCTTCTTGATTGCCATTGTTCTACTCCGCTTCCCCGCCTTGTACTAAATCGTCTAAATCAAACACGCGCTCAACTTCGGCACGCGTGGGAATCGACTGTTGCGCGCCCAAGCGCGACACCGCCACCGCCGAGGCGCGTGCGCCCGCCGCCATACACTCAAAGAGTGGCAGGCCTTCCAGACGAGCCGCGGCGAGCGCACCGATAAACGTATCGCCCGCGGCCGTTGTATCGACCACCGCGCTCGAAAGCGCCGGCATGCACAGCAGCTCGCCGTCATCGCCAAGCGTAACCGACCCGGCGCCGCCCAACGTGATGACCGCAGCTCCGGCACCCTTGGCGAGCAAGGCATTGAGCGCCGCGACGCAGCTCGCATCATCCGCGGGCAAGATGCCCGTCAGCGCCTGGCACTCAGTCTCGTTGGGACAGACCAGGTCGACCGCAGGCCAGGCCTCCACAGGCAACTCGCAAGCAGGCGCTGGATTAAAGACCGTATAGAACCCCAGCTCGTGAGCGCAAACAATCGCCTCGGCCGTCGCCGCAAGGTCACATTCGCCCTGGGCGATAAAGACGCTTCCGGCAGCCGGGGCAATCTCGCTGGCGTCGCCGTCGAGCTCATCGGCCACCAGACGTCTCAGCGCGCAGGCAACGTCCTCGCCCGCAAGCGCATGGTTGGCGCCCGGTGACAGCACGATACGGTTGTCGCCCTCGCAGCGAATGATGGTCGCCGTTCCCGTCTCCACGTCATCGCGATGCGCTACAAAGTCACAGTCCACGCCGGCGTCTTGGAGCCCCGCCACGAGCGACGCACCGAACGCGTCGCGACCGACCGCGCCGATCATGTGCGTGCGCGCGCCCATGCGCGCGGCAGCTACGGCCTGGTTGGCGCCTTTGCCGCCGGCATTAGTGATAAATCCGCTGCCGCCGACGGTCTCGCCTGCACGCGGCATGCGCTCGCACGCCACCGAAAGGTCCATGTTCATGCTGCCGAACACCACAACGATGCCGCAATCTGCCATGGAAACCTCCTCGTCCGCGGGCTCTGCACCCGCTGTTGGCCGTCAATCGTGCGCTCTCGCACCTCTATAACTTTAGTTCACTTTGATGTGGACGCGCGCTTGAGCTTGCGCCGGCAGCAAGCATTCACAGGAGCAGGCGGCTACAATGAAGGCGTGCTGATTATTCTCGTCATTGGATGAAGTTTTATGGAACAATTCCCGCGATCGAGTTCGCGCAGCTCACGCCACGCGAGCGATCAACAAGCGCCGCACGAACGTTCGCGCGCTAACCGACAAGCCACCGAGCCGCGCCGCGCCGCAGGCTCTCATCGCGCGCCCGCCAACAAGGGTACCCACACCAACAGCGCCGCAAAAGAACAGGCGCCCACGCGCCCCAAATCTCGCTATATCCCCGCCCTCGACGGCCTGCGCACGCTTGCCGTCGTCGCAGTGGTGCTCTATCACCTCAACCTCACGTGGGCTCAGGGCGGCCTGCTCGGTGTCACGATCTTCTTTGTGCTTTCGGGCTATCTGATCACGCGCCTGCTCATCAACGAGGTGTCAAAGACCGGGCGCATCGACCTCAAGAGCTTCTGGATCCGCCGTATCCGCCGCCTGTTCCCCGCCGTGGTGACCGTCGTGGTGGTGACCTGCGCGCTGTGCACCGTCTTTAACCATGTGATGCTCACCAAGATGCGCCCCGACATCCTGCCGTCGCTGTTGTTCTTCAACAACTGGTGGCAGATTGCCCAAAACGTCTCGTACTTCAATGCTCTGGGCGACCCCTCGCCGCTCACGCACTTTTGGTCGCTTGCCATCGAGGAACAGTTCTACCTGATTTGGCCGCCACTGCTGTTTGCCATGGTATCCATGCATGTGAGCAAACCCAACACGCGCCGCGTGGTTCTGGGCCTTGCCGCGGTATCTGCCCTCGCCATGATGGTGCTTTACAACCCTGCCGCCGACCCCAGCCGCGTGTACTACGGCACCGACACCCGCGTGTTCTCGCTGCTGCTGGGTGCCTGGATGGCCTTTATCCCCGATTGCGACCTGGCGCCGGTGCGTCTCGCACATCGTTTGGGGCTCAATCGCCTGGCTGGCGCCGCCAAGCACGGCAAGAACGCCGAGGGCAAGCCTGGCGAGAAGGCCGACGAATCAGCCGAGACCGCCCCGGCACAGCCGAGCGCCCTCGTGCGCTTTTGGTCCTCGCCCGCATCCATCGATGTATTGGGCGTCGTGGGTCTGGTTGGCCTTGCCGCCATGGTCGCGCTCACCAACGGCTACACCGCGTTCCAGTATCGCGGCGGCACGCTGTTATGCTCCATCCTCACGCTCATGGTTATTGCGGCATGTGTGCAGCCTCAGGGCATGGTTGCCCGCGCACTGTCCGCCGAGCCGCTCGTGTGGGTTGGCAAGCGCTCGTATAGCATCTACCTGTGGCACTATCCGCTGCTGCTGCTTATGAACCCGGTCGCCAACATCAGCGATACGCCCTGGTGGCAGTACATCTTGCAGGTACTTGTGGTGGTCGCCGTAGCCGAGTGCTCCTATCGCTTTATCGAAACGCCGTTTAGGAAGGGCGCCTTCGGCCGCACCGTCGCCGAATTCCGCGATGGCACCACCACGCCCGTCAACTGGGCACGCGCGCACGTCCCTGTCTGCGCAGCCTGCGCTGTCGTGTTGGTC
>CAUBGU010000034.1 GCA_958435545.1 uncultured Collinsella sp.
CATAATTGGCGCCGATCTTCTCATACGCCTCACGCATGGAAATCATGGATTAAAACTCCTTTGGTCAAACTAAATCGTGGGAAACGCGACAACGTCGGCGGGACGTGCCAACGTCTCGGCAATACGGTCTTGCACCTCGAGCAGGCAGTCGAGCAACAGCGGGTTAAAGGTGCCGCACTTACCGTCCAGGATCATCTGGATCGCTTCCTTGTGCGGGATAGCGTCCTTGTACACACGCACACTCGTCAGAGCATCGTACACGTCGGCCACCGAAACCACCTGTGCGGCAATGGGAATTTCATCGCCCTTAAGGCCATCGGGATAGCCCCTGCCGTCCCAGCGCTCGTGGTGCCAACGCGCAATCTGGTACGCATATTCCATAAGCACATTACCGACGTGATGGCGGCCCAGCTCAAGCAACATGTCGGCGCCGATCGTGGTATGCGTCTTCATAATCTCGAACTCCTCGGGCGTAAGGCGTCCGGGTTTGTTGAGAATCGCATCGTCAATCGACATCTTGCCGATATCGTGCAGCGCCGAAGCCAGGGCAATCGTGGAGCGTTCCTCATTGTCAAGGAAGATGGCGTCGCTACGCTGGACTAGACAGTCAAGCAGCAGCTCGGTCAGCTTTTCGATGTTCGTAACGTGTCTGCCGCTCTCGCCGTTGCGAAGCTCCATGACGCCGGCCATGATGTCGATGAGCATGCGACTATTCTTGACGCGCTCGTTGTACTGCTGGGACAGTAGGTTCGTCAGGCGGCGCTGTTTGGCGTATAGGCGGATGGTGTTGCTTACACGGCGGCGCACGACACGGGAGTCAAACGGGCGGCTGATATAGTCCGAGGCACCCAGCTCGTACGCGCGCAGAACCGCATCGTCGGAATCTTCGCTCGAGATCATAATGACAGGCAGATTGTCACTAACCGATCGGCGCGACAGATCGGCCAGCACCTCAAAGCCGCTCATGCCCGGCATGACAATATCCAGCAGCACGAGCGACAACTCATCGCCATAGCGGTCGACCATGTCGAGCGCCGTACGACCGTTATCGGCCTCGAGGATGCAATACTCGTCCTTGAGCATCTCGTTGAGAATGACCCGGTTCATCTCGGAGTCATCGATAATAAGCACCAAAGGCTTTTCGCTTTGGAAGGCCTCGATGGAATCGGCATCGCTCACGACCGTACCGGCTTTTGTCTTAGCGCGACTCAGTAACTGGACAGCGCGGCCAACGCCCTCATCGACCGTCTCGCCATGAATGCGAACGCCACCAACACATGCCGTCAATCTCACGTACTCATGGCCCGGAATAATCGTGGCATGAACGGCGTCGGATACCTGATGCAGGCGACGGGTGAAGTCATCGGAGGGAATATTGGGCATGACGACCACAAACTTGTCGCAGCCATAGCGCACAAGCTCGTCAGTCGAACGAATTCCGCTGCGTATGGCCGTCGCCACAGCACCGAGTGCAAGGTCGCCGGCATGACGGCCACACGTATCGTTGAAGACCCTAAAATCATCAAGGTCGATCACCGCAACGCCGGCATTCATGCGGGCGTTGCGGAGCTTTTCCTCGTAATATCGGCGATTGCGCACACTCGTCAGCACGTCGGTGTAGACAAGGTCCTCTTCTGCAGCCTCTTGCTCATTGATCGGACGCACCATCAGCAGGACGTGAGGCCCGCCCTCGACCTTCAGAGGGCGCAGGCGAGCGCGGTACTCAGTACCATCACTGAGCAGTTTCTCCGACACCTCATCGGAGTCTGCCAAGGCCTCAAGACTCGACTGGCGCAAACAAGGACACCGATCGCCGGCGAGCAGGCAGTTAGGCTCGCTCTTAATCTGATCGACCGACAGCAAACGCACCACGGGGTAGGTCTTCGCGACGCGGGCGACCTCGGCGGCAGCCTCCTCGTCAGTTAGATTTGCCTCGTGATTATTGAGCATATGGGGCCCTTTCTATCGTCACACACGGCAACGGTGCATACCAAATGGTACAAGGGTAACATCTAACAGCTGCAGGCAAACGCGCGATTATCGTTGCATTTTATGACCTAGCAAACGGCGGTAATGGAGCCGCGAGCGCGCGGTTATGGGTGCATTCGTTAACAATGAAGAAACGCTAACAGTCCCCTCCCCACAGGTCATCGAACGAGCTAACGCCCCAAGACATCGCGAACGGCGTTTGCCGCCGTAACGGGGCGATCGCGCAGACCGTTATGCGCGCCCGGGATCGTCACGAGGGGGCAATCGAGATATTCGGCAGCCGCTCGCGTACCAGCCTCGCGGGGCGTACCGACCGAAAGCTCGCCCAAAAACACGGCCGACACCGCCTTTGACGCGCGGGCGCGCTCCCAGTCGGGAGCATATGTCATATTTGTTTCGTATTCATTGGCCATGAAGCAGCGGCCATTGCGCAGGGCATGTTTGGCTTCCGCTTCGGTCGTCCCAGGGGCCTCGGGGTCCAAGTCGCCGAGGGCTCCCAAGAAAAGCCGGAGCGCCCTTGAAACCTTTCCAGCCGCAATCATATCGAGCAAAACCGGAGCTGCGCCCATGCCGACGCCTTCGGCCGACACAGCTGGCTCGTGCAGAATCGCACGGGCGACGAGATGGGGTTTGGTGCGAAGAAGCTCCAGCGCCACCAACGTACCGGCGCTGTGCGCAAGCACATTTGTCGGAGCGCCAACGTGTTCGATCACAGCTTGCAGGTCGGCGGCCTGGGCGGCAAGATCATAGCTGCCGTCTGCCGCTTCGCTGCTGTCACCACAGCCGCGGCGGTCGTAGGCAATTACGCGGTAGTTGCGGCTGAGCTCACAAGCGATGCCGTCGAAAAATGTGCCGTCGACACAAGCTCCGTGCACGCACACCAAAGCAGGAGTATCAGGCGACACATCCGGGCCGGCATATTCGCGACAGGCGATCGTGGCTCCCGCATTCTCGACCGTAAAATCCATGTTGTGCCCCCATCATCAACGCCCATCCAGTTGCACATCGGTACGGTTGGATGGGCCTGCATTGCCTTACGCCTTGTTAACAGATTAACTGTACCTGACCCGAGACTTTTCATGGCACCGCATAATGAGCGACGTGAAAAAACGAAACTTGTAAAGCAAGAGCCCACACCTTGCTTTGGAGCCGATGCTATGCTTAGGCACAATTGTCTTGAGGAGCATATGCCTATGTCTACGTTTTTGAATGCCAGCCCCATCTTTGGGCCCGTTCGCAGCCGTCGCCTGGGCCTTTCGCTCGGCGTCAACATGATGCCGGCCAGCGGCAAAATCTGCACGTTCGACTGCATTTACTGCGAAAACGGTCTCAACGCTGAGCGCCCCTGCCATGAGCCGTACAACATAGCTGCCGTGGTACTCGACGCACTCGAGGCCAAGCTGCACGAGATGGCAATCGAGGGTGAGCTGCCCGATGTAATCACGTTTGCCGGCAACGGCGAACCAACCGCCGCACCTGAGTTTCCGCAGGCCATCGCCGGTGCCATCGCGCTGCGCGACCAGCTGGCCCCAAACACCAAGATTGCCGTGCTTTCCAACGGCACGCGCGCCGACCGTCCCCAGGTACACGATGCGCTCATGATGGTCGACGACAACATCCTCAAGCTCGATACGGTCGACCCGGCTTTTATCCAGCTGCTCGACCAGCCCGTTGGCCCCTACGATGTAGAGCACCAGATCGAAACGTTCGCGAGCTTTAACGGCCACGTCATTATCCAGACGATGTTTTTGAGCGGCGAGTACCGAGGCAAGTCTCTCGATAACACCGGCGAGGAGTACGTCGGCCCTTGGCTCGCGGCGCTCGAACGCATTCGCCCGCAGGAGGCGACTATCTACACGGTGGCGCGCGAGACACCGGTCGCCGGCCTTGCTAAAGCGGTGCCCGAGGTGCTCGACACGATTGCCGCACGCGTCCAAGCCCTCGGCATCCCCTGCCAGGTGAGCTACTAGCAAAACCACGCAGCAGCCAGTGCCCGCCATCCCGCCCCATCAGTTGCGGTGATATAGTTCCTATTTGTGCTGTTAAACCGCTTAAATCGGAACTATATCACCGCAACTTTTATAGACGCGTGGGTGGGCTATACTAGCTGCGGACGAAAGGAAGTTAGCCATGTTTGACAAAGGACCCGTGCCCGGCCGCAACGACGCTTGCTGGTGCGGCAGCGGCAAAAAATATAAGAAATGCCATAGCACCTTTGATGAGCGCCTCGAGCGCTTGTGGGAAGAGGGCTGGGAGGTTCTGCCCCGCACGCTCTACAAGACGCCCGCCGATATCGAGGGCATCAAGCGCTCGGCCGCCATCAACGTGGGCGTGCTCGATTACGTAGGCGAGCACATCGCCGCGGGCATGACCACCAACCAGATCGACCAGATGATCTACGACTACACCGTCGAGCACGGCGGCACGCCGGCCGACCTCAACTACGAGGGCTACCCCAAGAGTGTGTGCACCTCGATCAATGATGTGGTCTGTCACGGTATCCCCTGCGATACGGACGTGCTGCACGAGGGCGACATCATCAACGTCGACTGCTCCACGATCCTGGACGGCTACTTTAGTGATTCGAGCCGCATGTTCTGCATCGGCGAGGTCTCTGCCGAGCGCCAGCGCCTGGTCGACGTCACCCGCGCCAGCGTGGAGGCGGGTCT
Organism: uncultured Collinsella sp.; assembly: GCA_958435545.1. The sequence continues at coordinate 4,659 of CAUBGU010000034.1, forward strand.
GGCAGCCGTCAAGCCATGGCTTCCGCTGTCCGTTATGGCCGAGGCCGTGCAAAAGACGGTCGAGGACGCCGGTTTTAGCGTGGTGCGCGAGTACGGCGGACACGGCATTGGCAAGGAGTTCCACGAGGACCCGTTTGTAGGCTTTACCACCGAGGCGCCCGATGTGGACACCATCATGGCCCCGGGTATGGTCTTTACCATCGAGCCCATGGTCAACGCCGGAGCGCCCGACATCAAGATTAGCAAGGGTGACGGTTGGTGCGTGCGCACCAAGGACGGCAGCGATTCGGCTCAGTGCGAGGTACAGCTCGTGGTGACCGAGGACGGCTACGAGCTGCTGAGCTGGTAGCCGCAGATGCGCCGGATGCTGACGGGCACGCTCGTCTTGCATCCGGCGTTTTATTTGAACGTTTTGCCTGATAAAACCTGCCAAAATAAACCTGTCCCTTTTTGGCAGGCTGAGCGGAGATGACTGCTTGTGAACATCCTGGTTTTGCTGCCCGTCAACGACCGCCATCGCGCAATTCTTGAGTCGAGTGCTCCGGGCGAGGACTTTATCTACACGAGCTCCGACGCCATCACGCGTGAGCAGGTCGCCAACGCCGACGTAATCTTGGGCAACATAGACCCTGCCTTGCTTACCGCATGCGAGCATCTCCAGCTGTTGCAATTGCAGACCGCCGGCTATGACGATTACTTGGCCGCCGGCACCGTGCCGGCTGAAGCCAAGCTGTCTTGCTCGATCGGCGCCTACGGCCAGGCCGTGAGCGAGCACATGTTTGCCATGGTCCTTTCCATGATGAAGCGCCTGCCCGGCTATCACGACTTGCAGCGCGAGCATCGCTGGGAGGATTTGGGGCCGGTTACCTCGCTCAAAAATGCCAACGTGCTGGTGCTGGGCGCGGGCGACATTGGCGGCCACTTTGCCACGCTCTGCCGCAACATGGGCGCGCACGTCCGCGGCATCAAGCGCCATCCACTCGTCTACCCCATTGTGTTTGAGGACATGGACGGCATGGACGCCCTACCTGAGTGCCTGGCAGAGGCAGACATCGTCGCATCCTTTATGCCGAGCACACCCGAGACCCGCGGCCTGGCGAACGCCGAGTTCTTCGCCGCGATGAAGCCGGGCGCCTTCTTTGCCAACGGCGGCCGCGGCGACCTTGTGGTCGCCGACGACTTGGTTGCCGCCTTGGAGTCGGGACATCTCGCCGGCGCCGCGGTCGACGTCACCGACCCCGAGCCCCTGCCCGCGACAAGCCCGCTGTGGGATGCGCCCAACATGCTCATCACACCGCACGTCTCTGGCTGGTTCCATCTAGCCGCCACCCTCAACAACGTCGTCGACATTGCCGCGGAGAATCTGCGTCACCTGCAGGCCGGCGAAACTTTACGTTGTTGGATCGAGCACTAATCTTGTTCCGCCGTTTTACCAAACGCCGGAACCCCTCGACGCTGCGAGCCCCATGGGTTCCGCCGTTCTAACGAACGGCGGACCGGTCGACGCTGCGAGCCCGCCGTTTGGCCAATCTGCCGTTCAATTTCAAAGGCGCGACCAGAAGGTCAGCGCCTTTTCATTTCACGGCACCTTGGCTCAAACGGCAGGCTCTCGCTGACTTTTGCTCAACCTGTGGGGTCTTCAAATTGTTAGAGCGTTGCTAAGTAATTCTTTGCGTCTTCTACGCTCATTGCTGCGACAGGCGCGTGTGAACAGAGTTTGACATCGTTGGTGACCAGTAAATCTGCTTGGGAGCGCATCGCTGCCGCAATGATTAAATCGTCTTCGTAATCGCTATGGAGATTACGCTGCTTGCTCGCCATCCATATGTCACTCAGGTCGCAGGGTACCGGCGTGGCAAGTTGCGACAACACGTCGAGGCAATCCCATGCAAGTGATGTCGCCGCCACGGCGGCATCTTGGGATAGTGAGCCATGCTCGCGCCGATACCATGCCTTATGTTCGCTTGAAATCAAATAGAACAGATCTTTGGACGATGTCGCCGCATACAGCAAATCCACCTGCGCCGTGCATGCATCGCGTAAAAACTCAATCGCCACCGAACGACCACGTCGTGAGGGAATGAAGTAATCGAGCCACACGTTGGTGTCAACCAAGATACGCCTTGGAGCCTCACTCATAGAGCCAGCTCATCTCCTCGCCATAGCGATCCGCATAGGCATTCCGTTTGAGCTCTTCGTCGTCCGATGGCTGAGCCCTGACCATATCGATTCCCGACTCACGGCAAGCGGCAGCGAACAGCTTCGACCCCTGATCCATGAGCTCGAGCTTACGTTTGGCGGCCTTTTCGCGCTCGCGCTGTTCCGCCCGGGCACGACTGGGCAGCAGGATATCCTCGAGCGCACCGGGGCGATCGGCCAGCGACGCTGCAAGTTGCCAGAGCGCTCGCACCGCTTGGCTCGGCGTCATACCGGCCCTGGAGAGAGCGGCGTCCCCACTCCTTTTAAGATCGGCATCGAGACGCACGTTGATCTGAGCGGCTGTTGTGGTCATGACCCCTCCTTAATACTTCAAAACTATCATAAAACTCTATGGTAGATACGTAAAGCATGTATAGCATTTATAAGCATTAGCCGTGCTCTGTACACAAAAAGCCGCCGAGGCACACTGCACCTCGGCGGCCACGTATCACAGATCTAGTTCGGTTTCACCCTTTGCATTCGCCCAGATAAAACCTGCCGAAATCAACATCCCTCTTTGGCAGGTTTTAGAGCTCCGCGCTTTCGGCTCCGTTGATATGGAGGTCGCGCTCGTAGAAGGCGGTGAGGGCGCGGATGGCGTACATCACGTCGCGCACGCCGCCGGTCTCGTAGCTCGAGTGCATGGCCAGCTGCGGCAGGCCCACGTCCACGGCATGCATGCTCGCCTGCATGTTCGACAGGTTGCCCAGGGTGGAGCCGCCGGCCATATCACTCTTGTTGGCGAAGGCCTGCGTGGGCACGTCGGCGTCATCGCAAATAGCCTGGAACACCGCGCGGCTAAAGGCATCGGTGCAGTAGTGCTGGTTGGCGGCTTCCTTGATAACGATGCCGCCGTTGAGCACGACCTGGTTGCGGGCATCGCACTTCTCGGCGTGGTTGGGATGCACGGCATGTGCGTTGTCGCAGCTCACGAGCATCGAGGCGGCAAGTGCGCGATGGTACGACTCGTCATCGAAGCCCAGCGATCCGTTAATGCGGCGCAGCGCATCGGCCAAGAACGTCGACATGGCTCCCTGCTTGGTCTCGGAGCCAACCTCCTCGTTATCAAAGCAGCAGAAGACCGAGATATCGCGCGCGTTCTCAGCACCCAAAAATGCCTGCAGCGAGGTATAGGCGCAGGCCAGGTCGTCGAGCTTGGGCGTCGAGATAAACTCGTCGGCCCAGCCCCAAATGCGCGCATCCTGGCGGTTGACCAGGAACAAATCGCGGCCCAGAATTTGCTCGGGCTCAACGTCCAGCTCTTCGGCAATCAGGGCATCAAAATCTCCCTGCTTGAGTTCGCCGGCGCTGATGAGCGGGCACAGGTCGACGGCTCGGTTGGGAGCAAAGCCCTCGTTAACGCCGCGGTTCATATGGATAGCAAGACTCGGAATGATAGCGACCTCGCGCTCGGTGGCAAGCAGGCGGCTCTCAATACGGTCGCCCTCGCGCACCAGTACGCGGCCCGCGAGCGCCAGCGGGCGATCGAACCAGGTGTAGTCGATCATGCCGCCGTAGGCCTCGGTGTTCAGGCGCAGTGTCTCGCCCGCGCCATCGAGCTCGGGCACAGCCTTGACCTTAAACGTCGGCGAATCGCTGTGCGACGCCGTGAGCTGAAAATGATAATCACCGGCAACGCCGTCCTCGCCCCACGTCGCGGCCAGGTCCTCGCCCACCTTAAAGGCAACGACGCTCGAGGTGTTGCGCTGCGTGTAATAACGCCCGCCCGGCTCGATATCCCATGCCGCGTTCTCGGGCAGGTAGGTAAAGCCCGCCTCGTCGAGCTCGGCCATAATGGTCGCCGCCGTATGAAACATGCTGGGGCATGCCTCGATAAAGTCGATAAGGTCGTTGGCGGCCTCGATATCGTCGGCCGTCACGTGCGCGCGCTCGGGCGTTTCCTGATCCGTCATGCTCTCCCCTTTCGCTGGGTTGATGGTCCCCTCCAGCATACCCCGCCACGCCAGCGCCGCACTCTTCATTCCGTGCTTAATTCCGCACCGCTCACCAAGTTGAGCCATCATGCCCGCGCCCCTTTTGCGACAATTGCGCTAACAGGACGAGAGGAACCGTCATGAAGCCACGTAACATTGCCATCGCCTGCGGTGTCGCGGGAGTCGCCGTCGGCTTTGCCGTTGCCGCCGGCATCGTTTACCGCAAGCAAATCAAGTCCGCCGCGTCGCTCAGACGCTTGACCGGCTACGCGGATGGCTATGACCTGTACGCAATCGACATCGCCTACGACTACGATCTTGATCGCATCATCGCCGCTGGCGTGCGCGACGACCAGGCCTACATCGATGCCGTGGTGGCGCAGGTGCTGCCCGGTGCGCCGGCACATGTCCAGGCGCCCCAGTTTGCCTGCAGCGCTTTTGTCGCCGTAGATGCCGAAGGCCGCGTGCGCACCGGTCGCAATTACGACTTTAAAGACGACACCTCAGCGCTGCTGGTGCGCAATCACCCACGCGGCGGCTATGCCTCCATCGGGTTTGCGGCCCTCAATAACCTGGGCGCCAACACTCCACTTGACTCCGTCGCCGGACGCGCCGCCGCACTCATGGGCCCGTTTGCCCAGCTCGACGGTGTTAACGAATGCGGCGTGTCCATTGCCGTACTCACCCTGGATTCCAAGCCCTGTGACCAGGACACGCAACGCCCCGTCATCAACACTTCGCTCGCCATCCGTCTGGTGCTCGACCGCGCGGCTACCACGCAAGAGGCCGTCGACCTACTTTCCGCCCACGACATGCACGCCATGGCCGGACGCGATTACCACTTCTTTATCAACGACGCCGCCGGTGACGCGCGCGTAGTAGAGTGGGATCCACACGATCCGGACCGCGCTTTCAAAGCGACTCCTGCACGCCAGGTTACGAACTTCTACGCCTGCTATGGCGACGAAGTACTGCCCAACCAAAAGAATGGCGAGCTGGGCCATGGTAAAGAGCGCGCCGTCGCAATCGCCGATGTCCTTGACGCCCATGTCGGTGCCCAGGACGAAACGATTGCCTGGGAAGCCCTGCGCGCCGCAGCGCAAGAGCCCAATCCGGAAGACATCACCAGCAATACGCAATGGTCGGTCGTCTTTGACAATACCGAACCCGCCGCCGCTATTACACTGCGCCGTCACTGGGGAGATGTCGACGCCTTCGCACTGTAAGGAGCCAGGCCCGTCGACCTTACGCTCGCCTGACGTTGTTTACATTTCTATACGCTTGAGCTAACTCGTTTTGCCCCCGTACCAGCAGTGTGCGGGGGTAAACTTATGCGCATGTTATAACTTGCCCGGAAGGATTCATCATGCTTAGGATCGGTCTTCTTACCAGTGGCGGCGACTGCCAGGCGCTCAACGCCACCATGCGCGGCATTGTCAAAACGCTTATGACCAATAGCGAAGAACCTATCGAGATCTATGGTTTTGAGGACGGCTACCAGGGCCTTATCTACAGCAGGTTCCGTGTCATGACGCCCGCCGATTTTAGCGGCATCCTTACCCGTGGCGGCACTATTCTGGGCACAAGCCGTACGCCGTTCAAGCGCCTGGATATTCCCGAGGCCGACGGAGTCGAGAAGGTGCCGGCAATGGTCCACACCTATCATAAGCTGCAGCTCGACTGCCTGTTTATGCTGGGCGGCAACGGCTCCACCAAGACCGCCAACCGTCTGCGCGAAGAGGGCCTCAACGTTATCGCCCTGCCTAAGACCATCGATAACGACACCTGGGGCACCGAGTTGACGTTTGGCTTTACGAGCGCCATCGACGTCGCCACCAAGTGCATCGACGACATCCACACCACTGCCTCGAGTCACGGCCGCGTGTTTGTCATCGAGATCATGGGGCACAAGGTTGGCTGGATTCCGCTGTATGCCGGCGTCGCGGGCGGTGCGGACGTCATCCTGATCCCCGAGATTCCCTACGACATGGATAACGTCATCAAGACCATCGAGCATCGCATGAAGACTGGCAGCCGCTTTACCATCGTGGCTGTCGCCGAGGGTGCCATCTCCAAGGAGGACGCGGCGCTGTCCAAGAAGGAGTACAAGAAGAAGCTCGCCGAGCGTACGAGCCCGTCGATTGTCTACGACATCGCCAAGGAGATCGAAGCCAAGACCGGTCGCGAGACCCGCGTCGCCATCCCCGGCCACACGCAGCGCGGCGGCCAGCCCGACGCCCAGGACCGCATCTTTGCGACCCAGTGCGGCGTCGAGGCCGCGCTGGGCTGCCTACGCGGCGAGTTTGGCTACATGATTGCCCTGCGTGACGGCAAGATGTGCCACATGCCGCTCGAGGATGTCGCCGGCAAGCTCAAGTATGTCGATCCCCAGAGCGACCTGGTGCGCGAGGCCAAGGCGTTGGGCATCAGCTTCGGCGACGAATAGCCTCGGCCGAAATCCATCCCATCGGGCCCTCCGACCCCGCCCGACGTATTTCGATTTGGCTCCTCCCTTGACTCCGTCAAAGGTCGCCAATCGAAATCGTCGGGCGGGGTCGGAGGGCCCTGCGTTTACATACTCGCCGAGGTTATTCGTCTTCTTGCTGCGGGTGCCTGGTCTGAAATTAAGTTGCGGTGAAATAGTTCCTGCTTAGCCCGCAAATGGCTGAATCTAAGAACTATTCCACCGCAACTTTTGACCCGGGGCTCTTGGCTGCTACTTGCACTGACATTTGTCCTGAAATGGCTGGTCGTTAGGGGTTGCTACCGGTAGTTGCGGTAGGGTTGGGGCAGATTCTAACTAGAAATGGTGGTCGCTACCGGTTGTTCTCGGCATACTCGGCTCATTCGATTACGGTCACCATATGAAAGGAACTGTCATGGATCTTGCGATGGCGCAGCGGCTCGTTGATCGCCGCAAGGCTGCCGGGCTTTCTCAGGAGGCGCTTGCCGCCCAGCTGGGTGTGAGTCGTCAGGCTGTCAGTAAATGGGAGCGCAGCGAATCCTCGCCCGATACCGATAACCTTATTGCGCTCGCCGCGCTGTATGGCGTGTCGCTGGATGAGCTGCTGTATGGGGAGGCGATGGCTAGCGCTGATGATGAGGCTCAGAACAGCAACGCCGGCACCAAAGCTTCAGATAAGGCTGAAGAGGCTGAGGCTTCTGCTGAGCACGCTGATTGCAGCGATAAGCCGCTTGTCGATATTTCCCTCGCGCGCGGCATCCACGTTATTGATCCCAACAAAGGCAAAGAGGTTCATGTTGGCTGGAGTGGCATTCATGTAGCTAACGAGCGCAAGGGTGAAGAGGTCCATGTGGGGCCGGGCGGATTGCATATCGATACGCTTGAGGACGATGGACATAGTGTGCATATCAATGACGACGGCACCGTCACCATCGACGGCGAGACGTTTTCCAGCTGGAAGGAAGCATACGACAAGCTCGACCATCATGGCAAGCATTTCCACACCAAGGTCGGACGTACATGGAACAAATTCCCCTTCCCCGCGCTTGTCGCCCTCGCCTATCTGGTGCTCGGCATTGTCTACGGCACATGGGCTACGGGACTCTTCCTCGTCTTTTTGATTCCCGTCTATTACGCGCTTGGCGACTTTATCGACCAACGCCACTTATCTAAGCTGATCGATGTCGTCTATTCAGTCAGTGCCGAGGCATGGTTCCTCTACATGTGGCTCTGCCTGGAACAACCCCATCCCGCCTGGGTAATCCTCATCACCATCCCGGTCGTAAAAGCACTCATGCGTTGGTGCCGCAAACAATGGAAGCATCGCAAGCAATAGATGCGGCGTTTGCCCAGATAAAACCTGCCAAAATAAACCTGTCCCTTTTTGGCAGGTTACTCGGCGCTCTTGAGGGCGCCGACCATGTCGATCTTGTTGAGCGTTCGGTTGGTGACGAGGTTGACGATAAACGTAAAGACAAAGGAAAGCACTACGGCGAGCACATAACTCAGCGGCTCGACCTCAACGTCAAAGTAGAGCGACGGCATCTGCAGAATGTACGTAAAGCTCTCGGCCAGCAGGCTACCCAGCGGCACGCCCAGCGCGGCGCCAATCGCCGTGAGGATCAACGTCTCCTTGTTGACGTAGTGGTGCACCTCGCCACGGCGGAAGCCCAGCACCTTGATGGTCGCCAGCTCGCGCTCGCGCTCGGAGATGTTGGTGTTGGACAGCGTAAACACCACCACAAACGACAGGCACGCCGCCATAAAGGTCACAAGTACCACGACGGAATTGATGATAGTGAAGTTCGCCTCATAATTTTCCCAATGCTCGGCCGTGCTCGAGATGGTGAGCCAACCGTCGTTCTTAAGCTTCTTGCTAAACGCAATCTGGTCAGAAGATGAGCCCTTAAGCAGCGCAAAGATGCCGTTAAGACGCGCGCTTCGGTCGAACGCGCGCTCATAGGTGCTCTGCGTCATATAGAGCGTGTTGCCCAGATAGTTGAGCGAAATGTCGCTAACCTTGACCTTGGCGACGTTGAGCGACGAATCCTGGACGTGTGCTGTGTCGCCCGGCTGAATCCCCAGCACCAGTTGCGAGCTCTTGCTCAAGTACACGTCCCCGTCACGCAAGGCGAGCGGTTCTTTGGACTCATCCTCCAGGCGCACGTAGTCACCCAAGTCACCCGTGCGGTCGTCGGGAATCACAATGAGCTGTACGGTCTCGCTCTTGCCGCCAAACGTAAAAGTGACGTTGTCGGTCATGATCGGCAGCGTCGAAGTCACGGTCACGTCGGAATCCTTGGCCGCGCTTCGCTCGTCGAGCGCCGCGCACGTCTGCGTAAAGTCATCGGGATTGGCAACCGCCAGCAGGTCATAGCGCGTGATATGCCCGTACTGTTTGGGCGAAAGCGCCACCGACGTATCGCGGATGCCCATGCCGCAGATCACGAGCGCCGTGCAGCCGGCGATACCGAAGATGGTCATAAGGGCACGCTTTTTGTAGCGGAACAGGTTACGCGCTGCCACCTTGTTCAAAAAGCCCATGCGGTGCCAGATAAAGCCGATGCGCTCAAGCAAGATACGCGAGCCGGCACGCGGCGCCTTGGGGCGCATGAGCGAAGCCGGCGTCTCGGCCATCTCGTGGCGGCAGGCGATAATCGTGGCGCCCACCACGCCCACGGCAAACAGCGCAACCGACACGAGCGACGACACGATGTCGTACGAAAGCAGCATCTGGGGCAGAGAGTACATGTCATCGAACACCGTAAACAGGAACAGCGGCAGCCCCACAAAGCCGATGATGTTGCCGAGCACGCCGCCGATCAGACAAGCCCACAGCGCATAGTCCACGTATTTGGACAGGATACGTCCGCGCGAATAGCCGAGCGCCTTGTACAGGCCAATGAGCGTGCGCTCCTCCTCGACCATACGTGTGGCGGTGGTAAGGCTGATGAGCACGGCGACGATAAAGAAGATGAACGGGAACACCGTGGCGATGGCCTCAATTGACGAGCTATCGCTTTCCACGCTCGAGTAGCTTGCGATATTGCCGCGGTCCTGGATGTACCAGGTGCATTCGCCTAGGTCGGAAAGCTCGGCGCGGGCATCGGCAAAATGCTGGTCGGCGGCGGCGCGGCGCTGGTCCAGGTCGGCTTGCGCCTGCACACGCTCCTCGCTGCCCTCTGTCATGCGGTTGATGTTATCCTGCTCGATCCCAAAGAGCATGGCGGCCTGGCGCTCGGCCGCATCCAAGCTTGCCGGCGTGTCGACCGTCAGCTCCTGAGCGCGCGCCTTCTCACGCTCCTCGCGGATCTTCTCGATATTGCCCTTGGCCTCATTAATCTTTGCCGCGTAGGCATCCGAATAGGAGTTGAGGCTCTTGGCCCCCTCGACGATCACGTGGACCGCGGAGTAGGAAGAAGATGCCGCGGCATCCTCGCTCACATAGAACTTATAGTCCGCAGTCGAAGCAGCGCGAAAGGCGTTGACTGTCGAGTCGGAGCTCACATCAGTAGGATCGAGAACCTCGGCCGTAATGGTGTAATCGCCCGCAGCAAACTGGTCCTTGGCGCTTTGGTTCGACGAGCTCGCATCATTGGCGGCAAAACTCACCGTATCGCCGAGCTTTTTGCCCGAAGCCTTCAGGAATTTCGAAGTCACCGCGACCTCGCCGGCGCTCTCGGGCAAATCGCCGCTCACCAGCACCGGTTGATCGATATTCTCTTTGGAAAGGCTCTGCACGACTACGCGCTCGCGCGTGGTACCAACGGCGGTATAGGCAGTCTCGGTATAGATGCCCTCGGCCGTCTCGACGCCATCGACCTCTTGGATCGCAGCAAGATCGTCGCGCGTAAGACCATAGGTCGACTGCACGTTGATGTCATAAACATTCTGCTGGTCAAAGTAAGCGTCGACCGAATCGCACAGATCCTCGCAACCCGCCTTAAGACCGCACATCACACTCACGCCGAGCGCGGTGATGACCACGATGGACAAGAAGCGCTTAAGACTGCCTCGGATTGTGCGGTAGATGCCACGGCGAAACACCGCCGGCACCATATCGTTTGAGCTTTGGGCAGTGCGGTAGGTCGTAAAATCCTGCTCGCGCTCCGTGTTCTGCGCGTCGCGGCGTAGGCTGTTTTGGCGATCCTGGTCCATGGGCGCTACCACTCGATCGTCTCGATAGGC
>CAUBGU010000035.1 GCA_958435545.1 uncultured Collinsella sp.
TGGCGATGATGAGGGCCGGACGCGCGCTGCCGGTGGTCTCGGCGATTGAGGTGGCAACGGCATGATCGGGGTCACGGTCCATCACGATGGTGTCGACATCTGCCAGCTCGGCAAAGCGGTACATGCCGCGTCCGTTAACCTTGCTGGCGTCCATGAGGGCGACGCTTTGATGGGCTGCGGCGATCATAGCCGTTTTGGTCTCGGCCATTTGGGGAAAGTCGGTCGTAAAGCCGCAGCGGGGGACAAAAGCGCTGGGGCACATGACGGCAAGGTCGGCGTGGACCATTTGGAGCGCCTGCATGGTAAGTGGACCGTACAGATAGCGATGACCTTTGCGCAGTGCCCCACCCAGCATGACGACATCGACCGAGGGCATGCTCTCGTCGATGTAATCGGCGATGGTAATGTCGGCCGTGATGACGGTGATGCCGTCGCGCTGATCGAGGAGCCGGACGAACTCGAGCGCCGTGGTGCCCGAGTCGACAAGCAGCGTGTCGCCATTGCCGACGAGCTCGATGGCGCTTTGCGCGATGGCCTGCTTGGCGGCGACATTGACGTTGATGCGGCGATCCTGGGTGGATACGGTCAACCGCTTCTGGAGCGACACGGCGCCGCCATGCGTGCGACGCAGCTTGCCGGACTCGGCGAGCGCGTCTAGGTCGGCACGGGCGGTAACGGAGGACACGCCAAAGGTCTGGGCGATTTCTGCCACCTGCACCGAGGCGTTATGCTCGAGCATCTCCATGATGGCGGAACGACGCTCATCGGCGAAAGCTCGGGTTGTTGCGTGGGCCATAGTTGCTCCATCATCGTCTGAAATTTGCAGGAATTGTGTTGACTCTATTTTCGTTCATTTTCTTTTTGAGTAAGAAAACACCTTTCGATTACTTATCTTTTCTATAAAAGAAAGACGCTGAACGCTCAAAATTCAATATCGAACATGTCCACTCGGCTCAAATTCCTTCCGTTTACTTTTCAAAAACGACTGTATTGACCTGCATGGGCTCAATATCTCGCGCGTGTAAAGCCGCTGAATTTCATACAATGAGCGCAGCAAAACGCAAGGTAAAACGCCTTGTGAACAACTACGCCCGATGTCCAGATGCGGGCGAGGGAGAGGAGCAAACGCTCATGGCACTTGTTACCACCGAAAAGATGCTCAAGGACGCTCAGGCCGGCCACTACGCTGTTGGCGCGTTCAACGTCGAGAACCTCGAGTTTGTTATGGCCGTTCTGGCCGCTGCCGAGGAGACCAAGTCCCCCGTCATCATGCAGACCACCCCGGGCACCATCAAGACCGCTGGTCTGGACTACTTCTACGGCATGGTCAAGGCTGCCGCCGAGCGCGCTTCCGTGCCCGTCGCTCTGCACCTCGATCACGGCGATGGCTATGACCGCTGCATGCAGGCTTTCCGCACCGGCTACACCTCTGTCATGATCGACGGTTCGCACGAGTCCTTCGAGGACAACATCGCCCTGACCAAGTCCGTCGCCGATGCTGGCCGCGCCATGGGCGTGCCCGTCGAGGCAGAGCTCGGCAAGGTTGGCGGCAAGGAGGACGACGGTCCCGCGGTTGAGGGCGAGAGCCCCTACACCGATCCGGCTGAGGCCAAGGAGTTCGTCGAGCGTACCGGCTGCACCTCCCTCGCAATTGGCGTTGGCACCAGCCACGGTGTGTACACGAGCGATCCGCACATCGAGCAGTCCGTGGTCAAGGCCATCCGCGACGCCGTCGACGTGCCGCTGGTCCTGCACGGCACCTCCGGTGTGCCCGATGAGCAGGTTGCCGAGGCTGTGAAGAACGGCATCTGCAAGGTTAACTACGCCACTGAGCTGCGTCAGGCCTACACCAAGGGCTTCATGGCCTACATGGCCGAGAACCCCGCCTGCTTCGATCCTAAGAAGCCGGCCAAGGAGGGTATGCGTGAGATCACCGAGCTGGTTAAGATCCGCATGACCAACCTCAACTCTGTGGGCAAAGCAGAGTAACAGCAAGGGTACTCCGACTCGCTACATATCCCGGGGAGGGACGAGGGCTTAGTTCCCCAATCGTCCTCGGGCATGCAAAAAGCCTCGCTGCGCACTTCGTGCGGCGAGGCTTTTTGCCCCCTGCGGAAAGATTGGGGAACTAAGCCCTCGTCTCTCCCAGGTTGACCTACTCGAGGTCGTCGCCCTTGTGGCGTTGGGGCTGAAAGGGTGGGGCGCGGGGGTTACTTGGTTGTTAGGGTTAGCAGGTCGTTGGGGGTTTTGAGGTTGTAGGTGGCATTTGGGATATCTTGGTGTGATCCCCATGCTGCTCTGGCAAAACTGACCCCTGCTGAAGTTGCGCATTGTTCGTCGTAGACGGTGTCGCCAACGTAGACGACGTTGCCAGGATTCGCGCACGTACGCCGGAGATATTCGAGCATGGGAGCGGGTGCGGGTTTATGTTCGGTTGTGTCTTCGACAAGGATGATGTGCTCAAAATACTTATCGAAGCCAAGGGGTGCAATTTCTTCTGCGTATTCGTCGCGCGCACGTGAGGAGACGATGCCAAGTTTGCAGCCGTTGTCGGAGAGTGTTGCGATAACTTCGTGCAAGCCGGGAAACACGCTGATGGTGCTTTTAAAGCTGGCGGCAACTTGGCACCAGCGATCCAGCGTTGCCTGTGAGTAGATCCCAAGTTTCTCAAGGGCGTTCTTGCCGGGTATGCCGAGGGCAAATTCAAGCTCGTGTCGGGGGAGCGTTTTGCCGGTTTCTTCTTGGACAACCTGGCCAAGCGATGACAGAACGCTTTCTTCTGTATCTGCCAATGTCCCATCAACGTCAAATACGATATGGTCAAAGTGCTTCATATGGTTGCTCCTCTCTGTTGTTTGCCTGCAAGTTTGATGCGGTGACAGAAGAAAGGCTAGCGGGATTTCTGCCTGGTGCTATCGAGATTCTGCCTCGCTGCTCGATAGCTCGAAGGAGTGCATCCCATTTGTTCTTTAAATACCTGACCAAGATGGCTTGCTGTCGCAAAGCCGCATTGGCGCGCGACTGTCTGGACCGTTCGCGTGGTGTGTGCCAAAAGTTCGCAAGCACGGTTTACGCGGTATGCGCGCAGATATGCCGCCGGGGTCGTTCCTGCGCAAGCTTCGATAATGCGGTAACACTCTCTTTCGCTTACGCCGGCTGCGGATGCCATCTGGGGCACATCTATAGCGGCTGCATAGTTTGCGCGGATATAGTCCAGGATTGCCTTGAACTGTACGTCGCGGTTGGTCATCCAAGAGGCGTTGTCGGAGGAAAAAAGCGGTTCGGCCTTGGCGTAAATCTGAATCCAGAGCTCTGACAAGCTATTCCGAAGCGCCATCTCGTTCTGCGGTCGTTGAAGGTCGTGGTCAAAGGAACTCTTTAGCAAATCGATAAAGGGCATATCGTCGGGGTTGGTGGGCGACCATTTGAGCACATCGACGCCTCGACATTGCAGCAAAGGATTGATATAGCGCTTTTGAAGGCGTCCCGCGGGATCGCCGAGCATCGACGGCTGAAAGATATGCAACATTTGAATGGCTGGTGCCGAATTGGGTGATTGCAGCGTGCTGTGCAAAACGCCGCCGTTGATAAAGCCGGCGGACCCTTCCTCAAAGCGTACGTGCTCATGAGCCGCGCGCGTTCGATAGTCAATCGCTCCCTGCTCCATGTAGAAAAGCTCAACTTCGGAATGCCAGTGCCAGGGGACGGAATTGCCCGGATAGCGAGCGAATTCTGCGCGTTCGGCAATATAGGGCCAGTCTTCGGCGGTCTCGGGAAACGCTTCCTCGCGTCCTCCGCGGTGCAATTCTATGTGATCCATGTTTCGCATGGCATCAGTATAAAGCGCGATGGGCTTAGATTGCTCTTGCCTGTTCGGGGAACGCCTTGTCTAGGGATGCTTGGAGCTTTTCGAAGGATGCTCGCAAGTTGTGGCTCTGGTCTGTTGAGCGTTTGGCTTTTGTGGTGGGGGAGTCGAGGAGACCGTTTCTCTGTGTCGGGGGGAAGGAGAAAAGGTTTGCATGTTTTAGGGATGGCTGCTGTGCTGCGTCATTGGAAGAATGCATGCTTATGCGGCCTCCTCGATGTCCACCAAAAGGTTGCGCACGGGGTGTGCTGCTAGGTCCCGTGCGTTGGCAGTATTATGCCGCGGCTGCTGCAAAGAAGCGCTAAAGAAAGGCTTAATCTGGTTTGGTGTTCCGATGAAACCGCAGGTAAAAGCTATCGAGTAACACTCTTGAAAGGTTTTGAGCTTAAGGGCTTTCTAAGGTTTGTGGCGTAGACGTGGCGCGGACGTGCGGAGCGTGTGAATGCTCGCTGTTAGCGCTGCGGCTCTGCGGCGCGCACCTGCTCGATGACCTTTTCCATGGTGGCGTCGATGCGGTCTTTTTTGAGCTCGCATTCCCAGATGGTTATGGGTGTCCAGCCCATTTGGGTGAGTGCGTTGATGGCTGCTCGGTCGCGCTCGACGTTGCGACGGAACTTTGCCTCCCAAAACTCAACGTTGCGCTTGGGCTGGCTCGGATTGCACTTGGGGCAGCGGTGCCAAAAGCAGCCGTTGACGAAGATGGCGATCTTGCGCCCGGGAAAGGCGATGTCGGGTTTTCCAGGCACCTTCCATTCCAGACGGTATCCCGTAAGGCCCGCGGCCCGTAGGCGCTGGCGAACGAGCAGCTCGGGCTTGGTGTTGGCGCGTTTGTTGCCCTTCATGGACTTTTTGATGGCGGCGCGACGGCGTACCAGTTCGCGCTCGTCGGCGGAAAGGTCCGAGGTATCGATGCCGTCGAGCAGACCGGGCTTGGGACGCTTTTTGCTACGGCGCTTAGGTGCGCGCTTGGGTTTGGTGGCGGGGTGTTCGGTCGTGGTGACCTCGGCGTCATCGGCGGAGCTTGCCTCAAGCCGATCTTCTTTCAGCTCAATCAGGGCATCGATAAGCCCCTTGTCGGCGGGCATCCATTCCACCGTGGCAAGCGAGGCGCGCGGAATCCAGCGGATATCGAGCTGTCGGTCATGTTTCTGAGGCTCATCGGATTCATCGGCGAGCGAGCAGTAGTAGCACTCCATGGAGAGATGAAAATCGGGGTAGTCATACTCAACGGTATAGAAATCGCGCAGGTTGGTAACTTTTACCTGCAGCTCTTCCATGAGCTCGCGGCGCACGGCGTCTTCGGGTGTCTCGCCGCGCATGAGCTTGCCGCCCGGGAATTCCCAAAGTCCTTGCATGTCGCCGTAGCCGCGCTGCACGGCAAGCAGCTCATCGGATCCTTCTTTGCGAATGATCCCAGCGGCAACATGAACAGTCTTCAACAGGAGTCCTCTCTCAATATCATCACGTGGCAGGCTAGCTACCCCTACCTTACACAACGGTAAGGCAAGCGTAAGCCATATCGATGGTAGCTGACTCGTCTTCTTGCGACTATAGATGCCGTAGACTAATCGCAAGAAAGGACTCGGTATGCAAACCACGCACATGGCGACCCCGGTACTGGAGGTCGCGCATCTCGAAAAGGTATATGGAGCGCTGGGCAACGTGACCCGCGCGCTCAACGACGTCAGCTTTACGGTCAACCGCGGCGAATTTGTTGGCATCATGGGCGCTTCGGGATCGGGCAAGTCGACCCTGCTCAACTGCGTGTCGACCATCGATAGCGCCACAAGTGGCACGATCCGCATCAACGGCCAGGACGTAACACGCATGAAGCAGGCTAAGCTTTCGCAGTTCCGCCGCGAGGAGCTCGGCTTTATCTTCCAGGATTCCAACCTGCTCGATACACTCACGGCACGCGAGAACATCGCCCTGCCGCTCACCATTGCCCGCACAAACTCGGCAGAGATCTCGACCCGCGTGCAGGATGTGGCAGCGCGCCTGTCCATCAGTCAGGTGCTCGACAAGTATCCCTACCAGATGTCCGGCGGGCAGCAGCAGCGCGTTGCCGCGGCTCGCGCACTCGTCACCGACCCCACCATGATCATGGCCGACGAGCCCACCGGCGCCCTCGATTCCAAGAGCGCTCGCCTGCTGCTCGAGAGCCTGGAGGCCCTTAACCGCCGCCTGCGAGCCACCGTACTCATGGTCACGCACGACAGCTTTGCCGCCAGCTACACGAGCCGTGTGCTGTTTATCCGCGACGGCAAGATCTTCACCGAGCTGCGCCGCGGCGACACCGACCGCCGAGAGTTCTTCGACCGCATTATGGAGGTCGTTGCCATGATGGGCGGTGAGGGCTCCGATGCTCTGTAAACTCGCTTGGGGCAACGTCCGCCGCGCCGGCCGCGACTACCTCGTCTACCTTTTGACGCTCACCCTGGGCGTCACGGTCTTCTATGCCTTTAACACCATCTCGATGCAGGTCGACATCGCCGGAATCGATGAAAAGGGCTTGGCGCAGGTAATGGGCAGCATGCTCGGCGACCTGACGTACTTTTTGGCCGGTGTCATGGCCTTTTTGATGGTGTATGCCAATAACTTCATCATGAAACGCCGCAAGAAGGAGTTTGGCCTGTACCAGGTGCTCGGCATGGGGCGCGGGCGCGTCGCCACGATCATGGCGCTCGAGACCGTGATCGTTTCGGTCGTGGCCTTTGTCGTCGGCATTGTGCTGGGTGTGGGACTCTCCCAGCTCATGACGTTCTTTACGGCCTCGCTCTTTAAGACACAGATCGCCAATTTCCACTTCTTTTTCTCGGTGCATGCGTTCAACCTGACCCTTGTCTGCATGCTCGTGATGTTTGTGCTCACGCTACTGCTGAACCTTCGCGCCGTGCGTCGTACCAAACTTATCGAGCTTATGGGTGCCGAGCGTCGCAACGAGAGCATCAAGACACGCAACCCCTGGATTGCGATTGCCATCTTTGCCGTGGGCGTGGCGCTTGTGGGCGTGGCCTATTACCGTCTGCTACGTGATGGGTTCCCGCTAACCGCGACGGACAGCAAGCTGCAAGAGGCCATGAACCAGTTTGGTATTACGACCGCTATGGTTACCGTGGGCACCTTTGCCCTGTTCTGGGGACTCTCGGGCATGCTCATCAAGCTGCTGCAGAGCCTGCGCGGCGTGTATTGGCGCGGCCTCAACATGTTTACCGTGCGCCAGCTTGCGGCCAAGGTCAACACGGTGTGCTTTTCGATGGGCGTCATCGCGATGCTCCTGTTTTTGGCCATCACCTCGGTGACGTGCGGTATGTCGATTGCCAACGTGATGAACGAAAACCTGGAGCGCTATAACCCTGTTGACGTGTCTCAGACGTATGTCTATTACACGCCCGATACGCTTGACTACTACAAAGAGTACATCAATCCGTCTGAAGCCGATCGCATGGTGCTGGCCGATACAACGGTCGATTTGTACCCCGCATGGCACGGCAGGGGCAATTCGGCGGACAACAACGACGAGACCGGCAAGAAGGTCGATATCGCCGATGTTGCCGGTGAGCATGTGCAGATCGATTCGTATCTGAGTTACCCGGTTGGCGGCTCGAATCCTTCGGTGACCCCAAGTGAGATGTGCAAGATCATGGGCGAAAAGCTTCCCAAGGCGTTCGGGGGTAGCAATGCCGATGCGATGGGTCTGTTTGTGACGCCGGCGAGCCAGTACAACAAACTGCGCCAGATGATGGGCGAGGAGCCGGTGCACATCGGTCACGACCAGTATCTGCTCACGTGTGATATGGGCGGCGAGCTGGTCGACCTGTACACCAAATACATGGCCGGCGGCCATGCCCTTACCTTGGGCGGGCATACGCTCAAGCCCGCAACCGATAAGTCGGACGAAGATACGGCGGCCATCGCCAACTCGGCGATGGGCAGTAATCCGGGTACCGTCGTCGTTGCCGACGAGCTGTTGTCCCAACTTAATCTGCAGCCGTATTCCAGTAGCCTGCTCGTTAACTACAAACAGGGGATGGATACGACTGAGGCAGACGAGAGCATTAAATACACGGTGCTCGACAATCTGCTCGTTGACGGCAAGGAGCCGGGGTCGTGGGGAATCTTCATCACACGCTCCGAGATGTACACGCAAGCAGCGCAAATGAACGGTCTTATTAGCTACCTAGCCATCTACATCGGCTTTGTATTGGTCGTTGCATGCGCGGCGATTCTGTCGATCCAGCAGCTCTCCAACGTGGCCGACGGCAGCCGCAGCTATCGTGTGCTGGCACAGATCGGCTGCGACGACCGCCAGATTCGCCATTCGGTGATGGCGCGGCAGGCGGTATTCTTCCTGTTCCCGCTGGCAGTGGGCCTGGCGCACTCCTTTGTGGCACTTAAGGTGATTATCGAGCTGGTGAGCATATTCGGAAATATGAGCATCGGCGGCACCGTGGGCCTCACCTGTGCAATCTTCCTGGCAGCATACGGTGGCTACTTCCTGGTGACCTACCTTATGAGCACTGGCATGGTGCAAGCTGCCATCGCCACCCGCTACAGCGAGTAACAAGCGGGCAAAACCGTCGCAAAATCAGAGGCGTATGACCGCCGCGAAGGGACCAGGGCCCTTTCGCGGCGGTTTTTGCCTATCTGGGGGTGTTTCGGATGCAAGTGAGTAGGCTTTTTTGAACTTACCGAGCACATCGCGACAAACGATCGATAAAACCGCAGGTCGGAGCTGTGGCGTTTTTAGGGTGTGCTTGGTCTCCTGCAAAAAGCCTACTCACTTGGTTTTTTCTGCTAGAAAACCGCCGCGAGGGAAGGCAACTCCCCCGGGTAGTCGCTGGGGACGTTCTTAAACGACTGGTCAAACAAGAATGTCCCCAACGATTACCCCAAGGAATGTCCCAGACTGCCGGCAGAAAAGGAACGTCCCTAACTGCCGCATCCGGAGCAAGACAACGCCGCAGGTAGAGGACGGACAGCGATCGGGTCGCATTTGAGACAAGGTGACGTGAAACGAAAGGGCGCTGACCTTCTGGTCGCGCCCTTGAGGTTGAACGTCAGATTGTGCAGGTGCGGCCCGCGCAGTGTCGAGCCGTTACGCGGTTTGGCAAAACCGCGTAACTCTAAATACGCTCTGCGATTTCGTGGATGAGGTAGTCGGTCTTTTCCCAGCCCAGGCACGGGTCGGTGATCGACTTGCCAAAGACGCCGCCGTCGACCGGTTGGTTGCCGTCCTCCAGGTAAGACTCGATCATAAAGCCCTTGACCAGCTTGGAGATGGACTCGTTGCGGCGGCAGCTGTCGAGCACTTCCTTGCAAATGCGATACTGCTCCAGCGGACGCTTGCCCGAGTTGTCATGGTTGCAGTCGATGATCGCTGCCGGATTGGCGTAGCCGGCATGCTCGGTATAGCGCTCGGCCAGGCGCTCCAGGTGTTCGTAGTGGTAGTTGGGGTAGGTGCGCCCATCGAGACCGATGTAGCCACGCATAACGGCGTGTGCGAGCGGGTTGCCGTCACACTCGACCTCCCAGTTGCGGAAGATGAAGCTCTGGTGCGCCTGCGCGGCGTAAATGGAGTTGAGCATAACGGTGGTAGAGCCGGCAGTGGGATTCTTCATGCCGACGGGTACCGAAATGCCGCTCGACACCAGGCGATGCTCCTGGTTCTCGACCGAGCGCGCGCCCACGGCAACGTAGCTCAGTAGGTCAACGAGGTATTGGTAGTTGGACGGATAGAGCATCTCATCGGCGGTAAAGAAGCCAGTCTCCTCGATGACGCGCAGGTGCATATGGCGGATGGCCTTGACGCCCTCGAGCAGGTCGTCGGGAGCCTCGGGGTTGGGGTTGTGCAGAAGACCCTTGTAACCGGTGCCCTTGGTGCGCGGCTTATTGGTGTAGACGCGCGGAATGATGATGAGCTTGTCCTTGACCTCCTCGGCGGTCTTGGCCAGTCGGTTCATGTACTCAAGCACCGAGTCCTCGCGGTCGGCAGAGCACGGGCCGATGATGAGCACCTTGCGTGCGTCCTCGCCGGTAAAGACTTTGGCGACCTCGGCGTCAAATGCCTGCTTTTTGGCGGTAAGCTCGGCGGAAAGCGGCATTTCCTCGCGGATCTCCATGGGGATCGGCAGCCTGCGTTTGAAATCCATGGCCATGCGGGGCCTCCTCAATCGAATAAGTCAAAGCGTGAATTGTCGAATGCACGGCATTATCCGCTGTCGCACGCTAAAGTGCAAGCGAAACCTACCAAAAAGGGACAGGTTTATTTTGACAGGTTTTATCTGGGGAAACGTTGACGGGCCCCAGAATGGAATGATGTCACGTGGCTTGGGAGAGGCCGTCGATCGAGTTCCAGGGGAGGCGGTTCGAGGCCGCAGAACGAAAAACGGGGGCGCAGGTTGTCCTGCGTCCCCGTTCTCGGGCGTTATTCGTTCCCTGCGGCAGAATTTATGCCGCTTCGTCGAACTGCGAGTTGTACAGGTCGGCGTAGAAGCCGCCCTGGGCGAGTAGCTCGTCGTGTGTGCCCTTCTCGACGATGTCGCCGTCGCGAATCACCAAGATCACGTCGGCGTTTCGGATTGTGGACAGGCGATGTGCGATGACAAAGCTGGTGCGGCCCTGCATCAGCGCATCCATGGCGCGTTGAATGAGTTCCTCGGTGCGGGTGTCGACGTTGGAGGTCGCCTCGTCCAGAATCAGCGCCGGGCGGTCGGCCAAAATGGCGCGGGCGATGGTCACGAGCTGGCGCTGACCCTGTGACAGGTTGGTGCCCTCCTCGTTGATCATAAAGTCGTAGCCGCCGGCGAGCGTATGGATAAAGTGGTCGCAGCGTGCGGCGCGTGCGGCGGCTTCGACCTCGGCATCGCTCGCGTCGGGGCGTCCGTAGCGGATGTTCTCGCGGATGGTGCCGTTAAACAGCCAGGTATCCTGCAGCACCATGGCAAACTCGCCGCGCAGCGCCGCGCGGTCCCAGTCGCGCACGTCGACGCCCTCGACACGCAGCGAGCCGCCGTCCACGTCGTAGAAGCGCTGCAGCAGCTTAATGAGCGTGGTCTTGCCGGCGCCGGTGGGGCCGACGATGGCAATGGTTTGGCCGGGCTGCGCCTCGCAGCTAAA
The DNA here is from genome assembly GCA_958435545.1 of uncultured Collinsella sp. Next base: position 10,985 of record CAUBGU010000035.1, read on the forward strand.
GTCGTGGATGATGGTCTTGTCGGGCGTGTAGCCAAACTTGACATGGTCAAACTCCACGTGGCCGGGACGCTTCTCGGGAATCTGTGCGTCGGCCTTCTGCTCCTCCTCGGGCGCGGCCAGGAACTCAAACACGCGCTCGGTGGCGGCAGCCATCGACTGCATCGTGTTGCTCACGTTGCCCAGTTGCTGCACGGGCTGCGTAAAGTTGCGCACGTACTGAATGAAGCTCTGGATGTCGCCGGGCGTGGCATTGCCGGTCAGCGCGAGCTGTGCGCCCACCACGACGACGCCCACGTAGCCCATGTTGCCCACCAGGCTCATGAGCGGCATCATCAGGCCCGACAGGAACTGCGAACGCCAGCCACTAATAAACAGGCGATCGTTTTGACGGTCGAACTCCTCGATCGAAGCCTCGGCGCGGTCGAATACCTGAATAACGTTCTGGCCGGCAAAATCCTCTTCGATAATGCCGTTGACGGTGCCCAGGACCTGCTGCTGCTCGCGGAAGTACGGCTGCGAGAAGTGAATCATCACCATCAAGATAATTGCGGCTGCCGGCAGCGTGAGCACGGTGACGCCGGTAAGCGGCAGACTGATCGACAGCATCATGACGAGCACGCCGATAATCTGCGTCACCGAGGTGATGAGCTGCGTCACGCTCTGGTTGAGCGACTGACCCAGCGTATCGACGTCGTTGGTGATGCGGCTGAGCACGTCGCCCTTGCTGTGGCCGTTGAAGTAACTCATCGGAACGACAGCGATCTTGGCGGCGATCTCCTTGCGCATGCGATAACAAATCTTTTGCGTGACGCCGGTCATGAGCCAGCCTTGGATCAGGCTGCAGGCAGAGCTCGCCAGATACAGACAGAGCAAAAAGCCGAGCGTCTTGGCGATCCAGTCAAAGTCAACGTCGCCAGTACCGTTGACCTTGGCAACCAGGCCCTCGAACAGTTTGGTGGTGACCTGGCCGAGCACCTTGGGTCCCACGATATTAAAGATGACCGAGCACACGGCAAAGGCGACGGCGACAAACACGGCAATCTTGTGCTGGCCGATATAACCGAGCAGCTGCCTCATGGTGCCCTTAAAGTCCTTGGCCTTTTCGCCGCGACGCATGCCGCCCATGCGGCCCATGGGACCACGCTGGCGGGTGGGCTTGGGAATCTGAGTCTTGGTCTCGTCTGCCATTAGCGCTCGCCTCCTTCCGTGACGGCTGCAATTTCTTCTTGGGTAAGCCCCAGCTCTTCGGCGGAAAGCTGCGACTGTGCGATCTCCAGGTACGCCGGGCAGCTGTGCAGCAGCTCCTCGTGCGTACCGGTGCCCACCACGTGGCCGTCGTCGAGCACGATGATCTGGTCGGCGTGCATGATGGTCGCGATGCGCTGGGCCACGACCACGAGCGCGGCGTCGGTAACGTTTTTGGCCAGCTCTTCGCGCAGGCGCGCGTCGGTCTTGTAGTCGAGGGCGCTAAACGAGTCATCGAAAACTACGACCTCGGGCTTCTTGGCCAGGGCGCGGGCGATGGCCAGACGCTGGCGCTGACCGCCCGAAACATTGGAGCCGCCCTGGCTGATGGGGGAGTCGTAACCGCCCTCGCGCTCGGCGATAAAGTCCTCGGCTTGGGCGATGCGTGCCGCCCGGTGCATGTCATCATCGCTTACCATGTCGCCGGCAAATTTAAGGTTGCTCTCGACGGTGCCCGAGAACAGGCGACCCTGCTGCGGGATATAACCAATACGGCGACGCAGCTCGGAAAGGGTCATGTCGCGCACGTCGATGCCGTCGAGCGAAATGCTGCCGCCCGTGACGTCGTATAAGCGCGGAATCAGCTGTACGAGCGTAGACTTGCCCGAGCCCGTGGAGCCAATGATGCCGAGCATCTGACCGGCATGCGTGGTGAAGTTCACGCCGCTGATGACATCGGCGCGGGCATCGGGATACTGGAAGCTCACGTCGCGGAAGGTGAGCTCACCGCGCGGCGCGTTGGCCGCGGGCAGTTTGGGCGAGGCGGGGTCGTTGATGCTCGTGGGGCAGGTGATGACCTCTTCCACGCGCTCGGCCGCGACCTCGGCACGGGGCAGGATGACCGAAACCATGGTGAGGATCATAAACGCCATAACGATCTGCATGGTGTAGGAGATGAACGCCATCATGTTGCCGACCTGCATCACGCCGTCGGACACGCCCTGCGCGCCAAACCAGACGATAAGCACGGTGATGCAATTCATGACCAGCATCATGAGCGGCATCATAAAGCTCATGGCGCGGTTGGTGTAGAGCTGCGTGGTCATCAGGTCGAGCGACGCCTTGTCAAAACGCTCGAGCTCATGCTCCTCGCGGTTGAACGAGCGGATGGGCATAAGGCCGTCGAGTAGCTCGCGGGCGGTAAGGTTCACACGGTCCACGTAACTTTGCATCTTTTTGAACTTGGGCATGGTGAGGCCCATGAGCACGCCGACGACGGCCGAGACCGCGATGATGGCAACGGCGATGGTCCACTCCAGGCCGGTGTGGTTGGCCAGGACACGCATGACAGCGACGATGCCCATGACGGGGGCCATAAGACACATGCGGATAAACAGGGTTGCAGCCATCTGAATCTGCTGAATGTCGTTGGTGCAGCGGGTGATGAGCGAGGCTTGGCTAAACTTGCCCACCTCGGCCGGCGAGAAGTGCATAACCTTGTTGAAGGTCTCGCGGCGCAGGTCGCGGGCGATGGAGCAGGCGGTGCGCGAAGCCACGGCACCGGTCAGGATGGTGGCGACGAGTGACACAAGGCACAGTCCAAACATCGTGGTCGCCATGCGGCCCAGGTAGGCGTTCTGCACGTCGGCGGGGTCGATGCCCTGCGCTTTGTACTCTTCTTGCACGTAGGCCACGGCGCGCTGGGTGACGATGGATCCCGACATGGAGCCCATTTTGTCCGCCATTTCGTTGGCGCCCTCGACGAGCTTGCTTTGGTCTACCAGACCGCCCTCGACACCCAGGCGCAGGCTCTTCATGGTGATCTTGCCGCCGTCGGCGTCGATCTGCTTTTGCATATTCTGCGCCGCTGCGGCCTTTTGCCGCATCTCGGCGAGCTGCTCGGGCGTCATTGCTGCCATCTGCTCGGGCGTGGGCATGGCTTGGACAGCGTTGTTGTCTTTCTCGCTGGACGAGCCCATCATGTCGCCCATGGAGTTGGCGTCAATGCCCTGGTTGAGCGAAAGGACGACAGTCTCGGGCAGGCTCATGATGTCGGCAATCTTGCTGTCGTCGGCGCGCTCGTCCTCGGTGCCCTTGTACGTGCGGATGCCGTTCTTGTCCGCCTTGCCAAATGCAGCCTCCACAGCTTTGGCGTCCTTGGCGCTCATAAAGAGTTCGAGATCGTCGAGCGATTCGGCGCGAATGGTGTCGGGCACGGGCGAGGCGATGCCGCCTTGCTGCACGCCCACGTCGACGATATCGCTCATGTAGGTAGGCAGTGCCAGATCGGCGTTGCAACTGATTACGATAAGTACGATAGCTGCGAACAGTGCCAGGATATGCTTTTTAAAGAGCTTGAGAATCCTCACTCGGCATCTCTCCTTTCTTGGTTGCGATCGATAATTTCGTTGGCACGTCTTAGAAGGCGCACCATCTCTTGGGTATCTGCTTCGCCGAACTGCTCGAGGAAGGCTGCGGTGCGGTCCTCGAATTCCCGACGCTTGATTTCGAGATCCTGGAATCCTTTGTCGGTCACCGTGACGTGTACGCGACGACGGTCGGTCTTTGAGTGCTCGCGCTCGACCCAGCCCTTGGCTTCGAGAGCGCGTAGGATATTGGCGATGCGGGCACTCGAGACCCAGGCGCGATCAGCGAGTTCGCTCGGCGTGAGCGAACCGCCAGCGAGCATGAGGGCGCGCATGACGGCCATCTCGCCGCCGAGGGCTTTGTCCGCAAAGCGCGAAATGCGCTGATGCATGCTGCCGAACTCGGTAAGGAGCTGACGCCCAAGTTCACGGAAATCGGTATCTTCCACCGAAAACCCCTAACACTAGAAACTATTTTCGGTGAAAGATGATACCCCCGCACGCGCACCCTATACGGTAGATTTTTGGGACATGCCTAGAAAACTACCTTTAGGCGACCTCCGTACGCCGTCGGTATCAGCGAAGTTAGGGAGTAGATCTCTAGGCATGTCCTAAAGCCTACTCAGAGGCACTTTACCCTGCTAAAGCTGGCATAACAGCTAGAGCGAACGTCGTACAAAGGCAAGGAAAAATAACATACAAATCGGTGAACGGTAGTTGTTCGCGCTCGCATTTCCTGCGGGTTTGTAAAAAACGCCCTTATGATATAAAAAAAGAAACATATAACAGCCCAGATGGAGAGGGTCGCTATGTTATCCTTCTCAAACGGGTGAAATCTTGGGTTTTGGGTTGCAGTTCCAAGGTGGAC
>CAUBGU010000036.1 GCA_958435545.1 uncultured Collinsella sp.
ACGAGCGACAAGCGCACGCACACGTTTTACAGGCTCACGACCTCACCACGAGTGCGCATCGGATCCCCCGCCGCCCCATCGAAGTTGCGGTGGAATAGGGACTGTTTGGGGCTCCAGTCCTCCAAAACAGTCCCTATTCCACCGCAACTTCGGCGGGACTCGGCAGCCTGGCGATGCTGGCCATGCGCCGGAAAGCGTGTCCCGGTTTGGGGCCTCGGAATGGGATGCAATTTCCGCTATAGCCATCAACCGGAAACTGCAACCCGTTTTGAGACCCTATTCTGGGTCGCACTTTCCGCCAAGGGCCTCAAACGGAAACTGCAGCCCACAATTCGGTCGAAAAGTGGGCTGCAGTTTCCCCGGTTAGGTAAAGAGCGGCGACAGCGGCTCCTCGCCTATTCCCCCAGCAGGGCCTTCTCGGGCGTGATCGGCAGCGAGCGAACCTGGTGGCCGGTGGCGTGCGCCACGGCCGAGGCAACGGCGGCGAGCGGCGTGTTGATGACGACCTCGCCGATCGACTTGGCGCCAAACGGACCCGTTGGCTCGTAGCTCGGCTCAAAGGCCACGCGAATGCTGCCGATATCCAGGCGCGTGGGCAACTTGTAGCTCATAAAGTTGCCGGTGCGCAGACGACCGCGGTCGTCGTGCTCGACGATCTCGTAGAGCGCGTGGCCGATACCCTGGGCAATGCCGCCCTCGGCCTGGACGCGCGCGAGCGCCTCGTTGATCACGGTGCCGCAGTCCACAGCCGCCGCGTAGTCCACCACGGTCACCTTGCCGGTAGCCTTGTCGACCTCGACCTCGGCAATGCCGGCCATAAACGGCGGGGGCGAAACGGGCAGGCAGGCAGAGGCATGCGAGGTGAGCGCGTCGCCGCCTGCGATGTTCTTGACGCACAGGTTGGCAAAGTCGCGCAGCGTGAGGTAGCGGTTCTGCTCGCGCGCGGCACGCTCGTCGAACAGGCGCACATACTGACCATCAAAGACCACATCGGCGGCGTCCACGTCCCACATCTGGGCGGCCTTAGCGCAGATCTTCTCGCGCAGCTCGGTCGCGGCGTTCTTGGCTGCCAGGCCCGTCACGTAGGTACCGGAGCTCGCGTACGAGCCGGCGTCGAACGGCGACACGTCGGTGTCCACGCCGCGCACCACGATCAGCGAGCTCTCAACGCCCAGCTCCTCGGCGGCAATCTGCGCCAGGATCGTGTCGACACCCATGCCGTTATCGGTGGCGCCGGTGCCGATGGTAATGAAGCCGTCCTCTTCCAAGCGCATGTCGATGCCGCCGATATCCACGTTGGAAATGCCCGAGCCCTGCATGGTGAGCGCACAGCCCAGAGCACGCACACGGTCGCCCAGGTCGACGGCCAGCGGCTTGTCGCGCCAGCCGATCATGTCCATCGCGCGCAGCAGGCAGCGGTCGAGCGCGCAGGCGTTGAGCTTCTCGTTGTAGTACTGCGGCATGATCTCGCCCTCGCGCACGATGTTCTTAAGGCGCAGGTCGGCGGGGTCCATATGCAGCATGTCGGCGAGCTCGTTGACGGCACTCTCCACGGCAAACTGGCCCTGGGTGGCACCGTAGCCGCGATACGCGCCGCCGCGGTTGGTATTGGTATAGACGGCGTCCCAGCTAAAGCGGCTCGCCTTCACATGGTTGTAGATGGGCAGGCTCTTGTGGCCCGAAAGGCCGATCGTCGTGGTAGCGTGCTCGCCGTACGCGCCGGCGTTGGACAGCGTGTGCAGGTCGATGGCCGTGATGATGCCGTCGTTCATGGCGCCCAGCTTAACGGTCATCTGCATCTGGTGGCGCGAGTTGCCCGCGGTGATGGTCTCCTCGCGCGTGTAGCAACAGTAACTCGGACGGCCGGTCTGCTGCGTCACAAACGCAACGAAGATCTCGCAGCAGCCCGTCTGCTTGGAGCCAAAGCCGCCGCCGATGCGCGGCTTAATGACCTGCACCTGCGACTGCGGGATATCGAGCGACTGAGCGACCATGCGGCGCACGTGGAAGGGCACCTGCGTGGAGGTAGTCACCGAGATACGCCCGAACGCGTCGGTCGTCGCGAAGGCGCGGAAGGTTTCCATGGGCGCGGTCTGCGTGGCCTGGCTGGTGTAGGTGCGCTCAAAGACGATGTCGCTCTGGGCGAAGGCCTCGTCCAAGTCGCCAAAGTCGCTGGTACCGCTGCATACCAAGTTGCGCGGGACGTCGCCGCCCTGCGGGAACATAAAGGTCACGTCGCCCTCGGGGTGGACCACGATGTCGTTATCGAGCGCCTGAGTAAAGTCGAGCAGGGGCTCGAGTACCTCGTAGTCGACCTTGATGAGCTTGAGCGCCTTGTCGGCGGCCTCCTCGGTCTCGGCGGCGACAATCGCCACCTCCTCGTTTTGGTAGCGCACCAGGTTCTCGAGAATCAGGCGGTCGTAGGGACTCGGCTGCGGATAGCTCTGACCGGCGATGGTAAAGCGGCGCTTGGGCACGTCCTCGTAGGTGTAGACGCCCACCACACCGGGCACCTTCAGGGCGCGCGACGTATCGATGGAACGGATCTTGGCGCGGGCATACGGGCTGCGCTTGAGCTTAACGATGAGCGCGCCGGCGGGCACCAGGTCGCCCGTGTAGACGGGACGCCCCTCGAGCAGGGCCTTCGAGTCCTTTTTGGGCTGCTTGTGGGTGATCTGCTTGTACGAGACACCGTCGCAGCTGGTGTTATTGACCGGCAGCTCGGGCATCTCAAAGCCCACCTGCACGCCGGACTCGTTAAGAAAGTGCACGATAGCGCGCAGCTGGCTCTCGTAGCCGCTGCAACGGCAGAGGTTGCCGGCGAGCTGGCGCGAAAGCTCCTCGCGCGTGGCAACGAGGCTTGGATCATCCTTGGCAGCGCGGGCAAGCGCCAGCACGTTCATGATGAGGCCGGGGGCGCAAAAACCGCACTGCTCGGCGCCTTCGGCAGCCATCGCGCGAGCGAGCGCCTCGGACTCGGCCTTGAGGCCCTCGAGCGTGGTGACGGACCGGCCCTCGACGCGCGCGGCGGGAACCGAGCAGCTCAGCACCGGGTCGCCGTCGAGCCACACCGTGCACAGACCGCAGTTGGTGGTCTCGCAGGCGCAGCGCACCGACGCGCAGCCCTGCTCGCGCAGCAGCGCAAAGAGCATGGTATCGGGGGCAATCTGAACCTTGACCTTGCGGCCGTTGAGCGTAAAGGAAAGATCGATGAGTTTGGCAGCCATTAGCGCACCTCGCTAGAATCGACGCCGGGCACGCGGCGGCAGGAATACTCGTCCGTGGCAAACTTAGGCACTTGCACGGTCTCGAGCTCGCGGGCAAGCGCGGCCGAAAGCTCGATGCCGGCGGCGCGACGCACGGCCTGAATCGCCAGCGGGGCCGAGATGCGGCGGCGGTACTCGGCCGAGCCCCACATGTTGCTGCCATAGCTCAGCGCACGTGCGGACGCGGCCAGGGCGCGCAGCTCGTCCTCGGAAGGCTGCTCGGCGGTAAGGCCGCATGCCTCACCCTGCAGCAGGGTCGCGCGCAGCGGGCGGGCGCCCACGGTGACATGCCAGCTGTTGTCCCACCAGGCGGCGGTAACGTTTAAGGAGGGGAAGTCCGTCGCGGCCTTGCGCACGGCCTCGTAGCTTGCGCGGTAATCGTGCTTAACGATCACCACGTGCTCGATCACGTCCCGCACGTAACCCATGTCCACGAACTCGGCGAGCGGCACGCGGCCGGCGCCCGTCAGCTCAACATACGAATCGAGCGCCAAAAAGGCCGAGAGCACGTCCGAAAAACCAAAGCGGCCGTAGATGCTGCCGCCCACCGTAGCGGTATTGCGCAGCTGCACGCCCACGATATCGTGGACGGCGAACTCAAAGACGTTGTTGACAAGCGCGTTGAGCCCGGCATGGCGCTCGAGCTGGCGCAGGGTGCACATGGCGCCGATGCGAAACTCGGTCTCGGTCTCCTCGATCTGATCGAGTCCGCAGGCCGAAAGGTCAATCGCCGTCGCCACGCGACGCGAACCCAGGCGCATCCAGATGCCGCCGCCCACAATCTTGTTGTTGCGGTTCTTCTGTAAGAGCTCATAGGCTTCGGCCGCGTTTCCAACACGGACGTAGGTACCGAACTTGAGCACGTTCTCCCCCATCTCTTCACTTGTCCAGTACTTTTAAGTGTACCAAACGAGGGGCCGCACACCGTTTTAGGACAAAATCCACCCACCCATCCATAACTTGCGGTGATATACGGACTGATTAGCCGTTCTGGGACGCTAAACAGTCCGTATTTCACCGCAAGTTATGAGGAGTCCTCCGGAATAGAAAAGGCTCCCAGCCAGATAGCTGGGAGCCTTATCGCATGCTATGTCGAGCGAAGATTTAGCAGACGCCCTGGGCGAGCATGGCGTCGGCGACCTTCAGGAAGCCAGCGATGTTGGCGCCCATAACGAAGTTGCCCTCCTGGCCATACTCCTTGGCGGTGTCGTCCACGTTGTGGAACATGCCGCGCATGAGCTGCTCGAGCTTGCCGTCGACCTCCTCGAAGGTCCAGGACAGGTGCTCGGCATTCTGGCTCATCTCCAGGCCGGACACGAGCACGCCGCCGGCGTTGGCAGCCTTACCGGGCATAAAGGCAACGCCGTTCTCCTGGAAGTAAGTCGTGGCCTCGATGGTCGTGGGCATGTTCGCGCCCTCGCCGACCACCTTGCAGCCGTTGGCAACGAGCGCCTGGGCGTCCTCGAGCAGCAGCGTGTTCTCGCGAGCGCAGGGCAGCGCGATGTCGCAGGGCAGCTGCCAAACGCCACGGCCGTCGCCCTCGTGCCACACGGCGTTGGGCTTCTCGTCAACGTACATAGCGAGCGTAACGCCCTTGTCGTGGCCGGAGCGTTTCTTGTTGTAGATGTGCTCGAGCACGGTGTAGTCGATGCCGTCGGGATCCTCGACCCAGCCGTGGGTATCGGAGCAGGCGAGCACCTTGCCGCCGAGCTGGGAGACCTTCTGGACGGCGTAGATGGCGACGTTGCCGGAGCCATGAACGACGACGTTCTTGCCCTCGAAGGAGTCGCCGCGGCTCTTGAGGTACTCGTCCACAAAGTAGGCCAGGCCGTAGCCGGTGGCCTCGGTACGGGCAAGCGAGCCGCCAAAGGAGAGGCCCTTGCCGGTAAGGACGCCGGTCCACTCGTTGGTCAGGCGCTTGTACTGACCGAACAGGTAGGCAACCTCGCGGCCGCCAACGCCCAGGTCACCGGCGGGAACGTCGGTGTTGGGGCCGATGTGACGATAGAGCTCGGTCATGAAGGACTGGCAGAAGTGCATGATCTCGTTGTTGGACTTGCCCTTGGGGTCAAAGTCAGAGCCGCCCTTGCCGCCGCCCATGGGAAGGGTGGTCAGGCTGTTCTTGAGGATCTGCTCCAGGCCCAGGAACTTGAGCATACCCAGGGTGACCGTCGGGTTAAAGCGCAGGCCGCCCTTGTAGGGTCCAATGGCAGAGTTGAACTCGACGCGATAGCCGCGGTTGACCTGAACCTTGCCCTGGTCGTCGACCCAGGGAACACGGAACATGACGATGCGCTCGGGCTCGACGAGACGCTCCAGCAGGGCGGCCTCCTCGTACTCGGGGTGGGCGTCGAGCGCCGGCTGGATGGTGCCGAGGATCTCGGTCGCGGCCTGGATGAACTCAGGCTGCTCGGGATAGCGGGCCTTGAGCTCTTCGAGAACTTTCTGCGTGTAGCTCATGCTTCCTCCAATGATGGGAAACGAAAATGTTGGTCGCGGCACCCCATGCGCCGCGAGCTTTATCGTGTATGGATAATATCGCACTGTTGCGGCAAAGTTTCGCATAAGCCGACGAGCAGATGTTTCGTTTTGATTACGATGCAGGTAGAAGCGTTTTTGAGTGCCTGACGTGCAAAACCCGTGTTTCAAACCTGTTTCGTCCACGTGTTCCAAACCACCACATTGGGGACAGGCACCTTTGTGGTGATGTTGGTGGTTAGAGGACGAGCTGATGATAGTCGGCGGGGGTTATGCAGCCCTCGGTGGCGGCGCGGAAGGCGGCGAGGGCATCGCCCGAGAACGGCATGGCCCAGCACAGTCCGCAGCCGGCGGTAATGGAGCCGGGCAGCGGCATGATGCGTCCGGGCACGCCGGCGGCAAGGCACAGCTGCTCGCATTCCATCACATCGAAGGTGCTATCGAACGAAACGATGATCTTGCGTTCATGGTCGAGAGCATCACCGGACGGGCCTTCGCGGTGCGACTCGCGATACGCAGCCGCCGCTGCCTCTTCCTCGGCCGTATGTCCACAGCCGCCACAGCCGCAGGTGCAAGGCTCGGACCCATCGCAAGTGCAAGGTTCCCCGGTATCGGGGCAAATATCGTGAGACATGGCAACTCCAATCGTCTAGGCGAGCAACTCGGCCGCCGCAAACTCCTCGGGCGTATTGACGTTCTCGAAGCAGAGCGTCGAGCCCGCGGCCTTAACGATCTGCGGCTCATCCATATAACCGGCCTGAACGCGATTGATCAGGCAGCGAATGCGCTGTCGGTCGCAGGAGAGCAGCTCTTGGGCAACTGGCGCACATGCGTCACGGCGCCAGACGGCGCAAAGCGGCTCAATGCCACGCTCCTCGTGCGGCACGCACACATCGAGCGCCTCGGCCTCAACACGATCGGCAAGCGCACCGATGAGTTCCGGCGAGACAAACGGCATATCGCAGGCGACGATCGCCACGAGCGGCAATCGGGCCGCGGCCAGCGAGCTCGCGATGCCGCGCATGGCGCCCGCCGACCCTTCAAGGTCGGCCACCACACGTGGCACAAGGCCGCCAAACGTGCGCTCCTCAAGGTAGGCAAGCTCGCTGGGACGCGACGTCGTCACGACCAACTCACCGGCAACTGGCGCCAACCGACCCAGCACGCGCTCGATGAGCGGCTCGCCGCAAAACGCCATGCGCGCCTTATCGCAGCCCATGCGCGAGGACAGCCCGCCCGCCTGGACGACACAAGAAAGATCGGTACGTCTTACGGTAGTCATACGGCAAAACACCTCCATCGGCATGCTCGAAACCCGGTGCACGATGCTAACTACAGCCGCCGAAATAGCGGCGCTACGAAAAACTCGTGCAAAAACAAAACAGCGCCTTTGCGGCACGCAGCAAGACCGCGAGCACAAAAGCGCTGGTAGCGTGTGGCGGGAACGTATGTGAATCGAACACATCCAAGACGTTTTGCACGCCTCGCAACGGTTTTGAGGACCGCGGAGCCCACCGGAGCCCATCCGTTCCCAAGTGCTGCGGTATTTTACCAAACCGAAACGGCTCCATCCCAAAAAGACGAACAAGAAGTTGCGGTGGAATAGTTCCTGTATTTGCTGCCAAAGCCTCCAAATAGGAACTATTTCACCGCAACTGAGGAGGTGGGGCGGGGCGGCCGATCTAGCGCAGGGAGCGCAGGCCGCCGGCTTCCTTGTCGAGGACCGTAAAGCGCACGGCATCCAGGTGCTCCAAGATGCTGATGGCACGTTTGCGCGACACACCCAGCGCCTCGCGCAGCACGCTCGTGGTGGCGGCGCCACCGGCGTCGGCAATGCCAGCGGCGACAAGCTCGCGCGCATGCGACTCCGCGGTGGCGGACAAGGCAACGTCGCGCTCGACCTTCACGATGGAGCGGTTGAGCGAAAGCTCGCGCAGCGCACGCGTCATGGTGTCGCGATCGAGCTGGAGTTGCTCGCCCACCTCGGGCAACGTCGGTGCATCGAGGCCAGCTTCGTCCAGCAAAGCAACGATGCGTTCGCAGGCCTCGCGCACCACACGCGCTGCAGCGGCAGCGGAGTGCGGGTCGAACACCTCGGCGCCCTCGGCGGCGCACACGCCACGCGAGCAGCCCTCGGAAATCAGGGCTGCGGCAACTGTATTGTCAGCGGCAGGCCACGCAGCATGGGCAACGGCGCCGGGCGTAAAGCCCGTCTCCTTGGGAGACGCCGCGTGCATGGCTGACAGGGTCGCCGCCAGTGCATCCATCGCGGCATCGAGCACGGCAGCATTCACATACAGCCTACCGCCCGAGCCCGCAAGCTCGTGCACAGCACCTCGCGCCACCAACTCGTTCAGCGCGGCATCGGCCTCACCGGAAACAAAATCTAGCGCCGCGGCAACGTCGGCAGCCACGACCGGCAACGTCTGCAGCGCCAACCACGCCTCAACACCAGCGACGGCATCGCCGGCCTCAAGCGCTGCAAGCAGCGTGCGCTCCCCCGCCGAAAGCTCGCGCGAGCGACGGCAGCGCGAAAGCAGCACACGCCCGCCGCCAATGAGCATAACGGGCGAATACGACAGCACCACGGCATGGTCTCCGGCTCGCAGCGGCAGCGGCTCCTCCAAGCGCACTTGTACGGTACGGGTCTCGCCCACCGCCATGGGGGCCTCGCCCTCCAAAAGCATGATGCGGCCGACGACCTCGGCCGTTCCGGCCATCACATGCACACGCGCGCCCGACTCGAGCACGCGTGGCTTGGTGCCCTCGCGGCCCAGGTAGGTGAACGTCATCATAAAGCGCAACGTCTGACCAAAACGGCCCTCCACGCCGAGCATCTCACCGCGATCGAGCGCGGCGACAGCATCGCCCACCAAGTTGAGCGCCACGCGCTGTCCGGGCAGTGCCAGCGGCGTGTCACCATGCACCTGAATCCCACGCACGCGACAGACCGTACGCGACGGCAAGGCCATCAGCTCGTCGCCCACCGCAACCGCCGCATCGTGCAGCGTTCCCGTTACGACAGTACCGACGCCCTTGATCGTAAAGCAGCGGTCAATCGGCAGGCGCGGCGCGGCATCGCCACGCTCGGCACGCTCGCGACAGGAATCCCAGCAGGCACTTACCTGCTCGTCGAGCACCGCAAGGAGCCCGTCGATCCCCTCGCCCGTCTTAGACGACACGGGCACAATCGGCGCGCCCGCAAACACGGTACCCGACAAAAAGTCATCGACATCGAGCTCGGCAAGCTCGGTCATCTCGGCATCGACCAGATCGCGCATCGTCAGCGCCACCACCATATGCGTGACACCCAGCAACTCCAGTACATGCACGTGCTCACGCGTCTGCGGCATCACGCCCTCGACGGCCGAAACCACCAGCACGGCCAAGTCGATACCCGTGGCGCCCTGCACCATGGCACGCAAGTAATGCGCGTGGCCCGGCACGTCGACCAGGCCAACGATCTTGCCACTCGGCAGTGCCAGTTCGCCAAAGCCCAGCTCCACGGTCATACCGCGACGGCGCTCAACCTCAAGACGGTCGGGATTCTTGCCGGTCAGTGCCTCGATCAGCGCCGACTTACCGTGGTCGACGTGGCCCGCCGTGCCAACGATAACGGGACACTCCACCAGCGCCTGAACCTCACTCATCGAGCAATCGCCTTCTCAACGCATGCGGCAAGCGTCGACGCCGCCGTCTCGATATCGCGGTCGCCCACAAGCGTACGGACGTCAAACAAAATGCGATTGTGCGAGGTTCGCGTGACGACCGGCGCGTCGAAATCTTGGACGAGCGAGCGCTTGAGCGCGTCAACGGACAGGCGCCCGTCAACCGGGCAGACGGCCACGCACATCGTGGGTAGCTCGATGGTAGGAAGCGAGCCACCGCCGGGGGTTGACGATTCCTCGACGATCTCCACCTGAACGGCGCACGGGCAACCGGCCTTGTCGAGCCCGGCGACCATACGATCGCGCAGCTTGCGGGCACGTCGCTCCAAATGAGCCTGCGGCAGCGTAAGCATGCTGAGCACCGGAATATCGCGATGGGCCACATCCGCCCCATCCATGTAAATGCGCAGTGTAGCCTCGAGCGCCGCCAGTGCGAGCTTGCCCGGGCGCAGGGCACGCATAAGCGGATGTGACCCACAGGCCTGGACCAGATCGCGACGGCCCATGATAATGCCCGCCTGTGCGGCACCAAGCAGTTTATCGCCCGAGCACGACACCAGATCGAGCCCAGCCGAAACCGAAGCCGGCGTGGTTTCTTCACCGCCGCGCACCAAGATGTCGTCGGGCAACAGCGCACCCGACCCCTGGTCCTCGTAGAACAGCAGACCATGCTTGTGAGCAAGCGCCGCAAGCTCCCGAGAGCCCACCTCCTCGTGAAAGCCCTCGATGCGATAGTTGGAAGGATGGACCTTGAGGATCATCGCCGTATCGGGCGTGATGGCGCGCTCGTAGTCGCCCAGATGCGTGCGGTTGGTGGCGCCGACCTCGACGAGTTTGGCGCCCGAGGCCGCCATGACATCGGGGATGCGGAAGCTGCCGCCAATCTCGACAAGCTCGCCGCGGCTGACAATGACCTCTTTGCCCGCGGCATGAGTCGCCAGCACCAGCAGCACCGCGGCGGCGTTGTTGTTGACCACGAGCGCGTCCTCGGCACCGGTAAGTGAGCGGATGAGCTGCGCGGCGTGCTCCTTGCGCGACCCGCGCGAACAAGTGTCCACACTGTACTCGAGCGTGCTGTACCCGCGCGCAACCTCGGCCACGGCCTTTGCCGCCGACTCCGCGAGCGGGGCGCGGCCCAAGTTGGTATGGATGACCACACCCGTGGCGTTGACGGCAGGGCGCAGGCTCGGCAGTGCGGAGCGATGCGCACGCCACTCGATAGCCGAGGCCAGCTCGCGCTTGGAGCGCGGATCGGCGCCGGCGCGAATCGCAGCGCGCTCCTCGTCGAGCTCGGCCGTGACGGCGGCATGGACCACCGCGTCGCAGGTCTCCCCCGCCGCCTTCACCACCGGCCACTCGGCAAGCAGCTCGTTGACGGAGGGAATGGCGCGCAGGCGGGCGCGCACCTCATCGGACATGTTCTGGCTATCGCTCATGTACGGCCTTTCAAAACCAAAGGTGAATCAATCGTTCGAACGTCAAACTATCAGCCAATTCGATCGGCTGAATCGATCATTCGCTATTATCCTCGCGCGCCGCGATCTTTTCCACGCGAACGGCGTTTTCCTGAGTAAGCGCGGCACCCGTCAACGGGTCCCAGCGCAGCGGCGTATGGTCGAGCGGGCCCACGCCCAAGGCTTGAGCGCCACCGGCATCGGCGCCAAACGAACGCCCGCCGGGGGCGGCCGATGTAAAAATGCACGCCGGATGCAGATACGGCGTCGTCTCCACGCGCACGCGGTCGCGACCCAAATCGCTCACGAGTTCGACGATCTCGCCGTCGGCGATGCCCATGTGCGCAGCGGCATCGGCATTCATCTGCACGGCGTCCAAGTCGGAACCAGCCTCGGCGGCGCCGGCCGCTGCGAGCCTGCGAGAGGTATGCGACTCAAAGGGACGGTTGCCGCTAATGAGGCGAAACATCCCCGGGCCAGGCTCCACCATGGGAGCGATCCAGTTGGGTACTCGACCCAGGCCGGCTCGCTCCCATATGTCGCTTGCCAGCGCAATCTTGCCGCCGGCAAGCGGAATCACCGGCTCACCCGTGCGCGTCGGCAGCGCCATGCCCGTATCAGCCCAGCCGCGCTCCTTGAGCTCGTCCAGATTGATCCCAAGAGGCGCCACCTGGGCAGCCGCCAGATCGTCAGACGTAAACTGGAAGTACTCGCCCACGCCACACGCCTGCGCCAGACCGGCAAAAATCTCCCGACCGGGACGTGTGCCGTCATGCTTCACAGGCAGCACGGCGTTACGGTAGAACACACGCGAATCATTGGCGCCCACGACTGTGCCCACACCACGGTCGGCCTCCAGATACGTCACGTCGGGCAGCACGAAGTCAGAAGCACGCGCTGTCTCGGACCAGCGAATATCAATCGTCACGAGCAAGTCGAGCTGCTGCAAAATACCCAACCAAGCCTGCGCATTGCCATAGCCCGCGCCGGGATTGCTAGCGTAAACGATCAGCCCGCGCAAGTCCCCGGTAAGAATCGACTGACCGATGGTCGTGCACAGACCGCGCACCGGATCGACCAGTGGATAGCGCTCGGACCCCAACTTGGGCTCACGTGGCATCGACGGCGTCGCGAAACACGCAGGGTCCAAATCGCCCAACGCAAGCGGCGTGGGCGGGTTGAGGGCACCGCCCGCGTGTCCGATGCAGCCCAGCAGCACATCAACCATGCAGATAGCTCGCGCCGTCTGGGTGCTGTTGGCATACGCGATTCCGATGCCGCCATGAAAACCGGCGTCCACCACGGCAGCAGGCGCGGCGGCAGCCAAATCACGCGCAGTCGCTCGGATATCGTCCGCCGGCACATCGCACATCGACTCAGCCCACTCGGGCGTCCAAACAGCGGCCGCCTGCGCCAGCTCGTCAAAGCCCGTGGTATAGCGGGTCACGAACTCGTGGTCGTACAGGTCCTCGGCAATCAACACATGGGCAATACCCAACAGCAGCGCCAAGTCGCAGCCCGGGCGCACGCGCAGCCAACGGTCGGCAAGCGCGGCCGAGCCGCTGCGCCGGGGGTCAACCACGATAATCTTCGCCCCACGGCGACGGGCATCGTTAAGCACATCAACGGCTCCCATCGTCGACGAATCGACAATAGAACGCCCCAGGTACATGATGCAATCGGTATGCGCCAGGTCGGAGGCGGGACTATAGCCCAAGCTGTGCTCCCAACCGGTAAGTCGGCTTACCTCGCAGGAGCCGTCGGCACCGTACACGTTGGGCGAACCCAGCGCATGCATAAAGCGATACGCCCAGTAACGGTCGAACGAGGGCACGCCGAGCGTCATGCCCAGCGCGCACGGACCATGTCCGTCAACAATCCCCCCAAGGCGCGCAGCGATCTGCGCGAACGCCTCGTCCCACGAAATCGCATCGAACCCCGAGCCATCAGCTCGTCGACGCATGGGGTGCACAATGCGATCGCGCTCGTCAAACGGCATTGCCAGACGATGCCGTCCGCGGGCGCATAGGGCACGCGCCGCGCACGGATGCCCCACAACCGGCAACTCAGCCATCACACGCCCATCCTCAACATGGGCTGCAAAGGCGCAATCGGCATAGCATCCCCCGCATGTCGTCACCACGGCGCGACCGTCACGCTTCGCAGCAGATGCCATCTCGATTACCCCTTTCACCAGCCAAACACAACAGGCCAACAGCCCGGCAACGAGCCCCAGACCCAAAAAGCCTCCCGCACGGCAACGCCCCGCGGGAGGCCCAACGTCAAACAGACGATACCTTACGCCTCGGACTTCTTGGCGTAGATAAACCAGTAGCCGAGCGCGACCAGAACCGCGCCGCCCACGATGTTGCCCAGCGTGGCGGCGGACAGGTTAAACGCAATGCCCGCGGCGTTGAGCGCATCGGCGCCGGCGACGTCGGCACCATAGCCGCACGCGTGCATCACAGCGCCCATCGGCAAAAAGTACATGTTGGCGACGCAGTGCTCAAAACCGCAGGCCACAAAGGCGGCGATGGGCAGCAGAATGCCCACAACCTTATCGACCACGGTCTTGCCGGCGGTACCGATCCACACGGCCAGGCACACAAAGATGTTGCACAGGATGCCACGGAAGAAGATCGTCACCCAGTCGACCGTCACCTTGCCGGCGGCGACGCTCACCATGGAATTGGCAACCGCCTCGCCGTTGAGCTTGTAAATGCCGGCCATGTACACCAAAAAGACGATGAACAGGGCACCGGCAAAGTTACCAAGCCACACGACGAGCCATGCCTTGAGCATCTGAGCCAGGGTGATCTTTTTGCTCTTGAGCGCGCAGACCATAAGCGAGTTGCCGGTGAACAGCTCGGCGCCGCACACCAGCACCAGCACCAGGCCCAGGCAAAAGCACAGACCGCCCACGACGCGCTGGGCGCCCCAGCCGAGTGTGCTATCGCTCAAGAATACGGTAAAGAACAGGCCACCGAAGGCAATGAACGCGCCGGCGAACATTGCCAACAGAAAGGCCTTAGCGACCGGCAGGTTAGCCTTGGTCACGCCGGCGGCCTCGGTCTTGGCCTCGATCGCGGCGGGCGCCAGGCAATCGGGAGCGGGATACTCCACCTTGGAATCTGCCATGTCAATCACTTCTTTCCTAATCAGCAGGGACAAGAGCTCCTATTGCTCTTGCCCCAAGCGGACAAAGTGGGAAAAGCCGTTGGCGGCCACGGCGTCGTACACGGCGTCGACAGCCTCAAAGACCTCCGGGGACATGGGGTTGTAGAACTCCGTGTCGCCCGGCTGAATCCCTATGAAGACGATATCTTCGCACGATTGCTCGATTTCCTCGATCAGAATCGACAAAGGGAGCGAATGCGTGGTGAACATCGACTTGCGGGCCACATCGCGCTTATCGAGCAGGCGGATAGAACCGACGGGCAGCGCCATGTCGGCGGCATCGACCAAAACCAAACGCGGCGGACGCTCGCGCTTGACCTCGATGATGTCGTCCTCGGGCGTTTGCCCGCCGTCGATGGTGTACCAACCGGCGATGGGCGCGTCCTCCATCTTTTTGGAGAGCACGGGGCCGGCGGCATCGTCGGCACGCAGCACGCTTCCCGCCGTGAGCACGATACCCGCAAACGGGGCGCCGTTCACACGACCATCCACAACGCGACCCATTACTGCAACCTTCCCGTCAGATACACGCCCGACACATCGCGCACGCGCTCAACCAGATCGCGGAACTTCATTAAGAACGCGACCTGCTGGGCATGCAGGCCAAAGTCGTCGTCGAACACCGAGATGCCGGCCTTGGCCGACCCGCGAAAACCGCGCTCGTCGAGTAGCGTGTCGCAAGCCTCGAGCAGCGACGGCACCGCCGCCTTGTCAAGCTGGCACTCGCCAAAGGAGCGGATGGCCTCGAACTTGGTCTTGGCCTCCCCCTCCGGCAGCGCGTCGACGAGCGAATAGAACACATCCACCGGCACCGACAGGCGCGGCTCAAAGCAGTCGAGCACGCCG
>CAUBGU010000037.1 GCA_958435545.1 uncultured Collinsella sp.
CAGCCATTTGAGGTGTGCCTTGTTTCAAGGCTTGATTAGTATAACCAAGGACGCGCTCCGGTCAACCGAGAATTTGAAAAAAGTTTTTGAGCACGGCGCCAGCCACAAGGCCGACCCTATAGAACAGCACGTTAGAGACATCAACCCACCGCAAGAAGTTTTTCGCTCAAGGCTGCACGGGCAAACTCACTTGGCGTCATTCCTTCAGCCGCCGCCCGACGACGAATCGCCTCCTTCATCCCTAGGGGAATCTTGACCGATAGCGTTGCCGTCCCTTCGCTTGAGAGCGGAGGCCGCCCGTGCACGATCCCCCCAACGGTATGCTCGCCGTCCGGAAACCCGCCATGCTCGTACGACTCGCACCACGCGTCGATCATTTCATCCGTTACAACCTGACCATTGGCAGCCGTATACGCCTTGCTCATCATCGACCCCTCTGCCGAGCTTGCTCGATCTCTTGCCAGAATTTCTTCTGAACCGGAGACAGGGCATGAATAATGAGCCATCCACGAATTAGTTCGACTGCAACAAGTTCC
Source organism: uncultured Collinsella sp. (assembly GCA_958435545.1). The sequence continues at coordinate 537 of CAUBGU010000037.1, forward strand.
ATACTTCGACCATCTGGAAGCCATCCAATGGCAAGCCATCTCGGCGGCTCGTCCTCCGACTCGCGGCGAATGCACTCAGTAACCGCGAACCAGGCACCAAGCACTTTCTTTTCCGTCAAGTGTTTTTTTGGCGTTGGGATGGATCTCAACATCCATGCATCTTCTCCTCCATCTTACCCAATTTCGTATGACGAAAGTCCGCTGTCGCCAATTCTTACGCCGGCACTTGTTGAAAGGCGGGAGGTGTAGCGAGGATTGAAGGGCGTTCCAGCACCGCCCAGGCACCGGGACAGGAACACATGCGCCAAGGACGGACGTTTTCGTAGCATGCGAGGATGCTGCCGTTGCGGTCGATAAAAGCAATGTCGATGGGGTAGGCCATAAAGCAGGTGTGGACCGAAGAGCAGCGTGGGAACGCCATGACGAGCGGCAACCCGTTGGCGGCAATCGGAGACCGTCCCAGCATGCCGCGCAGGCGCACGGCAAACGACTCCGCCACCACAAACTCGGCAGGCGCCCAACCCAGCCTGTTGAGCGCCCGCGCGTAGGCAATGTAGGATGAGGCCGCGGTCACATAACCACCCCCGGACGCCACGGATCGACCGTCACTGCGCGCTCGTGCGACAACTTTGCCGGTGCCCCCAGCGAAACGCCGGCGATGCCGAGCGAGCTCGGCCACGGCTCGTAGCGCATGGTACAGGTATAGGTCCTAAACGTGCCGGAGAGCGAAAGCAGACCGCCATCCGATGTCGTCGCACCCTGCTCGCTCGAGACCTCAATCTGCAAGTCATAGCCTTCCATGGCATGTTGGATCTGAGCCTGAACGGTCGCGGAGGCATCGATGGAGCTGTCATCGCCCTCCCCGCTCGGCGCCACGGCATGCGCTAGCACGATATCGGGCACCACGCGATCGAAGCGCGCGACCGCGTCGGCAAAGACCATGACGTTGTACACGATAAGCGCCAGAACCAGCAGGACGGGCGTGACCACGGCCATCTCGACCGTCGCCTGGGCGCGCTCCTCGCACAGGCGCGTGCGGATGCCCATTACGACCCACCGCCCAGGGCACCCGCCAGTGTGGCGACATCGACGGTAAGTGGGATGGAACCGCCGCCGGGCAGCGGAATCTCCGCAAGCGTGAACACCGTGCCGCTGATGGTGCGCTCGACTTGATATTCCAGCGCCTCGCAAAGCGCCTTGGGGTCGGTCACGCCCAGCGGAATACTTCGTAGCTTGTCCTGCACTTTAGAAAGACCTGTGATGTCAGACCCCGGGCTCTTGATGACATTGGCGGTGTCGGTCAGTACCGGCTTTCGTAGGCGCAAGTCGCACGGCTCCAAGCCCAGCGCCGCCACGGACGCCGAAACGGTATCGCCGAGCCACGACGCAATGGAGCCCAACGCACCGCTGCCCCCTCCCAAGCCATCGATCATCTCGCCCATGAGCTCGTCAGCCGAGCCTTGGATGTCTCCGTATCCCACAAGCAGCCGTCCCCAAACATCCATGACGCCATCGAGTACACCGGCAACACCGCCCGAACGCTCCTCCAACGTCGAGAAAAACCGCGAGAGAACGTTGTTCTGCGCCGTCGCGTCATCGGGTGCCAGCACCGCAGCAGAGATAGCACCGCGCTCGCCAAGCCTGACCGCCGCGTTAAACGAAGAGCTGAGCTCATCGGGGCTCGAAATGGCACCCGAAACCGCAAAGGCGACCACGCCATTGCGACCGGGCGGAGCGATACGCGGACGCTCGCCCGAAAGCGCTTTAATGGCCTCGTCAAACGCATTGCCCGCACGGTCAGCCTCGTCCTCGGTCTGGCGCATGAGCTCGAGCTCTTTGTTGCGGCATTCGACGTAGTCTTCCAGAGCGCCTTTGAACTCATCAAAGTGGTACTCGAAGCCGTTTTCGATAGAAGTCGAAGGAGCCGCAACGGCGCCGAGCGACGAAACACCAAAATGGCATCTGTTGCATTTGTCCTGCCCGTCATAAGCAGCGACCGAGGCTAGCCCGCCTGGCGTCCCTTTCTTATAGTTGGGGCAGCTCGTTCCATAATGCAGATACGTTTTGCCATCGTTGGTACTAGTTGGCCACGCCGCATCGGTATAGAGTTCCGTCGCTCGCACCTCGTCAGTGTTGCGCGGCAACAACGGAATATAGGAAGTGGTCCGGTCTCCGTCTTCGGTTATATATGCGCGATTGACCTCTGCGCTCGCATAGGTATAGAACGCCTTGCGCGCCGCCGACTCCGCTTTCGTCTCGACGCTTGAGCCTTGAGGCGCCTCGTTTGCAAGGCGCAAGCGGTAATAGGCCTTCGCGCGATCGAGCGCCACTTGCGGCTCCCATGTGACGCTCGAGGCATAGTGCGGATTCTCAATATCCGAAAGCTTCGCCAAACTCCTCGCGCGTTCCCACATGCATGAGCAACTGCCGACCGAAGCCGGATCCGACCCGCCGCAATCCGCAAGCCAGGCGCGCTCTTTTGCTTTCGCCGTCTCCTCCGAGGCCTTCTGCAGCTCATCTGCTGCGCGTTCCAGATCTTTCGATGTGTCTTTAATGACATCGGTCGAGATCTCGGACCCCTCGAGCGCAACGAAATCCGACTCGGACGTCCTGGGCACGGCAAGCGCCGTACCGGTATAGGTCGCACCCTCGGTATCCTGCGCCGACACGGCCTGCGTAGCTCGCGCGGCAACCAGATACGGTAGAGCCGTCTCGATTTTCTGCAGGCCCTTGGAGGCGCTTTTGGCAAACTTATTGCGCGTTTTAATGATCTCGATCCCCGTGTCGACCATATCGCCCGCGGCAAGCTCGGCACCCGGAATAAGGATGGCGACCAAGCCGGTGCCGATCGTGGCAAACCCCGCTAGGCCCAAGCTCAATATGCTCGCATCCACCACTGTCGCAGCCGTATGGTAGGACGCCACCACATTGGCGCCTGCCAGCGCGCCGCTATCGGCAGCCGCCTGGGTGTCCCCCGCGCGCGACATGCTCCATATCGCCGCCGCCGACGAAAACAGCAACGTGAGCACCACCAAGATGACCACCGCAGAGGAGAGCGTGGTATAGGCACCGTCTTCGATAAACAGGTCGATCCCGGCTCGACCCATAAAGCCGCCTCGCTTGCAGCGAGCACGCGGTCGGCAACGGCCCGCAAGCCCCCTCGTCACCTTCAACAGGCAGCGCTTAATCCCATGCAGCAATCCATGAATCATAATCTCCCTCCAGCCACTCGGGACGCGATCGATACGAGACGTCGACCTTAAGCTCGACATAGCCGTTTTGGCCTGCGCTACCCATAGCCTGCGCAAACGCACCAATCACAGGCAGCGGTTTAACCTCGCCGGTAACGGAAACGGACGAGACGCCGCCCGCATCGGCCCGACCAAGCTCGATATCCCACGACAGGGGCCCGCCGGCATGAAAAATCGAAACGTCGGGAACCGCGGCAAGACGGCGGCGGGTGAACTCCTTGAGGTCTTCGTCGTCCCCCACCGTTGTCGTGGTCATAAGCCGCGCGGTCTCGGCGGCGGCAGACTCCATGACCGCGCGTGTATAGAGCAGACACACCGGCTGCAGCGCCAACAGAACGAGCGTCAGAAACGTCGGCAGCAGGAATGCCGCCTCGACCGTAGACTGCGCCCGATCCTCGCGCGCGGCATCAATACAGCACGATGTCCTCAGCGCCCGCAGCGGCATCGATAACCGATGTCGAGGCGACGCCGTGAGATGCCGCCCGCTCGACCAGCACCGCCAAGCGCCCATCGGCACCAGCACGCCAAAGCCCCGCGATCGCCAACACGACGGAAAGCAGCGCCACCGTGACGATGGCGTATTCGACCGTTGCCTGGGCAGATTCCTCACGCAGGACGTCATGCATTTCACAGTCCCTCCTTTGAGTTCGTTGTCTGCGGGGTCAGGCGGACCACGCGCAGGCGACACGAAGTATCACCTGCATCCGCGGCAACCGTCACCATATCGACCCAGCCGCGTCCGTCACGCACGATGGCACCCCACACGTTACCCTTGATGTCGAGATAGCCGCTCAGAGCAAGTTGCGCCGTGGGCACTTCGCGATAGGCACGCAGCATATCCGCCGCCGCTTCGGTCATCGGTCGGCACTCGGACCATGCGAGACGAACAGCGACGGCATTGTTTGCAGATGAACCCGTTGCAGCGTCCGCTCGCTCGTCGAGTGCTTGCAAGAACGTTTGCGCCGTGACGGCGGCATTCGCATCGTCCACGTCTCGCGCATCGTCTATTTGAGACGCCGCAGCCGAACCCGATCCCGCATCCGCGGCAGCCCCTAAACGTTGTTGCCGTGCTGCGTTAAGCCCCCAAACCGCCACTGCCACCGCCACGACCGCACAGGCGAGCACCAGCAACGCGCCGACGGGACGGGCGCCCTCTACAGGCTGTTGATGCCCTCGCTGATAGCGCTCCATAGATCTTGGACCTTGCCCTTAAATGCGACGATGGCAATGATGGCAATCACCACGAGCACACCGACTAGGATGGCGTACTCGGTGGTGCCCTGCGCGCTCTCCTCCCGCAGCAGTTCTTCGGCACGCTGGCGAGCGTGAATTGGCTGGCAAAACGCCAAGCTCCAGACCTTGCCAACAACGTCAGTCATCGTATTCATGTATTCCTCCCTACATCATCCCGCCTGCTCCCAGCAGCGGGCCCAATATGGACAGAAGCAACGCCGGCAAGATGAGCGTGCCGGTGGGAATCAGCAGCTTGACCGGCGCACGCTCAATCTCGCGCTCGACCGCGGCGCGATGGGCCGCGCGAATCTCGCGACTTTGGGCCGCCAGCGTCTCGGCAAGCGGGGCACCGAGGGCAAGCGCCTGCCCCGCTGTGATGGCAAAGGTCTCGAGCGCCCGCACATCCAGGTCGCGCGCGGCCGCCAGAAGCTCATCCTCTCGCGTCCCTACGCCCACACGCCATGCCATGCAGGCTCGCTCAAGGCGGAGCGCCAACGTCGATCGGCGATTGGCGCAAAAAACCTCAAGCGCCGCATCGAACGAAAGGCCGGCCGAAAGCCCCAGACGCACCACGTCGATCATCTCGGACACCTCGCCAAGCGACACCTGCGCCGTACCACCCGTGCCGAGCATGCCCCTCAACCGTGCTACCAGGACATCGGTCACCGATCGGGCAGCCGCAACAACCAGCAGCGCCTCGCGTTTGCAGACCTGGGCGATCTTGCATGCGTCCGCACGCTCCAAACCCGTCACGATAAACACACTGAGCGCGCACAAGCACGCCGCGGCCCAGACCAAGACGCTCATAGCTCCACCCGCATAATGCGCCGGATAACCACCAGCGCGACGGCGTTGAGGGCAAGGCCCAGCACCACGGCACCGGCACCCGCCGGCGTTACAAGGCCGCGGCGAAAGTCAGCCGAAAGCAGCGCCAGCACCGCGCACATACCCGCCGGCATCGCCGAGACCATGTGTGCCGACATGCGAGCCTGCGATGTCTTGACGTCCAGGCGGCGCTTGAGCTCAATGCGCTCCCCCACCATGCTCGACGCCTCGGATAACAGGCCGGCAAGCGGGGCACCAGTTCGCTGCGACACCTTGAGCGCCAAAGTGACAAGCGAAAGGCCGGGGGCGTCGATACGGTCGAGTAGGTCATCCAACGCATCAGTCGCCGAGACGCCGCAGTCGATCGCCGCCGCCACGCGCAAAAACTCGGTATGCACCGGCTCTTGCGCGTGAGTTCCCACAAACCTCATGCCCTGGGCCAGCGAATGGCCCGAGGCGAGCGACATGGAGAGCGCCGTAAAGGCCTCGGGCATGGCTTCTTCCACATCGTGTTGCTCGCGGCGACGGTCGAAGGTGTCGCGAGCGGCGCCTACGCCAAACGGCGCGAGCAGCCCCAGGACAAAGCCGATGGGCGACAGCGATACGACGGTCAGGGCAATGCCGCAGACACCACTCGACAGCAGCAAGCATGCCAGGCGCGCCTCGTCATCCTCGATGACAAGGCCAAGGCGATGTGCTGGAACCAGCGCCGCCCAGGAGCGGGCGATCTTTTTTAGCAGGTCGTTTTCTACCAACTCGCGCGGCAGCTTCTCGGCAACCGATTCAAGCGCATGGCTGACCAGCTCCACGGGCGGCACGCGCGGCGCACGAGACTCCGCCCCACACGCCACCGCGGCAGAAAGCCCCGTCAAGCCCCCTACGACGAGGGGCACAACGATCTCCATTCGTCCACCTCCTCTTGCGTGAGCGTTCCCGAGCGCAGGCCCTCCGCGATAAACGGAGGCTCGCGATCGAGTGTCCAGGCGCGCGTGGCGGCATCGAACGTCACGTAGCGCTCAAGCTCCACGCCGCCCGACGCGCCGCGTCGCACCCCCGAATAGGAGGACACGAAACGCCTGCCGTCCGCATGGCGCTCGGACATCACGATGCCGTCGAGCGCCATGGCGATTTGCTCCTCGATAAGCTCGCTCGGCAGATCGATGCCATAGCGCGCAAGCAGCGTCAAACGCACCACGGTCTCCTGCTCGGTGCCCGCATGAAGCGTGGTGAGCGATCCATCGTGCCCGGTGTTCATGGCCTGCAGCATGTCGCAACATTCCGCACCGCGCACCTCGCCCACCACAATGCGGTCGGGACGCATGCGCAGGGCGTTGGTCACCAGGTCGCGGATTGTCACCGCGCCCTCGCCCTCAATTGAAGCCTCGCGCGCCTCCAGGCGAACCACATGCGGGTGATGCGCAAACTTGAGCTCGGCGGAGTCCTCGATCGTCACGATGCGCTCGCCGGTGGATATCTCGCACGACAGCGCGTTGAGCAGCGTGGTCTTGCCCGATCCCGTTCCACCTGCAACCGCCAGATCTTGACGCAGCGACACCGCACACGACAGCAGCTGCGCATACCAAAGCGGTAGCGACCCCAGGCCCACAAGCTCGTCCAACGAACAGATGCGGTCTGAGAACTTGCGGATGGTGAGGATTGGCCCATCGATCGCCACAGGCGGGATCACCGCATTCACGCGATAGCCCGTCTTGAGACGAGCGTTGACGATGGGGCTGCGCTCGTCGATGCGCCTACCCAGCGGCGAGATGATGCGGTCGATGAGCACGCGGATTTGCTCATCGTCCTCAAACGCATGCTCGATGGGATATAAGACGCCGCCGCGCTCAAAGAAAGCCGAGCGACAACCGTTGACCATGATCTCGGTGACGGTGTCGTCCTCGATGAGCGGCTGCAGCGGGCCCAGGCCCACCACGTCATCCAAAATCTCGTCGATGATGGTCTCGCGCTCGGGCGTCGCCAGGTCGCCCGGCTCCTCCACGTTGAGCGCCGCCTCCACCGCAGGACGCAATTCCGAGCGGGCGCGCGCCGGATCGATGTATGCGCTGATACGCGCCACCTCGTCATAGCCCATGCGGTCCATCACGGCGCGTTTGGTGCGGCGCTTGACGGCACGGTAGCGTCCCGCGTCAACAGGCGCTGCCGCCGCGACCGCGCCGGCCGCTTTAATCCTTGTTTGCAAACTCATCGCGAATCACCCTCACGCGACCAGGGAAGACGGATGCGCGGGCGCTCGGTGCGCGTCGCGCGGTCGGTGACCATGTCACTCCAGGGACCGACGGCGCAGCCCAGCTCCACGAGCATCTCGCGCGTGGCTTCGCGCACGCTGGTGGCAAAAGCGCTGGTCTGGCCCACCGCCTCGTCAGCACGGCCGAATGCCATGAGCGCCGTCAAGTCCTGCCCGCCGTCGGCGATGCGGATCTTGGAGCTCAACGCGCAGGCAATCTCAAAGCGCATGGCGACATCCTCGTCGGCGCCGCGCGCGCCAAACCGGTTGAATACGGCGCTCATGCGCGTACGCGGCACGCCCACACGGCTCGCCAGTTCGATAACGCGTGCCGCGGACGTCGCAGATGACACCGATTGATCGCCCACGACCAGGCAGCGGTCGCTTGCCGCCACCGCGGCCGCCACGGCGTCACCCCAAAAGACCGAGGTGTCGACAAGCACCACGTCGGATTCGCGGCGCAAGACGTCAAGCAGCAGCTCCACCGGACGCGCCATGAGCTCGGCCTGTTCGGGCGCGGCGACCGGGCCCCAAAGCGTGACGCCCGGGGCCACGCGCATCGAGGCGGCCACGATGTCCGATTCGGCGAGTGCGCCCGCAGCCGATGGCTCGATAAGCGTCGCCATGTCATGCGGGGCATCGGCGCCCAACAGGTCGTAGAGGTTTCCAAACATCAGGTCCAAGTCGAGCACGGCAGCGCGCAGGCCCAGCAGCGACGCCGCGTGCGCCATGGCGGCGACGATCGTCGACTTGCCGCAACCGCCCGAACCCGAGACGGCGCAGACAACCGGAGCTCGATGCGACGGAGCGGCGGCATCCGCCGGCGGCGCGGGGGCAGGCGACGCGGGCACGGACGGCAACGTCCCCGTCTCCCCGGCAGCGCTCATATGCTGCGCCCAAGCCGGCATGGCAGGTTGATCGGCCCGCGGGGCCGAGTCTGGAGACTTCACGGCCGCATCGGCACGAACATTGTCGTTCCCGGCAAGCCCCTCAACCTCGTCGAGCTCATCGACCAGGCTCACGCCATGCACGTATCCCATATCTACAGTCAGAAGCTCCTCGCCATACGGCACCGGCTCTCCGGCATCATCGTATGCAAGGGGATCCCGGGGGCACCGACCATGCTCGGCTTCCGCTTTTCCACAATCATCAACACGCGGGCCTCTTGTAGCGCGAGGCGCTCCGGGTTCCCTATCAACAAAAGCATCGGGCTCAATCGTCAGACACCGGTCGTAATCAACCGTTCCCTCGCCCGCGCGCCCGTTGCCGCATATGCTGCGCGCAGCGATAACCTCGGTCGCCCCCGCGCGAAACAGCCCCTCGATATCCGAAGGATCGAGCGTCTCTATCAGTACGACCACGCGGCTCACACGGCCCTCGGCCGTCAGGCGTGCAACAGTCTTTCGCACGTCTTCGGCATCGAACAGGGCTGCCGCGATAATCGCCGCCCCGCGACGCGACGGAAACGCCCGCGCCATGGACACCAGCCCATCCAGGTCGCCCACGCGAAGCACCTGCGCGCCCGCATCGCGACCCTCGACTTCCCGCTGCAGCAATCCGTAATCACCACACGCGCAGCATGCAAGCCAGATCGCCTTCATCACTCGTCGCCTCCGCTCTTTTTGCCGCGCACCGTGGCGGGAATCGTCAAACTGACCGTCCCCTTGCCCGAGGCCCCCAGCAATTCCTTAACGTCTTCGGGGTCGGCCGCCAGCGTCACCCATTCGATCTTGCCTTCGCGCGTGGCGCCGGCCACTTCGCTGGTATCGATCACGCGCGCGCCGCACAGCCGATCGGTCACGCCGTCCTTTTGCACGTACACGTCCACGTAGCTGCCCACGCCCGTGGCGCCCCCGACCGAATGCTCGGCATCAACCGCCACCGAAACGGCGACCTTGCCTTTGGGCACCTCGAACGTGTGGCTTTCGGCCTTGGTGTAGACATCGCAAATCACGGCATTTTTAGGGATGCGTGAGGTCGTCACGTCGCCGCGCACCTGGCGCAACTCGGTCGCCGCATCGCGCGGCAACAGGCTCGCCAGCCATTCCTGGGTTATGACATTGGTCTCGTCAAGCGTCTCGCCCGCATCGATATCGCGTGCCGCGACGCACACCTCGACGCGATCGCCGCCATACTTGGCCAGCGTCTCGGCCTGGGCCTGCTCAGCCCGCGAGCGGATCGACGATGCGTAGACCATGCAGAGCAACGCGGCGAGCACGCCCGCGATCAGACTGATGGCGATGCGCTTGCTCTTGTTCACGGCCGCTCCTCTCAAGGTAGCACCGGGCGGATGCCCGTACCACCATTGTCCGAGCGGGCAAGCAGCAAAACGACGCGATCGCGATCTTGGTTTTGAGTGTCAAACCAATTGCCGACCAAAAGCTGACCGGCCCGTCAAGCTCGTGGCAAGGTTTTGGTCAGCACGTCGGCAAAACGCACGTTTAGGGGCGCATCGGCAATAAAAAAGCTGCCTCCCGTGCCATTGGGAGACGGCTGTCATAGGTAGATTCGATTACAGATGGACATCGGGATCGAGCATCTGAGCACTCACACGCATGGATGACGCCAGATTTTGGAACGTCTCCAGGCGCAGGCTGTCGATCTGCCCGGCATCCTCGGCCTCGCGAACGGCGCAGCCCGGTTCGTGGGTATGCGTGCAGTCGCCAAACCGGCACGCACGCGACGCCTCGACGATCTCGGGAAACGCGCGTGCCAAGCCCCGCTCATGCCCCACGAGCGGCAGGCTGCGAAGGCCCGGCGCGTCAGCAATAACGCCGGCTTCGCCCGGCAGCGCCACCATCACGCGCGCGACCGTGGTGTGACGACCCTGGTCATCGCGCTCACGCACGCCGCCGGTCGCCAATGTATCGTGACCCAGCAGCGCGTTGAGCAGCGTCGACTTGCCAGCACCCGATTCACCCAAGATCATGGCGCAGCTCCCGGCGGGCACGCAGGCGCGCACCTCGTCCAGGCCACGACCCTCGGCAGAGGACGTCACGATCACGCGCACGTCCGGACCCACCAAGCGGTGCACGCGGTCCAGATCGCGTTCGAGCTCATCGGCGTCGCAGCGGTCGGCCTTGGTGAGTACCACCACCGGCTCGGCATCGCAGTCGAGTGCCAACACCAGCGAGCGCGCCACGCGGTCGAGCAGTACCTCGCCGGCGCCGAGCGCCTGCACGATCAGCACGCTATCCACGTTGGAGCAAAGCACCTGACGCTCGCCGCGAGCGCGTCCGCGCCAGCGCTCAAAACTCGTGCGGCGTGGCAGCACGCACTCGATCACGCCCATGTCGTGCCCGGGCGCACGACGCACCGCCACGCGGTCGCCCACGGCGGGCAGCAGAACCTCGTCCTCGCCACGCGACTTGGCAAACCCCACGGCATGCTCGGCACGAAAGGTGTCATCGGCAGTCGCCACCAGCGGAAACCCACGATCCAGGCGCACCACGGCACCAAGTTGCATCTGCTCGGGCTCCTCGGCCTGGGCACAAAAATCATCGAAGGCAGCCTGCTGAGCCCCATCGATAGGCAGGTCGTCGAACGCCGGAACATCCTGCAGCGCGTCGAGCCCCGGCACGCTTGCCAGCAGTTCCTCGGCAGACGCGGGGGCTTCGGTCGCGAGCTTCCGACGACGATCGCGCTTAGCCCGCGCCCCCGTCGTCTTTTTCTTCGCCTTAGCCTTCGCCTTGCCCACAAGCGCCTCCCAGCACCACAAATCACAACTGAGCAGGTATTTTAAATCAAAAAGAGCTGGCCGGGCAAAGCCCGACCAGCTCACATACTTTCCCTCAGCCCTTTTCATCCGCACGGGAGAAAAGCCAGCAAGGATACCGCAGGGCCCGCCCGTCGGGAGGGGTTTCCTAAGGGCACATCCCTTAATCAAAAAGAGCGGTCGAGCAATTGCTCGACCGCTCGCCTTCTTTCCCTCAGCCCTTTTCATCCGCACGGGAGAAAAGCCAGCAAGGATAGCGCAGGGCCCGCCCCGGAAGCCCTTTCTCCCGAACGATCCCGCAGCGCAAAGCGCGAGGACCAGTGAGGGAGAAAGGGCGTGGGGCGGGCCCGAACGAGAGCGTTACTCCTTCTCGACCGCGCGCATGATCGCCTTGTAGATCTCCATCAGCGGGATGATCAGGAAGGCAAGGCCCAGCGCGGCGATAACGCCCTTGAGCTCAAGCGTCACGGGGCCAAAGAACATCTCGGCAAGCGTCGGCTGCACGGTTACGATCACCGTCAGCACCAGCGCCAGCGCGGCAGAGGCCCACAGCCACTTGTTCTGCTTCTTCATGCTAAACAGCGACGCACGACGGCTGCGCATATTGAAGCAGTGGAAGATCTCGACCATGTTGAGCGTGATGAACGCCATCATCACGCCTTCCTCGTCGGCATTGCCGGCGATCATATCGGCGATGTGGATGTAGCCCATGTCAAAGTACACGCCCACAAAGAAGCTCGCCAGCACCAGCACGGTGATGATCAGGCCCTGGACAACGCAGTCCAGACCCATATTGCCGGCAAAGACGCCGTCCTTGGCGTTGCGCGGCTTGCGCTTCATGATGTCGCCCTCGGCATCCTCCATGCCCAGCGCGAGCGCGGGGAAGCAGTCGGTGACCAGGTTCACCCACAGCAGCTGCACCGGCTGGAAGATGGTAAAGCCGATGAGCGTGGCGATAAACACCGAGAAGACCTCGGCAAGGTTGGCCGAAAGCAGGAACTGGATGACCTTGCGGATGTTGTCGTAGATGCGACGGCCCTCTTCGCAGGCACCGATGATGGTGGCGAAGTTGTCGTCGGCAAGCACCATGTCGGCGACGTTCTTGGTGACATCGGTACCGGTGATGCCCATGCCAACGCCGATGTCGGCGCGCTTGATGGACGGGGCGTCGTTGACGCCGTCGCCCGTCATGGCCACGATCTGGTCGCGCGACTTCCAGGCCTCGACGATGCGGGTCTTGTGCTCGGGCTGAACGCGAGCGTACACGCCGTAGTCCTCGATGTGCGCGTCGAGCTCCTCGTCGCTCATGCGATCGAGGTCGGCACCGGTGATGGCCTGGCTGCGATCGGTGACGATTCCCAGCTGCTTGGCAATGGCCACGGCGGTGTCGATATGGTCGCCCGTGATCATGACGGTGCGGATACCGGCGTCGTGGGCCTCGCGGATGGCGTCGGCGACCTCGGGGCGGACAGGGTCGATCATGCCGGACAGGCCGCAGAAGACCAGGTCGTGCTCGAGCGCAGCGGGGCTGCAGTCGCTCGGGACCTCGGTGTAGGTGCGGCTTGCCAGCGCCAGCACGCGCAGGGCCTCGTCGGCCATGGCCTTGTTGGCGGCCACGAGCTCGGCACGGCGCTCCTCAGTCAGGGGGACGACCCTATCGCCCTCGTAGATGTGGGTGCACAGGCCGATTACCACGTCGGGCGCGCCCTTGGTGTACTGCTCGTACTCGCCGTCCAGGGTCTCGACGACCACGGACATCATCTTGCGGCCCGAGTCGAACGGGGCCTCGCCCACGCGCGGGTGCTCGGCAGTCAGGCCAGTGAGACCAGCCTTGCCGGCATCGTTGACGAGCGCGCACTCAGTCGGCTCGCCCACGGCCTCGCCCAGCTCCTCGTCCCACTGGGCATCGGAGCACAGCGCCATACCGGCCAGGAACTTCTCCTTAGGCGCGGCGAGCTCGTGCTTGACGACGGTCATCTTGTTCTGGGTAAGGGTGCCGGTCTTGTCGGAGCAGATGGTCTGCGTGCAGCCAAGGGTCTCGACGGCAGAAAGCTTGCGGATGATCGCCTGGCGCTTGGCCATCTTGGTCACGCCGAGCGAAAGCACGATGGTCACGACGGCAACCAGGCCCTCGGGGATGGCGGCGACGGCAAGCGAGACGGCGACCATAAAGGTGTCGAGCAGGGCAGTCGGGTCGGTGAGGACGTTGCCCACGCCGTGACGGATGATGTCGACGCCAAAGATGACGACGCAGATGACGATAACCATAATGGTAAGGATGCGGCTGAGCTCGGCGAGCTTCACCTGCAGCGGCGTGAGCTCTTCCTTGGCCTCGGCCAGGGCGCCGGCAATCTTGCCCATCTCGGTGTTCATGCCGGTGCCGACCACGACGGCGCGACCACGGCCGTACACAACGGTGGAACCCATATAGCACATGTTCTTGCGGTCGCCGAGCGGCACGTCATCGGTGCCCGCGGCAAGCTCGATCACGTTGGCATGCTTCTCGACGGGCACGGACTCGCCGGTAAGGGCGGCCTCCTCGATCTTCATTGTGGCGCTCTCGAGGACGCGGCAGTCAGCCGGGACGGAGTCGCCCGCCTCGAGCATGATCACGTCACCGGGCACGAGCTCGG
>CAUBGU010000038.1 GCA_958435545.1 uncultured Collinsella sp.
AGGTCAAGGCCACGGTCGTGCCGCTCGTGCACGCCATCGGCGAGCGCGGCCAGCAGCCCGCTGCCGACTTTTTGCACGCCCGCGTGCCCGAGGCCGCCCAGCGCGCCATGAGCTTCGACCTTATGAAGCTCGTCGGCCTGAACCTGAACGACACCACGCTTGCCTTTACCGAGCACCCGTTTAGCGAGGGCTTTGCCGTGGGTGACGCGCGCATCGCGACACACATCTACGAGGACGATTGCATCTCCAACGTCTACAGCATCATCCACGAGGCGGGACACGCCATGTACGAGCTGGGCGTCAATCCCGCCTATGCGCGCACCTGTCTTGAGGGCGGCACCTCCATGGGCATCCACGAGAGCCAGAGCCGCTTTTTCGAGAACACCGTGGGTCGCAGCCGCGCCTTTATGGGACCGCTGCTCGAGGTGCTGCGCCGCCACGCACCCGAGGTCTACGGCGACGTCGACGAGGACACGCTCTACCACGCCGTGAACATCGCGCAGCCTTCGCTGATCCGCACCGAGGCCGACGAGCTCACCTATCCGCTGCACGTTATGGTGCGCTACGAGATCGAGCGCATGCTGTTTGCCGGCGAGGCCACGGCCAAGGACATCCCCGCGCTTTGGAACCGCTTTATGAACGAGTACCTGGGCATTCCCGTTCCCGACGACACGCACGGCTGCCTGCAGGATACGCACTGGAGCGGTGGCTCGTTTGGCTACTTCCCCACCTATGCGCTGGGCAGCGCCTACGACGCCATGTTTGTGCCGGCCATGTGCCGCGACGGTGTCGACCTCAACGGCGCCTGTGCGAGCGGCGACCTGACACCCGTCCGCGCCTGGCTGGGCGAGCACATTTGGCAGTGGGGCCGCGCCAAGGACGCGCCGGAGCTCATCAAGGGCGCGTGCGGCATGGCGTTCGATGCCCGCTACTACTGCAGCTACCTGCAGGACAAGTTCACCACGCTCTACGAACTGTAAGGCATAACCGACACGCCAACGCAAAGGGGACGCCGCGGAACCAATCCGCGGCGCCCCCTTTCCACCTAGTCGTTTAAGAACGTCCCCAATGACTACCTTACAGAGCCTCGAGCGCGTTGGCGATGCGCTTCATGGCGGCATCGGCGGATGCTTGGTCGGGCGCCTCGGCCAGCACGCGGATAACCGACTCGGTTCCGCTCTTGCGCACGAGCACGCGGCCCTCGCCTGCCAGCGCAGCCTCGGCCTCGGCGATGGCGTTCTGCACGCCCATGTTCTCGAGCGCGGCGTCCTTGTCCGCCACGCGCACGGCCACCTGCGCCTGCGGCAGCAACTTGCACGGAGCCGTGAGCTGCGAGAGCGTCTCGCGCTCGGCACGAATCACTTCCATCACGCGCAGCGAGGTCATAATGCCGTCGCCCGTGCGCTCGATATCGCCAAAGATCGTATGGCCCGTCTGCTCGCCGCCCAGGCTGTAGCCGCCCTCGCGCATCTTGGCATACACGTGACGGTCGCCCACGCCGCTGGTCACGGCGCTCAGGCCGGCAAGCTCCAGCGACTTGACAAGGCCAAAGTTACTGGCAATCGTCGGCACCACGGTACCGCCCGAGAGGCGCCCGTGCTTGTTCAGATACACGCCGCACACGTACAGGATCTGGTCGCCGTCGACCACGCGCCCGCGCTCGTCCACGGCCAGGCAGCGGTCGGCATCGCCGTCGTAGGCAAAGCCCACGTCCAGGCCCTGCTCCACCACATGGCGCTGCAGGCGCTCCATATGCGTGGAGCCGCAGTCGACGTTGATGTTAAAGCCATCGGGCGCGGCGTTGATCACGCGCACGTCGGCACCGAGCGCGTCAAACACCGGCTTGGCCACCGAAGAAGCCGAGCCGTTGGCGCAGTCGATACCGATCTTGACGCCCTGCAGCGAAAAGTTCGCACTTGCAATGAGCGAAGCAATGTAGCGGTTGCGGCCCTGCATGTAGTCCACCGTGGCACCGATGTGGTTGCCCGTGGCCAGCGGAACTTCGCTCTTGCCATCGATGTAGTCCTCGATGAGCTCCAGCACGTCCTCGTCCATCTTAAAGCCGTCGCTGTTGACGAGCTTAATGCCGTTATCGCAAAACGGGTTGTGGCTCGCGCTGATCATGATGCCGCAATCGAAGCAGCCCTCCACGGTCTGATGCGCCACGCCCGGCGTCGGGATCACGTGCAGCATGTAGGCGTCCGCACCGCTCGCGACCAGACCGCTCACCAGCGCCGCCTCGAACATATAACTCGAGCGACGTGTGTCCTTGCCCACGATGACGCGCGCCTTAGCACTGCGGTTGGCGCCGTAATACCAGCCCACAAAACGGCCAATCTTATAAGCGTGCTCTACCGTCAGCCCAACGTTGGCCTCACCGCGAAAGCCGTCGGTGCCAAAGTACTTCATGCGCTCTCCTTACAAAATAGGGGCGAACAGATTGCCTGTCCGCCCCAAAATGGTACTCGATTATCTGCGCTACCAGAAAAACCCTACGCCGACGCGCTGTCGCGAGCCGCCTGGCATGTAGGAGTCTGACGCAGCGTAAGCGGCTTGTCCCCCGCCTCGGCCGACGTGGTCAGCGTATACGTGATCGTCGTCGTCTCGCCAGCATGCAGGTCAACGGTACCCGAATAGAAGGGAATTCCATGCCACGTAGCGGCGCCAAGACCAAACTGGGTGCCCTCAACCGTAAGGTCACTGATGTTGCCGCCCGTCGGGGCAAACACTGAGACATTCAGGCGTTCGTCGTCACGCGCGGCATCGGATGCGCTCGCCGCAACGTAGTCGGGCAGCTTGCCAGCCTCCTCCTGCGTCATGATGTTCGTCAGGGTAACGGTGATGCGATAGGAGCACGTGCCGTCGCCGTTCTTCACGCCCTGGCCAATCTGCGTGTCGGCGTTCAGATACCAGTCGAGCTTGGAGAAGCTCAGGTTGTTAAAGTAAACGCCGGCAACGGGATCGGCACTCGGATCATCCGGATCGGGCAGCGAAGCGTCAATGCCCGTCTCTTTGATGGCATTCTGCTCATCATCGTTTCTCATCCAAGCGATCAGGCGGCCCTCTTCGGCACCGCGCTCAACGGCGCTGACAAGCTTCGTAACATCGACATCGCCGATACCACCAAGGATCTTGTCGAAGGCAGCGCTGGCGACGGATGCAAAGATGCCGTCAGACTCCTCGACTGGATAGTTCCAGTACACATCGTGCATGAGGACCTTTGCGGCGTTGGTGCCGTCGACAACCGTTCCGTCGGGCAGCGAGACATTACCGACCAGGCCCAGCAGATACTGCAGGAACACCGGGTCGATACCGATGACGCCATCAACGTCCTGTCCATACTGGGACTTCCACAGCGCGGCGACACGCTGCGAGTTGCGGGGCCAATCAGGCGAATAGGTATTGCCCGAGTTGTACAGGTTACTGTGGTTGCCGAACAGCGCCTCATCCTCTTCGTCGACGCTCTCGACTGCCTCATCCTCGCTGAGTCCAATGCGGGGAACAAACTCGCCAATCGACATCTGACCGTCGGTGACCGAAATCAGGCCCTGCGAACCGCCAAAGCCGCCGCAGGCACGAATCTCGACGTTGTTCATGGCGTACATAAGGTAGTTGCGCGTCTGGCCGTTGGCGCCGAGCATCTGGGGAAGGACGGGGGCGACCTTCTCCGCCGCGTCGACCGCACCGTTGAGGGTGGCAAAGCCGTCCTTGGCCTTATCGACCAGCTCGGTCACCTGGGAAATATGAGTATCGCCAATGCCCTGGACCTTCTCGTTGGCGCTCTTGAACACCTTCGAGCTATCAGAAAGCGAATCGGCGACCGCCTGCAGCGCGGACGCGTTAATCATGCCGTCCTGGAACAGCTTGCCGGGCGTGGCCTGCGAAAGGTTGTCGGCCATGGGAACCAGCGCGTTGCTCGAGACATCGGACAGGGCATCAATCATGGTGCGGGCTGCGTTGATGTCACTGCCATACACCGGGATAAACGAAGCCGCCGCCCACAGCGGGCTCGAGGTCTCCGCCTTCATGCTGTCGCAGAGCTCATCGATCTTCTTCGCGTCGTCAGGCAGCGTCGAAAAATCGCCCGACGTGACCTTGTCCTTAAGGCCACCGACGATCTTGACAGCCTCCTTCGCTTCGCTCTTTACGGTCCTTGCCGAGTTAAGCAGCATAAAGCCGCTTGCGCCAAGCGCAACGAGAAGCACCGCGGCTACAGCGGCAATAATGGCGCCGGTGTGACGCTTTTTGCGCTCGCCCTTGCGATGGCGATGACGGACCAGACCGTCAGAGGTCGAACTCGACGAAGCGTCGCTACCGTAGTTCAAGCCAAAATCGTAATAATCTTCCTTGGAACCCGAGCCCGCAAACTCGGCACCGCTATCATCCAGGCGGGCAAACGTGCCAGTCTCGGAGGCGCCGGTGTAAATCGTGCCAAGGTTACCCGTAAGCCCCGCGCCACCGGCAGAGGGAGTATTGTTGGCGGCCTTGTCGGCATTAACGTTACCGGCGGCATTCGCGGCGTTGGCAGCACCTGCGTTGTTCGCGGGTACCGAAGGAGCCCCGCTCGGCTGCGACGTGGAGGTTGCACCGCCCGCAAAGACATTCCCTCTTGCACGGCCGGTCTTTTTTGCCTTTTGAGACTGCTCGTACAGAGCGGTAAACATCGCCGTCTCGCCCGGGGACACGCGCTTACCGGAACCGCCCTGTCCAGCGCCGCCCGGCGTGCCGGCCTTACCAGCCCCGTTCGGACGCGGCGGAACTGCAGGGCGGCCGCTATCGCTGCCCTTAAAGTGATTACCAGCCATAAAGAAATCCTCGCAATTGAGTCGCAATGAAAAAGTCCATAACGTTACTAGTTTATGGCATTTTGAGCATCGACAGCTAAACTCCAGACACGGACGTCAATTGGCGAAAATGCGGCACAACACCTTTTCCGTCTTGGCAGCGGCGCCAGCTACACCGTGAGGAACATCATCACGATGATCATGACAAAGCCGATAAGATCGGTCGGCAAAAACACCGTCCCCAGCATAACTGCGCTGGTGATGGTCGCCGAAACCGGCTCCACAGTTCCGATGAGACTCGCGCGTACGGAACCAATATCCTTGACGCCCTGCATATAGAGCATATACGCCAGGAAAGAGCCCACGATCACAAACACCGCGAGCGCTTCGATGCCGGCAGCATCGAGGGCCGGCATATGAGCCCACGGCTGCACAAAGACACTCGAAACGACACCCGCCGTAAGCATAGCCGAGCCCGTAACAATAGGGCTACCGTATTCGGACAGAATCTTGGCGGGAATCACCGCCATACAGGCGGCGCTAACCGCACACATAAGGCCTGAGACCAGGCCAAGCGGCGATATGCTCAGACTGGTAGGGTCACCGCCGGTAGCGATTAAAAAGGTGCCACCCAGAGCCAGGCCAATGCCGATGACTTCGCGAGTACGCGGCATACGGCGATCGGTCACGCAGGCGTAGCCCATGATGATAACGAGCTGCAGGCACTGGAGCACCGTCGCGGTTCCGGCGTTCGTCAGGCGCACGGCCGAAAGATAGCAAAACTGGTTGAACAGCAGGCCAAAAGCGGTAAAGAGCAGCAGCTGCTTGCGATCAGCGGGCGTCGTCCAAAGCTTGGCCAGGCGTGCGCGGTCGCGCGTGACAACCACAGCCATAAAGAGCAGGCCGGCGAGAATCTGACGCACGCTCATAAGCCACAAGGTGTCGACATGGTAGGTATCAAACAGAAAGCTCGCGCTGGTGCCCGAAAAGCCCCAAAACGAACCGCCCACCAGCGTAGCCAAGACGCCCGTGATCATCTTGCGCGTCGAAGCGCTGTTCAGGCGCTCGCGCCAGGCGCGGCGGGTGTTGCGGCTGAGCTCGTCGGTGCCCTCGGGCACATCAATGTTCGATATATCGGTCATCGGCACCGAAGCCCCTGCGCCTTCGACCTGCTCGACACACTCTTTGCTCATTCCACTCCCCCGAAACAGCCTGGAAACAATTCGGCTTACCTTACCACGGCGAAGTCACCAGCTGGAGGCTTGTCCGCTTATCGGTAGGACAATTCCGCAGGCGTCTTTCCATAGCTCGATACCGCAATGGCCTTGCATTATGCGACAGCCAAATCGCGGCAGCAGGCTCTTTTGAGATGGATATGACAAAGCCCCCGAATTCCACAATGTAAGCGATTTTTAAAAATGTTCTTGCCACCGAGTTCAGGCTCCGTTATATTATCCCTTGCGCGCTTGCGCACCCTTGATCGGGCGTTTAGCTCAGGGGGAGAGCGCTTCCCTGACACGGAAGAGGTCAGAAGTTCAAATCTTCTAACGCCCACCAAATGTTCGCAGCTCAGAGGCTATGTCTCTGGGCTGTTTTGTTTTATGTCGCCAAATCAGCTGGCAGCTCCAACCGCCCAAGCAACCACCCTGCCCATACACAAAACCGCGTCAGCGACCCAAGTGCCTATCCCGGCTGACTCCGCAGTCAATCAAAACCGCCCCAATAGTCACCGAGGCCGAGACCAACACATCTCGAACCCATCCAAGCCGCAACTTCTCAGCAAAACGCCGCGATGTCTGCGTCCTGCGGTATCCTTGAGCCACTTGCACCTGCAGCACCAAGGAGCCGCCATGCGCACCGAGCTCGATGTCCCCTTTTCGCACAAAGAAGAAGCCAAGGCGCTGGGCGCCAAATGGGACCGGACCAAGAAGATCTGGTATGTACCCAGCGGCGTCAACCCCGAGCCCTTTGCCGAGTGGCTGCCCGGTGTTGACCGATCCGACCCCTCAGCGCCGTATATATATCTAGTACTGGGCAAGCGCGAGTGCTGGAAGTGTCACAAAGAGACCTCGGTCGCGGCCTTCGGCATTCCCTATCGAACCGATAACGACGAGAGCATCGCCATCGCGCACGCGCCCAACGAAGCCGGGTACATTGCCATCGACACGGCCAACGCCAACGCACTCGCCATCGTGCCCGCTCTTGGCTGCGTACCGGGCGAGATCCGCGACTACCTTCATAAGCGCTGCGGCTACAAGCCCGTAGGCGCGCGAGCCTCCAAAGCCCCGTCGCTCGGCAACACGTGCACCAGTTGCGACGCGCTGCAAGGCAGCCGCTATCTGTTCGAGGAGCCCTCGTCCCCGTTTGCCCTCACTGCCATCAACAAGCTGCCGGCACTGGAGTTTATACGCGTCGAAGTTGCCGGCGTCTTTGGCGTCCCGGCCACGCGTACCGACTTTGACCAGGCGCTCTTTACCTGGGCACGCGACCATCACGCCGAGTTCCACAAGCAACTCGGTGAGGGGATTTATTTGTAGAGGCAAAAGACACTCACAGCCAACTCCTCCGCATCACCTATCCCTCGTCGCCGGCGTCGTACACGATATCGAGGCCACAAACAGGGCATTTCTCCGGATACACCGGCATATGAACGCCCGTACGTTTCCTCACTTCGTCGCTGAACCTGTCACGTGCATCGATGAACCGAATGTCGAGACACGGTATTTGCGAGCCGCAGCAAGGGCAGGCGACGACAAACGACCCGCAATCAACTTCTACGCCCGGAAACATATTGTTGTCGATAAGGGCACACGGCAGTTTTCCGTACTTCCCCATCGCAATATCGCCTCGCCAGCTCATACATGCCCCTTCTCGCTATACAAATCAGGAAGAGCATGCACCGGCGGGCGGGCGCGAGATTGCATCGCCACGCGATCCGATCAAACAACACGATCGTCAAAGAATGCCAAAGCCAAATACGCTAATACGGCAGAAGCCCCGCCTTTTCACGCTTCTTTTCCGAGCGATCGAACTCAATGCGATGGGCCTCAAGAAACACCGTATCGGGTCGCCACTGACGCTCATTCGGCTGCCTTAGCGTCGCACCCGCAAAGGAAGCGTAGTCGGTCTTATCCAGCAGGTACGATCCGCACAGCCGATATTCGCCGCAAACAGGCTCAAACGAAATCAGGTGAGCATCAAATAGGGAATGAAGATCGCGCCGAAGCAGAATGCCGTTGCTGGCAACCTGCGATTTGGGTCCCGAGTAATTCTCGATATGTGCAGCCTCCAGAGCTTCGCTGACGCCGCAGTCCGACACCGCGCAACGGCCATCATAGGCGGCAACGAGCTGTTTGCGGAACCATTGCTGCCCCAATCGCTCGCGCCTTAACGCATAGCGGACCTTTTCGTCGTCGGTCGTACCCTGTCCGGTAAACTCAATATCGACGGGCATGTGCTTCAGATAACTCATGTCGGGTGCAAAACGAGGGTCCGGTCCGCCTTTATGAACAGGACCGTGCAGAACAAACCATCCGTTTTCGGGCTCGAACCGCTCAACAAACGCAAGGCCGAGCACCTTGTAGCCCACCTCGGTTGCAAATATGACTCCGACTGGAACGCCACATTCCATGCAGTTGAGCATTTTACGGTTGTAATTCTGGTCTCGAAAACCAACGGTACCCGGCGCTTGAACCGAGTACTTAATGACCCACGTACCATCGTCCAAATAGAGCGGAGGCACATCGGTGTAGAAGCTCTTTTTAGAGTTATGGACCGAAAGCGCAAAGATCTTATTGGGATCTTGCTTCACCCGATCCTGGCCCGGCCAGAAGATCCCTGAATCCCGCGTTACGGGAAAGAAGTCCGAGCCAATTCTCAAACGATACTGATACTGAGGGCTATCTTCCTTGGTGTGGTGCGGAAGGCTGGTCCAAACGCCGCCGCGCTGTTCCTCACCCAGAAACCACTCCCATGCCTCAACGTATTCGGAAGGCACGAGACTGCAGGCACGGTCATAGCTTGGTCCATCCATCAACGGAACAGCAAGGTCAATGTCGTTCATCGCCAGCACCTACAACCATACGAACGCGAGTCATGCCCCTCAATAATATGGCCGAGAGTCAATTATTACGAGATCTCATTCCGCGATCGGCACGTCGTTGATGCTCTCGGTTTGCCGTTGGCGCGCTTGTACTCCGCTACCCCACTCCCCTGTATACTGATGTAGCACGTGTTTCATCCGAGCTTGTTGGGCCGGATTGTTCATGGGAGGGTCTTGTGGCTGCTTCGAATCCGCCTAAGGGAAGCGTTTCTTCTTCGTCCATCAAGCCGGTTACGCGCAAGGCCGTGCGTTGCCAGCGCGAGGTCGCTTGGCTTGTCACGCAGGCAGCAGGCAGACTCGTGGCGAGCACGGAGGACGTCAATGCTCCCACACCGAGCTTTGTGCTGGCAGCGGCGCTGAATCGAGTACGCCAGCTGGAACTCGTCGCACAAGAAGACGGCAGCCATCTTGGCTACCAGGACGCTATGGCGCCCGACCTGCAAACGTTCTGCCACATGGCCAAGTTGCCTGCCGCGCCCAATGCGCTTTCGGACGCAGGCTACATGTTTACGCTCTCGGGCGCGGACCTTATCCGCGACATCTATGCATACTGCAGCGAGCTCGCCGAGCGCCACGTCTTTGACGCGGCAGAAGTCAAACCGGGAAATGTCATCAAGCTGGTTCTTAGGCTGTTCCTGATAGACGGGTTCGGGGCCATGCCGGCGTAAGCCGAGTCTTTAGCATCACCGTCGACTGGGCAACAACCGCTTTACCTTAATGGACGCCAATTGAGGGTCGATTATTGGGTCGCCTCGTCCACTAACGCATTTATTCCACGCGCTCTGACAGTCGATACTTGCGGTTGCGGCTCGTCGCCGGCGCCGTGGGCTCAAGCTCGCCTTGAGCAATGAGCGCGTTGACGCGCGACCTAACCTGGGAAATTGTAAGCCCCGTGCGTTCTGCCAGCTCACGCGTCCCCAGCTCGCCGTAGTGTTTGAGTGCCGTCACAATTAAGCCCCCGCCATGTTCGACCGGCTCGATCTTTGAACGGTAAAGTACGACCTTGAACCGATCGAACCCCGGGCAGAACAGGGGCTCGGCCAGACCATGCGCGCGCATGGCATCGATCATCATCGGGATGCCCGAGCCATTGCCCTCAGCCGGCGAACCTGCGCCATCCGGCAGCGGGACAATCGACATGAGTTTCACGAGCGTCGCGTTACGGCATCGGGAGCTGCCGTCAAACAAGTTCTCGCGAGTCTTTCCCCCGTAAAGGCCGCCAGGATTCGTCACCTCGACACGATCGTCAAAGACGTCGACGGCAATCGATTGTCCACAGAACCGATCCCCGTATTCTCGATGGATTACGGCGTTGGCGATTGCCTCGCGCAGAACCTCCTCGGGAATCTCAAGCGAGTCGACACGCGAGACACCTTGGACGGTCGAGGTTCGCCGCAAATTCTTGGCGACGGCTGCGACGGCATCCGAGATCATCTCGCCCAACGTTCCCTCACAGATTGTGCGGTCCATGAATCTCAGCGACCCCGCCATGCCCTTCTGAGTTCCCGCATGGACAGCCACGTCAATGAAGAGCTTGGGATAGAACTGCTGAGGGTAGGTGCCCACAACTAGAAGTCCAGCCTTGGTGACATTGCCCTGGGAATCAAGGATATTTAGGCGCTCCAGCTTCGTTTGTTTGTCCGGCGCGCCGCGCATTGCCCGGGGCGTCAACGAGAAAGCCCGATCTATCGTACGGTCGACCAGCGTCTCGTCGAGATTGTCCGCGCCCGCACCCGCCACCGCGTCGCGATCGCTCGGAGTCGCTCGACCGTATGACGCCAATGCGAGCACCTCGGTCGATGAAAGCGGCACATCTTTGTCATCGATGCGCTTGTAGCTGCCGCCCTGGGCGCCCCGCTCTATGACATAACAAGGCTTGCTCGACGGGTCGAGCTCCTCAATCGTGATGACCAGAACCACGGTGCCCTGGAGCTCCACGCGCTCAATGGTGTATTTGGGCGGATTGGCCAGCTTTCCGCGACCGCCGGCATCGCCCATGCCCGCCACGAATTGGTTGAGCACTTTCTCGGTCTCGAAGTTCTCAACCGGGACAAAACCTGCGCGCTCACTCACTCCGAGCACGATGGTTCCGCCGGCAGTGTTCGCGAATGCGCTCACCGTTTCCCACACGTCGCGGGAAAGCGTCGTGGCGCTCTCCTTCGCTTCGACGTTAAGATCATCCGAGCCCATACGCCTTAAAGACTCAAGCAGACCGGTCAGCTCGTTTTCGTTCATCTGCACGTCCTTTCGCTCGGTCCTGCAGAGAATGCCGCGGATAGATTTCCTTCGTCTCTCAGTTATCTCTCGTAATTATCTCTCATCTATCTCTCTATCTCTCGGCTTAGAGATAAGAGATAGATAGAGATGGAATGTCTACCATTTGCTTCATTTATACATATTTTTGCTGGTAGAACAATTGGTATTGAGACAATACCATGATTGCCTGTCTCTTTGCTGCTCAGTTATCTCTCATATTTTTCTCTCATCTTCCTGTCATCTCTCATATTAGAGACGAATGAGGGACGAGAGATACGCGAGTGATGGACGAGCGAGGATTTTCGGACGGTCGGATATCGAGAGTGGATATTTGGACGGTTTTTGGGGCTTTTGCGGCAAATTCCGTCCAAATATCCACTCTCGTTCGATAGGTATCCGGAAATCCTCGCTCGTCCGTCCGAATATCCACTCTCGTTTGGCGAGTGTCCAATTTTCCACGCTCGTGCGGCGGGCACGCGAGCCCTTCGCCCAATCCGCTGGCATCGTCTCCAGTTCGCCGCAGGGTCGCGGCCCCATATGGGTATACTCTCGAGGATTCGACTCGATTCGCCCCCGCTGGGGCGTCAAAGGAGACTGCATATGCCCACCACCTCAACCGACCCGCGCGCCGCAGCCGCTGCACTGCTGGTGCCCGGCACTACCTGCCACGGCTTTGCCGTCGAGCGCCGCGAGACCGTGCCCGAGCTCGACTCGGACGCTTACGTGCTGCGACACACTGCCTCGGGCGCTCGCCTGCTGTACCTGGCGTGCGACGACGAAAACAAGGCCTTTGCCATTGGCTTTAAGACGCCGCCAGCCGATTCCACCGGCGTGTTCCATATTCTTGAGCACTCGGTCCTGTGCGGATCGGCCAAATTTCCCGTCAAGGAGCCGTTCGTGGACCTGATCAAGAGCTCCATGCAGACGTTCCTCAACGCCATGACCTACCCCGACAAGACCATCTACCCCGTTGCCACCACCAACGAACAGGACCTGTACAACCTGATGGACGTGTACCTGGACGCGGTGTTCAACCCGGCCATCTATACCAAGCCCACCATTTTTGAGCAGGAGGGCTGGCACTACGAACTGAACCTGCCGGAGGGCGACGGCGACAGCAGCGCCGCGAGCCTGCACGAGGGCACGCTGCGTTATAACGGCGTGGTGTTCAACGAGATGAAGGGCGCGCTGTCCGACCCCATGAGCGTGCTGGACGATGCCGTCAACGCCGCGCTCTATCCCGACACCGCCTATGCGCACGAGAGTGGCGGCGACCCGCGCGCGATTCCCGCGCTCACCTACGAGCAGTTCCTGGACACGCACGCGCGACACTACAATCCCTCCAACTCCTACATCACGCTCTACGGCGACCTAGATGTGGACCGCGCACTGGCCTTTTTGGACGAGCGTTATCTGTCGCAGCCGAGTGCCGCGAGCCGCCGCATGGACGCTGCCGTCGCCGCCGGCGAGAACCCGTCCACGCTGGCGCCCAATCCGCTGGGCGTGCAGGCACCCGTGACCTGCGAGTACAAGCGCGTCGAGATGGCCACTACACCCGAGAACGCCCTGGTGGGCCTGGGTCTTGTGCTGGGCAGCGCGCTCGACCGCAAACGCACGATCGCGGCAGATATCCTGTTTGAGGCACTGCTGGGCTCCAACGAAGCGCCAGTTAAGAAGGCCATTCTGGCCGCCGGCCTGGGCGGCAATGTGGTGAGCTACACCGCGGCCGAGAGCCTGCAGCCCTACGAGCTCATCATGCTGCAAAACGCGCAGCCCGGCGTGGCGCGCGAGCTTCGCCGCGTGTTCCAGGACGCCTGCCGCGACCTATGCGAGCATGGCGTTCCACGCGAGCGCCTGGAAGCCATCATCAGCAGCAACGAATACGACCTGCGCCAGCGCGACTACGGTATCGCCGACGGCGTGGCCATTGCGTGCGACGCGCTGAGCACGTGGCTCTACGATGACGACGCCGCGACGCTGGCGCTCAAGTACGGCCCGGTGTACGAGGAGCTGCGCAGTGAGCTGGACGGCAGCTATTTTGAAGACCTGCTGCGCGAGCTGGTGCTGCAGAACGATCACATGGCACTGGTCGAGCTGGTGCCGGTGGACGCCGCCGAGGGTTCGGAGGGTGCCGAGGCCGCCGAGCTGGCAGCCAAGCGCGACGCCATGACCGATGCCGAGCTGGCCGACGTGGTCGAGCGCACGGCCGCGCTGCGTGCCGCGCAGGAGGCGGAAGACACACCCGAGGCCAAGGCCACGCTGCCGCGCCTGCGCGTGTCCGACATTGGCGAGGCGCGCCCCGAGCCGCCACTGGTCGTGGACACGACCGCGCCCATCCCCTGCCTGCGCCACGGCATCCCCACCAACCGTCTGGCCTACGCCATGCAGTATTTCGACCTGAGCTGCGTCGCGTTTGAGGACCTGCCCTATGTGACACTGCTCTGCCGCCTGCTTAAGCAGCTGCCCACGCGCGAGCACTCGGCCGAGGAACTCGATAACTTGCTCGCCGGCAAGCTCGGCTTTTTGAGCTTTACGACCGAAGTCATGACGCAGCCCGAAGTAGACGGCGTGCGCCCCTACCTGCTGGTGAGCGCCGGCGCCCTGTCCGAGAAGATCGATGCACTGGCGAGTCTGCCGCGCGAGGTATGGTCGAGCACGCTTTTGGCGGACGCCGACGCCGACCGCATGCGCGACGTGCTCACGCAGATTCGCATTGGGCTTGAGCAGGGCTTTATCAACAACGGCCACTCGGCGGCGCTCGGTCGCGCGATGAGCTACAGCTCGCCTTCGGCCGTGGTGCGCGAGCAGCTTTCGGGCGTTGATTTCTATCTGTTCCTGCGCGATCTGCTCGACCACTTTGACGAGCGCCTGGACGGCCTGCGCGCCAAGCTTACCGAGCTGGCGGGCCGCATCTTTGTGGCCGACGGCTGCATGGCGAGCTTTACCGGCAGCGACGAGGACTTTGACGCGTACTGGGATGCCGCGGGCGACCTGGGGCTGGACGCTGGCGACGGCGCCGATGCCGGCCGCGACGCGCTCGTGGTGCCGGCGCCGTGCGACCGCCACGAGGCTTTTGTCATCCCCAGCGACATCTGTTTTGCCGCGCGTGCGTGCGATCCGCGTCGCCTGGGCATTGACGTGACGGGCGCCTGGGCGGTTGCCGCCAACGCGCTCTCCTACGACTACCTGTGGAACGAGATCCGCGTGAAGGGTGGTGCGTACGGCTGCGGATTCCGCGCGGCCGGCGAGCGTCAGGCGGCGTTCTACACCT
>CAUBGU010000039.1 GCA_958435545.1 uncultured Collinsella sp.
CAGCCATTTGAGGTGTGCCTTGTTTCAAGGCTTGATTAGTATAACCAAGGACGCGTTCCGGTCAACCGAGAATTTTAAAAAAGTTTTTGGGCACAGCCTCGGTTCTATAAATCGGCACGTCAGAGGCATCAGCCGGCAGCAAGAAGTTTTTCACTCAGAGCCGCACGGGCAAACTCACTTGGCGTCATCCCCTCAGCAGCCGCCCGTCGACGAATGGCCTCCTTCATTCCCAGAGGAATCTTGACCGACAGCGTTGCCGTCCCCTCACCTGAGAGCGGGGGCCGTCCATGCACGATCCCACCAACGGTGTGTTCGCCATCCGGAAACTCTCCGCGCTCGTACGACTCGCACCACGCGTCAATCATTTCATCCGTTACAACCTGACCATTAGCGGCCGTATACGTCTTGCCCATCATCGACCCCTTTGCCGAGCCTGTTCAATCTCCTGCCAAAATTTCTTCTGGACTGGAGACAAGGCATGAATGATAAGCCACCCACGGACAAGCTCGACCGCGACAAGCTCCACGCTTCGTCCGTCTGAGAGCCATCCAATTGCAAGCCATCTCGGCGGCTCGTCCTTCGGCTCGCGACGAATGCACTCAGTAACCGCAAGCCAAGCGCTAAGCACCTGCTTTTCCGTCAGGTGCTTTTTAGCGTTGGGATGGATCTCAACATCCATGCATCTTCTCCTCCATCTTACCCAATTTCGTATGACGAAAGTCCACTGTCGCCAATTCTTAAGCCGGCACGCGTTGGAGAGCAGGGGTCGAAACAATGATTGAAGGACGCTCTAGTACGGCCCAGGCGCCGGGGCAGGAGCACATGCGCCAAGGGCGGACGTTTTCGTAGCGCGCGAGGATATTGCCGTCGCGATCGATGAAGGCGATGTCGATGGGATAGGCCATAAAACACGTATGGACCGAAGAGCAGCGTGGAAACGCCATGACGAGCGGCAGGCCGTTGGCGGCAACCGGACGCCGTCCCAGCATGCCGCGCAGGCGCACGACAAACGACTCCGCCACCACAAACTCGGCCGGCGTCCAACCCAGCCTATTGAGTGCCCGCGCGTAGGCGATGTAGGACGAGACCGCGGTCACATGACCACCCCCGGACGCCATGGATCGACCGTCACCGCACGCTCGTGCGACAACGTTGTCGGCGCCCCCAGCGGAACGCCAGCGATGCTGAGAGAAGTCGGCCACGGCTCATAGTGCATGGTGCAGGTGTAGGTCCTAAACGTACCGGATAGGGAGAGCAGGCCACCATCCGATGCCTTCGCGCCTTGCTCGCTCGACACTTCGATCTGTAAGTCATAGCCTTCCATGGCATTCAGAATTTGAGTCTGAACCGTCGCCGAGGCATCGGCAGAGCTTTCGTCGCCCTCCCCCTCCGACGCCACGGCATGCGCTAGCACGATGTCGGGCGCCACGCGGTCGAAGCGCGCGACAGCGCTGGCAAAGATCATGACGTTGTACACGATGAGTGCCAGCACCAGCAAAACGGGCGTAACCACTGCCATCTCCACCGTCGCTTGGGCGCGCTCCTCGCGCAGACGCATGCGGATACTCATTACGACCCACCGCCCAGAGCGCCAACCAGCGTGGCGACATCGACGGTGAGCGGGATGGAGCCGCCGCCGGGCAGAGGAATCTCCGCAAGTGTGAACACCGTACCGCTAATGGTGCGTTCGACTTGATATTCCAACGCCTCGCAAAGCGCCTTGGGATCGGTCACGCCCAACGGAATACTTCGCAGTTTGTCTTGCGCTTGAGAGAGACCCGCAATGTCAGACCCCGGACTCTTAATGATATTGGCGGAATCGGTCAGCACCGGCTTTCGCAGGCGCAAGTCGCACGGTTCCAAACCCAGCGCCGCCACGGACGCCGAAACGGTATCGCCGAGCCACGATGCGATGGAGCCCAACGCGCCGCTGCCCCCTCCTAGGCCTTTAATCATCTCGTCCATAAGTTCGTCGGCTGAGCCTTGGATATCACCGTATCCCACGAGTAGCCGTCCCCAAACATCCATGACGCCGTCGAGCACGCCGGCAACGCCGCCCGAGCGTTCCTTCAATGTCGAGAAAAATCGCGAAAGCACGTTGTTTTGCGCCGTCGCCTCATCGGGCGCCAGCACCGCGGCAGAGATAGCACCGCGATCGCCAAGCCTGACTGCCGCGTTAAACGAGGAGTTAAGTTGATCGGGGCTGGTAATGTCACCCGAAACTGCAAAGGCGACCACGCCGTTGCGGCCAGGTGGGGCGATACGCGGGCGCTCGCCGGAAAGCGCTTTAATGGCCTGGTCAAACGCATTGCCCGCACGGTCGGCCTCATCCTCGGTCTGACGCTCAAGTTCGAGTTCTTTGTTGCGGCATTCGACGTAGTCTTCCAGAGCCTCTTTGAACTTATCGAAGTGGTACTCGAAGCCCCTTTCGACAGAAGTCGTTGCAATCGCAACGTACCCTAAAGACGACACACCGAAATGGCATTCGCTACACGTTTCGTGACCGTCAAAATCTGCGACGGATGCCAGCCCACCCGGCTTTCCTTTTTTGTAATTTGGACAGTCAGTCCCATAATGCAAATAGGTAACTTTATCTACTTCACTCGTGGGCCAACGCGCATCGGTATAGAGTTCAGTCGTCCGCGCCTCATCTGGATTTCGCGGAAGGAAAGGGATGCGGGCGGAAACTTTGCCGTCCTTTTCAGTTATATATGCCCGCTCGACTTCTTCGCCCGCATAAGCGAAGAACACCTTTCGTGCAGCAGAATCTGCCTGTTTTTCCGGACCCTCGCCAAGTGGTTTCTCATTTGCCAGGCGCTGGCGATAGTAGGCCTTCGCGCGATCGAGCGCCACTTGCGGTTCCCACGTAACGCTCGAAGCGTAATGCGGATTTTGAGCACCAGAGAGATCCGTTAGACTTTTCACACGCTCCCACATGCAAGAACAGCTGCTGACCGAGCCCTTGTCAGACCCGCCACAATCCGCCAGCCAAGCGCGCTCTTTAGCCTTCGCCGTGTCCTCAGAAGCCTTCCGCAGCTCCTCGGCCGCACGCTCTAAATCATCTGATGTGTCTTTAATGGTATCGGTCGAGATCTCTGACCCTTTGAGCGCAGCGAAGTCCGACTCGGATGTCCTGGGCACGGCAAGCGCCGTACCGGTATAGGCCACACTATCGGTATCCTGCGCCGACACCGCCTGCGTGGCACGCGCGGCAATCAGATACGGCAGAGCCGTCTCGATTTTCTGCAAGCCTTCCGATGCGCTTTTGGCAAACTTGTTGCGCGTTTTAATGATCTCAATCCCGGTGTCGACCATATTGCCGGCAACTGGTTCGGCACCTGGGATGAGAATGGCAACCAGGCCCGTCCCGATTGTGGCAAACCCCGCTAGCCCCAGACTCAAGATGCTCGCATCAACCACCGTGGCAGCCGTGTGATAGGACGACACCACGTTGGCACCCGCCAGCGCGCCGCTATCGGCAGCCACCTGAGTGTCCCCAGCACGCGACATGCTCCATATCGCCGCGGTCGACGAAAACAACAACGTGAGCACCACTAGGATGACCACGGCAGAAGAAAGCGTGGTGTAGGCACCGTCTTCGATAAACAGGTCAATACCGGCGCGGCCCATAAAGCCGCCTCGCTTGCGATGGCAGCTCGGACGGCGCGTCAAAACGCATCTAGACCAGAAACGCTTAATCCCATGCAGCAATCCACGAATCATAATCTCCCTCCAGCCATTCGGGACGCGATTGATACGAGACATCGACCTTGAGCTCAACGTAGCCGCCCTCGGCGGTACCACCCATAGCCTGCGCAAACGCACCGATCACAGGCAACGGCTTGACCTCGCCGGAAACGGACACGGACGAGACACCACCCGCACCGGCCCGGCCAAGCTCGATATCCCACGACAACGGCCCGCCGGCATGAAAGATCGAAACGTTGGGCACTGCGGCAAGCCGGCGGCGGGTGAACTCCTTAAGATCGTCGTCCTCCGCCGTCGTCGTGGTCATGAGCCGCGCGGTCTCGGCAGCGGCAGACTCCATGACCGCGCGCGTATAGAGCAAACACACCGGTTGCAGTGCGAGAAGAATGAGCATCAGAAACGTCGGCAGCAAAAAAGCAGCCTCGACCGTAGACTGCGCCCGGTCCTCGCGCGCGATATCAATACAACGCGATGTCCTTAGCGCCCGCAGCGGCGTCGATAACCGACGTCGAGGCAACGCCATGGGATGCCGCCCGCTCAACCAGCGCCGCCAAGTGCCCATCGGTGCCAGCACGCCAAAGCCCCGCAATCGCCAGCACGATCGATAACAGCGCCACCGTGACGATGGCGTATTCGACCGTCGCCTGGGCAGATTCCTCGCGCAGGACGTCATGCATTTCACGACCCCTCCTTTGAGCTTATTGTTTGCGGGGCCAGGCGCACCGCGCGCAGACGACACGAAGCATCGCCAGTATCCGCGGCAACCGTCACCATATCGACCCAGCCGCGCCCATCGCGCACAATGGCGCCCCATACGTTACCCTTAATATCGAGATAGCCGCTCAGGGCGAGCTGGGCCGTTGGCACCTCGCGGTAGGCGCGTAACATATCCGCCGCTGCCTCGGTCATCGGTCGGTCCTCAGACCATGCAAGCCGGACCGTAATCGCGTTGTCCCCAGGCGAATCCGTCGCAGTGCCAGACCGCTTGTCGAGCGTCCGCAGAAAGGTTTGCGCCGTGACAGCGACATCCGAATCGTCCGCATCTCGCATCTCATCTTTTTGAGACGCCACCGCCGAATCTGAGCCCGAATCGAAGGCGGCCCCAGGACGCTGCTGCCGCGCGGCGTTAAGCCCCCAAAGCACCGCCGCTATCGCCACGGTCAGGCAAGCAAACACCAGCAGCACCCCGATGGGGCGCTCGCCCTCTACAGGCTGTTGATGCCCTCGCTGATAGCGTTCCATAGATCTTGGACCTTGCCCTTAAATGCGACGATGGCGATAATCGCGATCACCACGAGCACGCCGACCAAGATGGCATACTCGGTGGTACCCTGTGCACTCTCCTCCTGCAGTAGCTCCTTGGCGCGCTGACGAACATGTGCCGCCCGGCAAAACGCCCAGCCCTGGACCTTGCCAGCAGCGTCAGTCATCGTGTTCATGTATTCCTCCCTACATCATCCCGCCTGCTCCCAGCAGCGGGCCCAATATGGACAGAAGCAACGCCGGCAAGATGAGCGTGCCGGTGGGAATCAGCAGCTTGACGGGCGCACGCTCAATCTCGCGCTCGACCGCGGCGCGATGAGCCGCACGGATCTCGCGACTTTGAGCGGCCAGTGTCTCGGCAAGTGGGGCACCCAGGGCGAGTGCCTGCCCCACCGTAATGGCAAAGGTCTCGAGCGCTCGCACGTCCAGGTCGCGCGCGGCGGCCAACAACTCGTCCTCACGCGTGCCCACGCCCACCTGCCACGCCATGCAGGCCCGCTCAAGGCGAAGAGCCAGCACTGACCGGCGGTTGGCGCAGAAAATCTCAAGCGCCGCATCAAACGAAAGGCCGGCCGAAAGACCCAAGCGCACAACATCGATCATCTCGGACACTTCGCCGAGCGACACTCGCGCCGGGCCGCCCGCTCCAACCGCGCCCTTCACTCGCGCGGTCAGGGCATCGACCACCGAGCGACCCGCGGCAGCGACCAGCACCGCCTCGCGCTTGCAGGCCCCTGCGATCTTGCGCGCATCCGCCCGATCCAAACCCGTCGCGACAAATACACTCAGGGCACACAGGCAAGCCACAACTGCAACCAGGGCGCTCATAGCTCCACCCGCATAAGGCGCCGGATAACCACCAGGGCAACGACGTTGAGGGCTAGACCCAACACCACAGCGCCCGCACCGGCAGGCGTCGCAAGACCGCGACGAAAATCTGCCGAAAGCAGCGCCAACACCGCGCACATGCCCGCCGGCATCGCCGCGACCATATGCGCAGACATGCGAGCCTGCGACGTCTTAACATCCAGGCGGCGCTTGAGCTCAATGCGCTCCCCCACCATGCTCGACGCCTCGGACAGTAAGTCGGCAAGCGGAGCACCGGTGCGCTGAGACACCTTAAGCGCCAAGGTCACAAGCGAAAGGCCGGGGGCGTCGATGCGCACGAGCAAGTCATCGAGCGCGTCGGTCGCCGAGATGCCGCAATCGATCGCCGCCGCTACCCGCAAAAACTC
The DNA here is from genome assembly GCA_958435545.1 of uncultured Collinsella sp. Next base: position 6,207 of record CAUBGU010000039.1, read on the forward strand.
GGTATGCACCGGTTCTTGCGCATGAGCGCCCACAAAGCGCATGCCCTGGGCCAGCGAATGTCCCGAGGCAAGCGACATGGAAAGTGCGGTAAACGCCTCGGGCATGGCCTCTTCTGCATCGTGTTGCTCGCGCCGGCTCTCAAAGCCATCCCGAGCGGCGCCAGCGGCAATCGGAGCAACAAGTCCCAAGGCAAACCCGAGGGGCGATAACGACACCATCGTTAGCAAAACGCAGCAGACACCGCTCGATAGCAGCAGAAACGCCAAACGCCCCGAAGCATCTTCGATCACGAGGCCAAGGCGACGCGCCGGAGCCAGCGATGCCCACGAACGGGCAATCTTTTTCAGCAGATCGTTTTCCACCAACTCACGCGGCAGCTTCTCTGCCACCGTCTCGAACGCCTGACGCGCCAGCTCCGCCGGCGGCACCTGCGGCACACGAGGTTCCGCCCCGCACGCCGTCGCGACAGAAAACCCTGCCAAACCCCCTACGACGAGGGGCACAGCGACCTCCATTCGTCCACCTCCTCTTGTGTGAGCGTCCCCGACCGCAGGCCTTCTGCGATAAACGGCGGCTCGCGGTCAAGCGTCCAGGTGCGCTCGGCGGCATCGAAAGTCACATAGCGCTCGAGCTCTACGCCGCCCGACGCGGCGCGACGCACCCCCGAATACGAGGAGACGAAGCGCCTGCCATCGGCGTGGCGCTCGGACATCACGATGCCGTCGAGCGCCATGGCAATCTGCTCTTCGATGAGCTCGCTCGGCAGATCGATGCCATAACGTGCAAGCAACGTCAGACGCACCACGGTCTCCTGCTCGGAACCCGCATGAAGCGTGGTGAGCGACCCGTCGTGGCCCGTGTTCATAGCCTGCAACATGTCGCAGCACTCGGCACCGCGCACCTCGCCCACCACGATGCGGTCGGGGCGCATGCGCAGGGCATTGGTCACCAGGTCGCGGATCGTCACCGCGCCCTCGCCCTCAATTGAAGCCTCGCGCGCCTCTAGACGCACCACGTGCGGATGATGCGCAAACTTGAGCTCGGCAGAGTCCTCGATCGTCACGATGCGCTCGCCGGTGGAAATCTCACATGACAACGCGTTGAGCAGGGTGGTCTTACCAGATCCCGTGCCTCCCGCAACCGCCAGGTCCTGTCGCAGCGACACCGCGCACGACAACAGCTGCGCATACCAAAGCGGCAGCGACCCCAGCCCCACAAGCTCGTCCAGCGAGCAGATGCGGTCCGAGAACTTTCGGATGGTGAGAATCGGTCCGTCAATCGCCACAGGCGGAATCACCGCGTTGACGCGATAGCCCGTTTTGAGGCGGGCGTTGACGATGGGGCTGCGCTCGTCGATACGGCGGCCAAGTGGCGAGATGATGCGGTCGATAAGCACACGGATCTGTTCATCATCCTCAAACGCATGCTCGATGGGGTGCAAGACGCCGCCGCGTTCAAAGAAAGCCGAGCGGCAGCCGTTGATCATGATCTCGGTAACGGTGTCGTCCTCGATGAGCGGCTGCAACGGCCCCAGGCCCACTACGTCATCCAAAATCTCGTCGATGATGGTCTCGCGCTCGGTCGTCGCGAGATCGGTCGGTTCCTCAACATTGAGCGCCGCCTCCACCGCGGGACGCAATTCCGAGCGGGCAAGTGCCGGGTCGATATAGGCGCTGATACGCGCCACTTCGTCGTAACCCATGCGGTCCATCACGGCGCACTTGGTGCGTCGTTTCACCGCGCGGCGACGCCCCGCATCTACAGGCGCTGCCCCCGCTGCAGCGCCGGCAGCCTTAATCCTCGTTTGCAGGCTCATCGCTGATCACCCTCGCGCGACCAGGGAAGGCGGATACGCGGGCGTTCGGTGCGCGTTGCACGGTCGGCGACCATATCGCTCCAAGGGCCGACGGCGCACCCCAGTTCCACGAGCATCTCGCGCGTGGCCTCGCGCACGCTGGTCGCAAAAGCACTGGTCTGCCCCACTGCCTCATCAGCGCGCCCAAACGCCATGAGCGCGGCGAGATCCTGCCCGCCATCGGCGATACGAATCTTGGAGCTCAACGCACAGGCAATCTCAAAGCGCATGGCGACGTCCTCGTCTGCCCCGCGCGCACCGAACCGGTTGAACACGGCGCTCATGCGCGTGCGCGGCACACCTACTCGACTTGCCAGTTCAATGACGCGCGACGCCGATGTCGCGGACGACACCGCAGCATCGCCAACGATCAGGCAGCGGTCGCTCGCCGCCACCGCAGCCGCCACGGCGTCGCCCCAAAAGACCGAGGTATCGATAAAGACTACGTCGGATTCGCGACGCAAAACATCAAGCAGTAGCTCCACCGGACGTGCCATGAGCTCGGCTTGCTCGGGCGCCGCAACGGGACCCCAGAGCGTAACGCCTGGCGCCACGCGCATCGATGTGGCTACGATATCCGGCTCGGTGAGCGCGCCCGCCGCCGCCGGCTCGATAAGTGCCGCCATATCGCGCGGAGCATCGACGCCTAACAAGTCGTAAAGGTTTCCAAACATCAGGTCCAGGTCGAGCACGGCGGCACGCAAGCCCAACAGCGACGATGTGTGTGCCATGGTGGCAACGATCGTCGACTTGCCGCAACCGCCCGAACCCGAAATGGCGCAGATGACCGGAGCTCGATGCTGCGGAGCGGCAGCGTCTGCCGGCGGCATCGGAGGCGGCGGGGCGGGCGTCGGCGACAGCGTCCCCGTCTCCCCCGCCGCAACCACACGCTGCGTCCAAGCCGGCATGGCAGCTTGTTCGGTCTGCAAGGCAGGCTCGTTCTGTGCAATCTGCTCATGCTGCATCAGCGACAACTCGCCGCACCCGGCAAAGCCCTCAACTTCGTCGAGTTCATCCGCCAGATTCACGCCGTGCACGTATCCCATATCTACAGCCGGGGAGTCGCCAGCATGCTGTGCCGGCCCTCCAGCGTCATCGTATACAAGGGGGTTCCGGGGGCGCCGACCATGCTCGGCTTCCGCTTTTCCATAATCATCAACACGCGGGCCTCTTGTAGCGCGAGGCGCCCCGGGTTCCCTATCAACAAAAGCATCGGGCTCAATCGTCATGCGCCGATCGGAATCAACCGCTCCCTCGCCCGCGCGCCCGTTGCCGCATATACTGTGCGCAGCGATGACCTCGGTCGCCCCCGCGCGAAACAGTCCCTCGATATCCGACGGATCGAGCGCTTCTATCAACACGACCACGCGACTCACGCGGCCTTCGGCCGTCAGGCGCGCAACAGTCTTGCGCACATCTTCGATATCAAACAGAGACGCCGCGATGATGGCAGCCCCGCGGCGCGACGGAAACGCCCGCGCCATGGAAACCAGCCCGTCCAGGTCACCCACGCGAAGCACCTGTGCACCCGCATCACGGCCCTCGACTTCCTGCTGCAACAGCCCGTAATCGCCGCACGCGCAGCACGCAAGCCAGATCGCCTTCATCACTCGTCGCCTCCGCTCTTTTTGCCGCGCGCCGTGGCGGGAATCGTCAAGCTGACCGTTCCCTTGCCCGAGGCTCCCAGCAGTTCCTTGACGTCTTCGGGGTCAGCCGCCAGCGTCACCCATTCGATCTTGCCCTCGCGCGTGGCACCGGAATTCTCACTGGTATCGATCACGTGCGCGCCGCACAGTCGATCGGTTACGCCATCTTTTTGCACGTACACGTCCACATAGCTGCCCACGCCCGTGGCACCGCCGACCGAGTGCTCGGCATCGACCGCCACCGAAACGGCGACCTTGCCCTTAGGCACCTCGAGCTTGTGGCTCTCGGCCTTGGTGTAGACATTGCAGATCACGGCGTTTTTGGGAATACGCGAAGTCGTCACGTCGCCGCGCACCTGGCGCAGCTCGGTCGCCGCGTCACGCGGCAGCAGGCTCGTCAGCCATTCCTGGGTTATGACATTGGTCTCATCGAGGGTCTCGCCCACATCGATATCGCGCGCCGCGACGCATACCTCGACGCGATCGCCACCGTACTTGGCCAAGGTCTCAGCCTGGACCTGTTCGGCTTGCGAGCGGATCGACGAGCCGTAAACCATGCAGAGCAGAGCAGCGAGCACGCCCGCGACCAGACTGATGGCGATGCGCTTGCTCTTGTTCACGGCCGCTCCTCTCATGGCAGTGCCGGGCGAATGCCCGTACCACCATTGTCTGGGCGGTCAGAGTGCAAAGCGGCGCAATCGCGATCTTGGTTTTCGATGTCAAACCAATCGCCGACCAAAAGCTGACCAGCCCGTCAAGCTCATGGCAAGGTTTTGGTCAGCACGTCAGCAAACTGCATGCTTCAAGGCTTTTCCGCAGCAAAAAAGCCGTCTCCCGAACAGTTGGGAGACGGCTGTCATAGGAAAAATCAATTACAGATGGACATCGGGATCGAGCATTTGGGCGCTCACGCGCATGGATGACGCCAGGTTTTGGAACGTTTCCAGACGCAGGCTGTCGATCTGCCCGGCGTCCTCGGCCTCGCGAACGGCGCAACCCGGCTCATGGGTATGCGTGCAATCGCCAAATCGGCACGCGCGCGATGCCTCGACAATCTCGGGGAAGGCGCGCGCCAGACCCCGCTCGTGACCCACGAGCGGTAGGCTGCGCAGGCCCGGGGCATCGGCGATCACGCCGGCGTCGCCCGGCAGTGCCACCATCACGCGCGCAACCGTAGTGTGGCGGCCCTGGTCATCACGCTCGCGCACGCCGCCAGTGGCCAGCGCATCGTGGCCCAGTAGCGCGTTGAGCAGCGTCGACTTGCCGGCGCCCGACTCGCCCAAGATCATGGCACAGCTCCCAGCCGGCACGCAGGCGCGCACCTCGTCCAGGCCGAGGCCCTCAGCAGAAGACGTCACGATCACGCGCACGCCCGGACCCACCAGACGGCGCACGCGGTCCAGATCGCGCTCGAGCTCATCGGCCTCGCAGCGGTCGGCCTTGGTGAGCACCACCACCGGCTCGGCATCGCAATCGAGCGCCAACACCAGTGAGCGCGCCACACGATCGAGCAGCACCTCGCCGGCGCCGAGCGCCTGCACGATCAGCACGCTGTCAACGTTGGAGCAGAGCACCTGGCGCTCACCGCGGGCACGGCCACGCCAACGTTCAAAGCTCGTACGGCGCGGCAGTACGCACTCGATCACGCCCATGTCGTGCCCGGGAGCACGGCGAACCGCCACGCGGTCGCCCACGGCGGGCAGCAAGACCTCGTCCTCGCCACGCGACTTGGCAAACCCTACGGCATGCTCGGCACGAAACGTGTCGTCGGCAGTTGCCACCAGCGGAAACCCGCGGTCCAGGCGCACCACGGCACCGAGCTGCATCTGCTCGGGCTCCTCGGCCTGTGCGCAAAAGTCGTCAAATGCAGCCTGCTGAGCCGCATCGACCGGCAGGTCATCGAACGCCGGAACATCCTGTAACGCGTCAAGCCCCGGTACGCTTGCCAGCAGCTCCTCAGCAGATGCAGGGGCTTCGGTCGCGAGCTTCCGACGACGGTCGCGCTTAGCCCGCGCCCCCGTCGTCTTTTTCTTCGCCTTAGCCTTAGCCTTGCCCACAAATGCCTCCCAGCACCCAAAATCACAACTGAGCAGGTATTTTAAATCAAAAAGAGCTGGCCGGGCAAAGCCCGACCAGCTCACAAACTTTCCCTCAGCCCTTTTCATCCGCACGGGAGAAAAGCCAACAAGGATACCGCAGGGCCCGCCCCGGAAGCCCTTTCTCCCGAACGATCCCGCAGCGCGAAGCGCGAGGACCAGTGAGGGAGAAAGGGCGTGGGGCGGGCCCGGACGAGTACGCTACTCTTTCTCGACCGCGCGCATGATCGCCTTGTAGATCTCCATCAGCGGGATGATCAGGAAGGCAAGGCCCAGCGCGGCGATAACGCCCTTGAGCTCAAGCGTCACGGGGCCAAAGAACATCTCGGCAAGCGTCGGCTGCACGGTTACGATCACCGTCAGCACCAGCGCCAGCGCGGCAGAGGCCCACAGCCACTTGTTCTGCTTCTTCATGCTAAACAGCGACGCACGACGGCTGCGCATATTGAAGCAGTGGAAGATCTCGACCATGTTGAGCGTGATGAACGCCATCATCACGCCTTCCTCGTCGGCATTGCCGGCGATCATATCGGCGATGTGGATGTAGCCCATGTCAAAGTACACGCCCACAAAGAAGCTCGCCAGCACCAGCACGGTGATGATCAGGCCCTGGACAACGCAGTCCAGACCCATATTGCCGGCAAAGACGCCGTCCTTGGCGTTGCGCGGCTTGCGCTTCATGATGTCGCCCTCGGCATCCTCCATGCCCAGCGCGAGCGCGGGGAAGCAGTCGGTGACCAGGTTCACCCACAGCAGCTGCACCGGCTGGAAGATGGTAAAGCCGATGAGCGTGGCGATAAACACCGAGAAGACCTCGGCAAGGTTGGCCGAAAGCAGGAACTGGATGACCTTGCGGATGTTGTCGTAGATGCGACGGCCCTCTTCGCAGGCACCGATGATGGTGGCGAAGTTGTCGTCGGCAAGCACCATGTCGGCGACGTTCTTGGTGACATCGGTACCGGTGATGCCCATGCCAACGCCGATGTCGGCGCGCTTGATGGACGGGGCGTCGTTGACGCCGTCGCCCGTCATGGCCACGATCTGGTCGCGCGACTTCCAGGCCTCGACGATGCGGGTCTTGTGCTCGGGCTGAACGCGAGCGTACACGCCGTAGTCCTCGATGTGCGCGTCGAGCTCCTCGTCGCTCATGCGGTCGAGGTCGGCACCGGTGATGGCCTGGCTGCGATCGGCGACGATGCCCAGCTGCTTGGCGATGGCCACGGCGGTGTCGATGTGGTCGCCCGTAATCATGACAGTGCGGATGCCGGCGTCGTGCGCCTCGCGGATAGCGTCGGCCACCTCGGGGCGGACCGGGTCAATCATGCCGGACAGGCCGCAGAAGACCATATCATGCTCGAGCGCAGCGGGGCTGCAGTCGGCGGGAACCTCGGTGTAGGTACGGCTCGCCAGTGCCAGCACGCGCAGGGCCTCGTCGGCCATGGCCTTGTTGGCGGCCACGAGCTCGGCACGGCGCTCCTCAGTCAGGGGGACGACCCTATCGCCCTCGTAGATGTGGGTGCACAGGCCGATTACCACGTCGGGCGCGCCCTTGGTGTACTGCTCGTACTCGCCGTCCAGGGTCTCGACGACCACGGACATCATCTTGCGGCCCGAGTCGAACGGGGCCTCGCCCACGCGCGGGTGCTCGGCAGTCAGGCCAGTAAGACCAGCCTTGCCGGCATCGTTGACGAGCGCGCACTCGGTCGGCTCGCCCACGGCCTCGCCCAGTTCCTCGTCCCACTGGGCATCGGAGCACAGCGCCATGCCGGCCAAGAACTTCTCCTTGGGCGCAGCAAGTTCGTGCTTGACGACGGTCATCTTGTTCTGGGTGAGCGTGCCGGTCTTGTCCGAGCAGATGGTCTGCGTGCAGCCAAGGGTCTCGACGGCAGAGAGCTTGCGGATAATCGCCTGGCGCTTGGCCATTTTGGTCACGCCGAGCGAAAGCACGATAGTCACGACGGCAACCAGGCCCTCAGGGATGGCGGCGACGGCAAGCGAGACAGCGACCATAAAGGTATCGAGCAGCGCGGTCGGGTCGGTGAGAACGTTGCCCACGCCGTGGCGGATGATGTCGACGCCAAAGATGACGACGCAGATGACGATAACCATGATAGTGAGGATGCGGCTGAGCTCGGCAAGCTTCACCTGCAGCGGCGTGAGCTCTTCCTTGGCCTCGGCCAGGGCGCCGGCGATCTTACCCATCTCGGTGTTCATGCCGGTACCGACTACGACGGCGCGGCCACGGCCGTACACCACGGTGGAGCCCATGTAGCACATGTTCTTGCGGTCGCCGAGCGGCACGTCGTCGGTGCCGGCGGCGAGCTCGATCACGTTGGCATGCTTCTCGACAGGCACGGACTCGCCGGTAAGGGCGGCCTCCTCGATCTTCATCGTGGCGCTCTCGAGCACGCGGCAGTCGGCCGGGACGGAGTCGCCCGCCTCGAGCATGATCACGTCACCGGGCACGAGCTCGG
>CAUBGU010000040.1 GCA_958435545.1 uncultured Collinsella sp.
CGTCGACGTATTTGTGCCCGTCAATCTCGACCGGCGGCGTCACCAGCGGCAGCGACGTCGAGGCGCGCACGGCATCGAGGTCGAGCACGGCGCTTTTGACCGGCAGGTACGCGGCGGTTCCAAAGAGCATGTCCGTCGCGGCGGCGTACATCTCGATGGGGCTGGCGTCGAACGTCTCGTTGTCAAAGGGATCCAGGCGGTCCTGGACGTCGTTAAAGATAAAGTCGTAACCCACAATAGAGCCCGTGGACGCAAACGATGCGGCACCCATGTAGCGGCTGTCGTTACAGAAAGCCAGGTTGATGCGGTTGGCACGGCCGATCTGGTGCGACTTGTAGTTGACGCCGTTGAGGGCGCCGGCCGATACGCCATATACCGCCGGAATCTCGACGCCGGCCTCCATGAGGACGTCGAGCACGCCTGCGGTAAATTGCCCGCGGAAGCTGCCGCCCTCCAAAACGAGCGCGACTTTGCCGGCGTTCTTTGCCCTATCTTCTGCAGTCATATTGACCTCCTGCTGTTTCGTTTGGGCTTCTTCTACCCAGTTTTGGGATAGAGAGCGCATTGGTTTTGGAGTTGCGGAGGACGGGGCGGTCGGCGGGAAAGCGCGTCCCACTCTGCGTTGCTGCGGCGTTTTCTTTACGCTCGCGCCCTGCGCAGAGTTCGATTCTCCGCGGTACGGGGGATCCGTTGATGCGGGGTTTGGCCAGCTGAAATTCAATAAACATCGCATCCGTTTTGAATCGAGGCTTTGCGCGGAGAATCCGCGTATTTGCTTCGCAAATCCGCACCGGCTTCGGCCGCCTACCGGCGTCCTCGCCCGCTCGCTACAAACGCTTCGCGTTTGCTTAACGCTCGCGCCCTGCATAGAGTTCGATTCTCCGCGGTATCTGTATGTAATAAAAAAGCAGGTAGAAACACTTCTCTACCTGCTTGTAACTATTGGTGGAGCTGGCGTTCATTCGGTCGAACACCTCGCCACCTGGACCTATAGCGTCAGGCAGCGACGGATTATCGCCCAAGCCGGCAGAATCGTCAAACGTGAACGCCACGCGCAGGCCGTCGTCATCGTCGGGGCCGCCCAGCACCACGCGCGCCACGAACGTGCGCAGAAGCTGCGCGTCGTCCACCTCGGCAGCGGCCATGCCCTCAAGCCAGAACAGCGCGCGGTCGTAGTCAAGGCGGGCGGCCTCAAGGGCCTCGGCCGTGCGCAGCTCGTCCTTGAGGAGCGCCTGCCGCTGCTTCAGCGCGTCTATGCGCTCCTTGCCGCCCGGCGGCGCGATGCCCGACTCGATGGCCGCCCATATGTTGGAGAACGCCGTCTCGATCTTGGTCAGCTCGCCCTTTATGGTCTCGCTCAAGGGCTTCTCGTCGGCGCGCTCCTCCTCGGCGTCGGCCAGCATGCGAGCGATGCGCTCGCGGCTGTCGGCGCTGCCCAGGGCCTCGCGCACGGCGTCGGCCACGCGCTTCTCCACGACATCGCGGCGCACGGTGCGCCCGCAGCTGCGGCAGCGGTAGTAGTGATAGGGCCTGCCCGACTTGCCCGTGCCGCTGGTGCCGGTCATCAGCCCGCCGTCGCGCCCGTCGTAGAGCTTGCCCGTGAGCGGGAAGTCCCACGCTTCGGTCTTGGCGCGGGGCCTGTGCGAGTCCTCAAGCATCCGTATCACCCTCTCCTCGTCATCCATGGGAACGATGGCGGGCATGCCGCCGGGCACGACCACGCCCGCGTAGCGGTACTCCCCGCCGTTCTCCCGCCGCATCAGTATGCGGCGCACCGTCTGGAAGCGCCACTTGCCGCCGCGCTTGGTGCGGTACGGCTCCCAGGCGCGCACCACGTCGGCCACCGACTTGCCCGACAAGACCATGCGCACGCCCAGGCGGATGGCGGCGGCCTCCTCCTCGTTGACCACGTAGCGCCCGTCCACTATGTCCCAGCCGTAGCGCACGCAGCCGTTGGCCATGCACCGCTCGGCGTTCTTCTGTATGCCGTCGCGTATGCGCTCGCCGTCGAGCGCGCTCTCGTACTCCGCCAGCACCTCCAGCATGCCCAGCTGCAGCACGCCCGCCGAGCCGTCCGAAATGTCCTCGCCCGCGTACAGTATCTCGACGCGGCAGCGGCGCAGCATGATGCGCGCCATGGCCATCTCGTCGCGGTTGCGCATGATTCGGGTAACTTTATATATGACCACGAAATCGAACAGCCCTCGCTTGGCGTCGGCCATCATGCGCTGGAACTCGGCGCGGTCGGTGTTGGTGCCCGTCTGCGCGAAGTCGCAGTACGTGGCCACCACGCGCAGGTCGTTCTCGGCGCAGTAGGCGCGGGACTTCTCCACCTGTATCTCTATGGACTCGCCGCGCTGGTTGTGGCTCGAGAAGCGGGCGTATATCGCCGCGCGCCCGCCCACGGCTACTCCATCTCGTCGGCGGCCTGGAACCACACCACCGTGCCGATCACGCGCACGGGTCCGTCGTCCATGCCGAAAATCATGTCCTCGTAGTCCTCGAAGCTGTCCGCCGACAGCATCAGCTTGGTGCTGCCCTTGTACCAGCGGCGCATGACCGCGCGGTAGTCCTCGGTCTCCACCACGGCGATGGACCCGTTGGCGGGCTGGCGGTCGGGGTCGACCAGCACGTGGCTGCCCTCGGGTATGACGCGGTTCATGCAGTCGCCCTCGACCTCCAGGGCGAACGCGCGCGGGTGCCCGGCGCACACCGAGGCGGGCACCTCAACGCGGTGCGCTATCTCCTCCTCGTCGGCGAGCGCGCCGGCGTGCACGCGCCCGAGCGTGAGCAGCGGCACGGTTGCGCTGCTGGCCACCACGGGCATGGCACCGGCGGGCAAAACAACGCCATCTGTTCCCTCATCAATAACCTCGCCTTTACTGATATTGAAATAATCCGCAATACGCTGAACTGCGCCCATGCGAGGCACTGCTCGCCCGTTTTCCCACTGAGATACGGCCATAGCGGAGACGGCGGCAACTTTGCCGAACTCCTCCTGCGTCATGTCGTGCTGCGTCCTAATCCTTCGGATGTTCTCGGCTATGCTCACGTGTCCTCCTTCCGCTGCGACCGTTAAAATCTTTTTACAGAATATGACAAATCTTCTTTACAGTCACTATATGTTTGGTTATAGTCTTAGGCATACCAAGCAAGGAGGTGATTCGATGGAATTGGTTGATGCGCGCAAGAAGGCACGGTACTCACAGGAGGCCGTGGCTGGCCTTCTCGGCATCTCGCGGCCCACGTACGCAAAGATGGAAAGCAACCCCGATAGCGTGACTATCGAGGACGCCAAAAAACTGGCAAAACTTTTCGGCGTGCGTGTGGCTGATATTTTTTTCGGCAGCAACGATAGTTAAACCTATAGATGGGAGAGAAACCATGACCACCAAGAGCCACCAGCCCGAGTTCGTCGCCGAGATCATCGGCAAAACGCTCGACCACCTCATCGACGACCGCAAGCGCGTGGCCGTCAACTTCGAGCTGGCCGAGAACGGCTGCATGGAGGAGACGCACGACAGCCTCAAGCGCCGCATCGCGGCCATGTGGGGCTTCCAGACGAGCGGCATCGAGCTTCTGGAGGCGAGCACGACGTGGTTCGAGCTCGGCGGCATGCAGTTCAACGTCTACGACTCCGTGCAGTTCAGCGTGAACGGCAAGGGCTGGAGCACCGACTTCAAGACCATCGCGCGCGACACCGCGTACGACGAGAAGGAGTAGGCCATGCTGAACGAGGTGACCGTACGGGGGGGGTTCACCGCCCTCAACGTGAAGAGCGGCAAGTGCGTGCTGCAGTTTGAGCTGGACCCGAAGTTCCGCGACTCCATCCCCAAGCTGGTGGAGTTCACGGGGCAGATGCTCAACATCCACGTGTACGACGACCAGGAGGTGATGTTCGTGGATAGGGACACCGGTGAGGTCGCCTACGAGGACGCCCCGCTGCTTCTGCCGGGCGTCGCGGGCGAATGACCCCGATACAGCGCGCCATGTGCGACGAGTGCGCCGCCATGATGCGCGAGTTCTACAAGGACCCAGAGAACGAGAGGAAGTTCCAGGAATGGAAAAGATCAAGGGAAAGAGGGTGCGCGTCGCAGCCGGCAAGCGAAAGACGCGCACCGCAACGGTTCGCTTCCGAACCGAGACCAGTGTAACACCCGAGCAGCGCCGCGAGAGGCTGCAGGCCGTTTTCGCCGCCCTGTTCGTCTGCGCGTGCATCGCCGCCACATGGGCGCTGGAGGCAACAGTATGGCCGAGGTAGACGCCAAGGCCCAGGCCCTCGTGGCCAAGGCGTACGGCTGGGTTGCCTCGAACCCCGACACATGGGCGAAGCTGCGCCGCATCTGCTACCGCCTGATGCTGGAGGGCCACGTCATCCAGCGCGACAACGTGTACACCCTGGCGTGCCAGAACGGCATGACCGTGAGCGAGGCCAGCGAGTTCAAGCGCGACCACAACCTGTGGAGCGTGCTGTCCCGCTACATGGTGCTGCAGCGCCCCTCCATGCTGGCCGCCGTGAGCTTCCGCCGCACGCCGGTGGACTCCGTGGACCTGGTGGGCACGTGGGAGGCCATCGTGGGCCCAGCCGTTTTCGCCGCCTCCACGCTAACCGAGGCGCAGGGCATCTACGACAGGGGCGCGCAATGAGGTGCACCGTCACGGTCGAGGGCCGAATGCCGAGCCTGAACGACTACATCAGCGCCGAGCGCGCCAACCGCTACAAGGCGGCGGCCATGAAGAAGCGCGAGACGGCGCGCGTGAGGGCGGCGGCCATGCAGCAGCGCGCGCCGCGCTTCGAGCGCAGGGTGACCGTGCGCACCACGTTCTACGAGCCCGACATGCGCCGCGACGCCGACAACGTGGGCTTCGCGCGCAAGTTCGTGCTCGACGGCCTGGTGGCGGCGGGCGTAATCAAGGACGACTCCCGCAAGTACGTGGAGCAGTGCCCCGACAGGGTGCTCACCGACAGGGCGCGCCCCCGCGTAGTCGTGGAGGTGAGCGACGAGTGACCCGCCGAGACAAGGGCAGGCCACACAGGGCGTGGCGCAAGGCCGACCTCGACCGCATAGCCGAGCTGGCGGGAAAGGTGCCCGCCCGCGAGATTCGCCGCGAGCTGCGGCTGTCCAAGAACCAGCTGGATAACGCGCGGCGCGTGATCAACGCCAGCGGCGGCCACGTGTCCCTGCGCTGCTACCGCCACCGCCTGGAGCTGTGCCCGTCGTGCGGGTGCCGCAGGGCGACCCTCGGCAAGGACGGCATCTGCGAACCGTGCAGACGCCAGCGGCAGCTTGAGGCCATAGAGGCCCGCATAGCCGAGCTGCTGCCGAGGTTGACCGCAGAGGAGCGCCGCACCTACGAGCGCACCGAGTGCGGCCGAGAGAGCCGCGCCGACCCCATGCCGCAGGCCCCGGACACCTCGGGCATGAGCCGCTACGCCGCCGACAAGGCAGCAGAGGCGCACGACGAGGCCATGGAGCGGTGGCTGTGCCGTTACCTGTACCGCAGGGTCAAGGCGGCGCAGAAGCGCAAGGAGCGCATAGAGAAAAAAGTTCCGAAATCCTGAAAAGTTTTTATCACTTTTAGTTTTCCCAGTTAGGAGACCCAAATGCTCACGGAAATCATCAGCAAGACCGTCGCGGACAAGACGGTGGACAGCATCCTGAGGCGCATCGAGCGCGCCGTCCCCGTGCCCGAGCCGGGCGACGGCGGCTTCGACGCCGCCATGCGCCAGGCGTTCAACATGGGGGCCGCCTGCATGGCCGCGCAAATCAAGAACGGCCCCGTGCCCACCAAGCGCATCGCGCTCATGGGCGAGGTGGCCCGCGTGGCGTGCCGCGCCCGCCTGGTGGGCATGGAGTGCCGCGTGGTCGTAGACGAGGAGGCCCGCGCATGCAATCGCTAGAGGAGGTCGCGATCTGCGACGTGTACCCCTACGAGCGCGCCGACGGCGAGCCGATGAACCCGCGCGACTTCACCACCAGGGAGAGCGCCGAGCACATCGCGGGCCTGGCCGCGCAGTTCAAGGCCAACCGCCTCAACCCCGGCCAGCCCGTCATGAAGCCCATCCTGTACAAGGAGGGCGGCATCTACTGGATCATCGACGGCGAGTGCCGCGTGCGCGCCATGAGGGCCATCGGCACCGAGCGGTTCCTGGCCGAGGTCTACGACGACCTGGACGACGCCGAGCTGGCGCGCGTGGAGGCCGCCAAGGCCATGGTGGAGACCGACGCCAAGCTGGGGCTGACCGCCGAGGAGAAGTCGCGCGGCGTGCAGACCATGCTGGCGCTCGACATTCCCGACGAGGAGGTGGCCGTGGCCGCCCGCACCGACGCGGGCACCGTGGCCAAGGCGCGCCGCGCCGCCCGCAGGGTGCAGGACGCCGCCTACGACATGACGCTCGACCGCCTGGCCGCCATCGCCGAGTTCGAGGGCGACGACGAGGCCGTGGCCGAGCTGCGCGACTGCAAGCAGTCCGAATGGCAGCGCGTGTACGCGGGCCTGAAGGCCGAGGCCGAGCAGAGGCGCAACCGCGCCGAGGTGGTGGCGGTGCTTGCCGACGCGGGCGTCGAGTTCGTCGACGAATGCCCCGAGGGCTTCGCCGCATGCCGCACGTTTTCCGACTACCGCCCCGACCTGGCGGCGCTGGACGCCTACGTGGCCGACAACGCGGGCGCGGGGCTTCTGGCCGAGGAGACGCCGTTCGGCGTGACCCTGCTGGCGCCGGTGGCCGAGGGGGCCGACGAGGCCGCACAGGCCGCAGCCCAGCGCAAGGCCGACTTCCAGGCCGCCTACGAGGACGGCGCGAAGGCCCGCCGCGAATGGCTTGCCGCCCACGCGGGCGACCTCAAGTCGATGCGCCGCACGGCTCTGGCGCTGACCGCGTTCGCCATGGAGGCCGGGGCCGTGGAATCGTTCGAGGAGCTGCTGGGCCGACCCATCGACCGCACGCCCACCGAGCTGGCCGTGGCCATGGGCTGGCGGGCAGCGTGGAACATGAGCGGCTGGACGGCCTGGAGCCTCATGGAAGGCGGCAGCTCCGTGTACCTCAACCGAGCGACGGTCGAGAACGTGACCATCATCTACGAGGCCATGAAGGCCGACGGCTACGAGCCGAACGCGGCCGAGACGGAAACCTACGAGGCGTGCATGGCGCGCCTGGGAAGCGAGGAGTAAATGAGCGAAGCAGTTGAGGCCGAGATCATCGAGCCCGAGGAGGCGTCAGAGCTGACCGTGGCGTACTCCCCCGCCGTGATCGAGGCCAACTTCGACGCCCTGGAGGCGCACGTGCGCAGGCTGGTGGCCGACTACGAGGGCGCGACCTACGACATGGGCAAGGACGAGAACGTGAAGGCCGCCAAGCGCGACCGCGCCTACCTCAACGGCATCGCCAAGGAGATAGACGAGCGCCGCAAGGCCGTGAGCCGCGAGTACACGAAGCCCCTGGCCGCGTTCGAGGACAGGTGCAAGGCCGTGGCGGGCATCGCGAAGCAGGCAGCCGACGGCATCAAGGCGCAGCTGGACGAGGCCGAGGAGGAGCGCCAGCTGCGCGCGTACGCCAAGCTGCGGGAGCACTACGAGGAGTTCGCCGGGCTGCTGGCCCCCGTCGTGCCCTATGAGCGTTTCCACGAGAAGCAGTGGACCAACAAGACCTTCGGCGAGGTGAAGGCATTCAAGGCCCTGGAGGCCAAGGTAGAGCGCCTGGCCCAGGACTGGGAAACCCTCAAGGCGCAGTTCCAGGGCGAGCCGTTCTACGACGAGGCCGAGCGCGAGCTGTTCGCCACCCTGGACTTGGGCGCGGCCATAACGGCGGCGCACAAGGCCGAGGAGGAGCGCCGGCGCATCGCCGAGCTGAAGGCGGCCATGGAGCCGGAACCCGTGGAAGAGCCCGAACCCGAACCCGAAGCGGTGCCCGAGCTCGCGGAATGCCAGTCCGCAGAGTTCCCGCAGCCGCTTGAGCAGATGCCCGAGCCGCAGCCCGCGCCCATGCCCGCCCCGGTGCCGCCAGCGCCGCCCGCACCGGCACCCGTGGCCATGGCGGGCGACCCGTGGACGGTCGTGGTGCCGTGCGCCACGCGCGAGCAGATGCAGGGCGTCGCGGCGGCCCTCAAGGCGCAGGGCGTCGTGGGCACCATCATGCACGGCACGGTGGGCCAGGTTTACGAGCGAATGAACGGAGGCTACTAGCATGACCCAGGAACAGCAGTCCATCGACCTCATGGCGGCCGTTGCCCGCGTGCAGCGCGCCGTGGTGGTGCCCAAGGCCAAGTACAACGCTTTCGGCAAGTTCAGCTACCGCAGCTACGAGGACATAGTGGCCGCGCTGAAGGAGCCGTGCGCCAAGGAGGGCCTGGCGTTCTTCATGACCGACGAGCTGGTGCAGATAGGCGACCGCTACTACGTGAAGTCCACGGCGTGCGTGTTCCCCGCCGAGGGCGGCGAGGGCCTGCTACAGGTGAGCGCCTACGCCCGCGAGGACGAGCACAAGAAGGGCTCGGACGACGCCCAGGTGACCGGCATGGCGTCGAGCTACGCCCGCAAGTACGCGCTGTGCGGCGCGTTCGCCATCGACGGGCAGAGCGATCCCGACGCCATGGAGGAGCAGCCCGCGCCCGAGGAGAAGCAGCCGCCCGCAGACGGCCCCTTCACGGCCCACTGCCGCAGCTGCGGGGCGCGCTACCAGTTCGCCAGCATGCCGCAGTACATGGAGTTCGTGGCCAACAGCCCGTGCTGCCCGCGCCCCGACTGGCAGGTGGAGTAGATGCAGGCGCTCACCGAGGAGCTGGACGAGCTGACCGACAGGCTGGAGGCCGAGCTGAAGACCTGCAAGGAGTCGGGCTGCCAGTACGCCGAGAACGAGGCCGAGTACCGCAAGGCCCTGCGCATCGCCATCCTGAACGAGCGCCAGAAGGGCACGCCAGTCACCATCATCGGCGACGTGTGCCGGGGCCAGGAGCAGATAGCGGAGGCCAAGCGCCGCCGCGACTGCTCCGAGGCCATCTACAAGGCCTCGCAGGAGGCCATCAACGTAATCAAGCTGCGTATCCGCATGGTAGACGCGCAGATCACCCGCATCTGGAACAGCGGGGACGTAACCCAAGGAGGGTATCTATGAGCATCAACCGCGTGTGCATATCCGGCAACCTGACCCGCGACCCCGTGCTGCGCTCCACGTCTGGCGGCATGTCCGTGCTGTCCATGGGCGTGGCCGTCAACGACCGCCGCAAGAACCAGCAGACCGGGCAGTGGGAGGACTACCCGAACTTCGTGGACTGCACGCTGTTCGGCACCCGCGGCGAGAAGCTGGCGCAGTACCTCGCCAAGGGCAGCAAGGTGGCCATCGAGGGCAAGCTGCGCTACCGCAGCTGGAACGACCAGCAGACCGGCCAGAAGCGCAGCGCGCTGGAGGTCGTGGTGGACGAGCTGGAGTTCATGAGCGGCCAGCAACAGCAGCAGGGCTACGCGCCGCAGCAGTACGCGCCCCAGGCGGCCCCGCAAGCGCCGCAGGCCCGCGCGTACGGCCAGGGACGCCCCGCCCCGGCACCTGCGCCGCAGCAGCCCGCCTACGCTCCGCAGCCGGCCACCCAGCAGGCGTACGCGCCACAGCAGCACGCGCCGCAGCAGCAGGCCATGCCGCAGCAGCAGGCCATGCCCGATCTGTACGACGAGGATATCCCGTTTTAGGGAAGGCGACGGCGACACTATGGGCATGGTTATACACGACGACTTCTGGGCGGCCGCGCAGGCCATGCCCGAGAAGCAGCGCGCGCCGTTCATCTACGCCATCGTCGAGTACCGGTTCACGGGCAAGGAGCCGCAGGGCAGCCCCGCGTGGCTGCCTACCTTCCTGGTGCTCAAGGGCAGGCTCGACATGGGCGACGAGAAGAGCGAGCGCGCAAGGAAGGCGGCCAACGCCCGCTGGGGCAACAGGCCGGGGAAGGAAGACGCGGTGGACAATGCGGCGGCACGGGCGCAAGCCGATGCGCAAGCACATGCGGGAGCATATGCGGATGCAGATGCAGTCGCACATGCGCAAGCAGATGCGGATGCACATGCAGGCGCATCGAGTTGCGGCAATGCAGAGGTTGAGGTTGAGGTTGAGTATATAGATAACCCCTTAATCCCCTTTGACGAAATCGTGCATGCGCTCAACGAGGCAGCCGGCACCCGCTACCGCTCAAGCAGCGCCAAGACCCGCAGGCTGATACACGCCCGCTGGGCCGAGGGCTACCGCCTCCCCGACTTCCTGGCCGTCATCGACACGATGGCAGCCGAGTGGGCGGGCGACCCGAAGATGGCCAAGTACCTGCGGCCCTCCACGCTGTTCTCGCCGAAGTTCGAGGACTACGTGAACCGCGGCCCGAGGACCCGGAAGGAGGCCGACGGCTATGCCGAGTACGACTGAGTGCCCCCACTGCGGGGCGCAGCTGGAGGTCCGCTACGTGGTGCTGGCTGGCCGCCGCACCTTCTGCGGCTGGAAGCCGTGCGGCTGCCCGGGTGCCGTGGCGGAGCGCGACGAGCGTTCGCGCCTTGAGGCCAGGGCCAAGGCCGAGGAGGCCGCAGCCAAACGCCGCCGGGCCTACGAGCGGGCCGGAATCAAGCCCCGCTTCATGACAGCCGCCTCCCCCATGGCCGAGGGCATTGCCGCGAAGGTTGAGCAAGGGCGCGGGGCGTACATCTGCGGCCCCGTGGGAACCGGCAAGACCCACCTGGCGAGCGCCGTGGCGCGGCTCCTGGTGGACGGCGGCACCAGCGTGAGGGTGACCGACATGCTGGGCGTGCTGGCCGCCATCAAGGGCACCTACGGCGGCGACGGCACCGAGGACGGCGTGCTGTCCAGGCTCTCCCGCGTGGGGTGCCTGGTGCTGGACGACCTGGGCAAGGAGTCCCCCACCGACTGGACGCTGGGGCAGGTGTTCCGCGTCGTGAACGACAGGTACGAGAACATGAGGCCCGTGGTCGTGACCACGCAGTACGGCAAGAGCGACCTCATACGCCGCCTGGCCAAGAACGGCGATGAGGAGACGGCGGTGGCCATCGTGAGCCGCCTGTCGGAGATGTGCGACAAGTACGAGCTGCAAGGCAAGGACAGGAGGCTATCGAATGGCAAACGTTGACACGCTGCCCGAGATCCTGCGCCCCCTCATGGAGGGGCCGAGCATCGAGACGCCCAGGTGCGCCGTGTGCGGCGCGCCGTGGCCGCTCAACCGCCACCACATCGTGAGGCGCGGGGCGGGCAAGCTATTCCGCGACGGGCGCGAGGTTCCCAAGCCCACGGTGATGCTGTGCGGCAGCGGCAACGGCAGCGGCTGCCACGGGCTGGCGCACGCCAACCGGCTGCACTTCCGCTGGGTCAGGGCCGAGCAGAGGTTCAACCGCCCCGCCCCGCCGGGCTCGGGGCACTGGGAGTACCTGCTGCTGCCGGAACCGACCAAGTACGCGGATGCCCTGGCCATGGACGGCTGGGGGCGGCTGCCGAGGGGCAGGCGGTGCATGTGAGCGGGTACGAGCCTTCAAGCGGGTGGAACCTCCCGCCCGGGTGCTTCGAGTCCGACCCCAGGGCACCGTGGAACCGGCCCGACCCGTGGGAGGGCCGCACGTGCCGGGAGTGCCGCTTCTGCGGCCGCGTGCAGGGCGCTGGCGGCGAGGCCGTGTGCGCCCGCGACGCCATGACGGGCGGCGGCCCCGACGTGGAGGCGGTAGACGAGACAAGCGAGGCATGCGAGTGCTTCGAGTTCGAATAGGAGACGAAACGATGAAGAAGATCTACGCGGTGGCCACGGAGAGCGACGTGGTGCTGGCGTTCGAGAGCAGATCGGACGCAGACGAGTACGCAGGCGAGCACGACGGCATGGCGGTGCTGCCGGTGCCGTGCGTGGGGGCCTACGAGTACCCCAGCGAGAAGTCGGCCACCGACTGGGACCGAATTGCCGACGCTCTGCCGAAGGGAGGCGAGCAGGCATGAGGCTGTACATGTGCGCATGCGAACGCTGCGGCAAGGAGGTGCCGGCGACCCTGGCGGGTTACGCCAAGATGGTGCTGAGGAACAGCGCGCGAATCGACGGCAAGGCAAGGGCCTTGTGCCCGGAGTGCGCCGAGAGCCTGCGGGCGTGGTTCCTCGCAGGCGCGGTGAAGCCGGAAGGAAGGGAGTAGCCATGGGAATCATCTGCGATACCTGCGGGCGCGATATCGACGCCCTGGGGCAGGACAACATGGGCGTAGACGCGCCGCTGTGCGAGGACTGCTGGGGCGGGCAGCAAAGCCATACGGTAGCAGTGCCGCGTCGCGAGGCTCGCAACCTGAGGTTCGAGGACGCCCGACTGCGCGAAAAGCTGGACGCCGGAACCGAAGAGACGGCCGTGCAGAACCTGCGCAAGGGCATCGAGACGGCCTACGAGGCGAGCCGCGAGCGCGCCCTGGCGCTCACGAAGCTGGACGAGTGCGAGTTGTGGCTGGGGCGCTGCGAGCTGAGGGTGACAGCGTCACCGACGCTCAAGGGCGCGGCCCAGGACGCCGCCATGCCTTGCCTCAAGGCCGAAGAGGCGCACGGTTTCGCGATGCCCGACGTGAACGTGGAGGTAACGGCCGAGGAGCTGGCCAAGAGCCTGCGCGAGGCCATGAAGCCGGCCATGCGGATGGCGGTGGAGTAGCCATGGAGCAGCAGACCGAGAAGCCGAAGCGCCGACCCAGTATCGAGGTGCGCTGCCCGAAGTGCGGCATGCGCGAGATCTGGCACCACCTGCCCAAGGGCGGCGACCGCTGCCGCTGGTGCGGTCACCTGTTCGAGGACTTCACCTACCGCAAGGTCGGGCCGGGCGCGAAGGAGGGGACGCGATGACGAACTGGGAGCACCTTTTCGGCACGCCCGAGCGGGCCATCCACACGGAGACGGAGTTCCACTCGTGGCCCTTCTTCATCGCCGTGTATGAGACGAGCCGCATGAGCAGCTGCACTACCAGCAAGCGGCTGCTGGCCAGCTTCTGCGAGGAGGCCGACTACCTGGAATGGCTCAAGGCCGAGTACGACGACGGCACCGTCGAGTGGGAGGAGCGATGAACCGCCCGGGATGCAACTGGGGGTGCCTGCTGTTCATAGCGGCGGCAATCGCCATAGACGCGGCGGCCATCTACGCCATAAGGGCGCTGGCGCTCGGGCTCATGGCCATGGCCGTGGCGGCGTGCGGATAGGGGCAACCGAATACGGAAACAGGCAGAGGGCCGTCCTTCGTGGCGGCCTTTTCCGTGCCCGGCGACACGCTTGCGACCATATGGGCCGAGAGATAGGAGACGCATGGCGGGAGGCGAGACATACGAGGACTTCACGGCCAAGTTCGAGCCGAAGAGGACGACGGACGACTGCTACACCCCGCCCGAGGTGTACGACTGCGTGCTGCGGTGGGCGCACCGGGAGTACGGGTTCGACCTAGCGAAGGTGGCGCGCCCGTTCTATCCGGGCGGCAACTACGAGCGCAAGGAGTACCCGCAGGGCTGCACGGTGGTGGACAACCCGCCGTTCTCCATCCTGAGCAAGATCGTCAAGCACTACCAGGAGCGCGGCGTGGGCTTCTTCCTGTTCGCCCCCACCCTGACGTGCATGGGCATCCGCAACTGCTGCAAGGTCGTGACGGGCGTCGGCGTGACGTACGCCAACGGCGCGAGCGTCAACACGTCGTTCGTGACCAACCTCGACCCCGCCCAGGCTCGCAGCGCGCCCGACCTGCGCTCCGAGCTGGACGCCGCGATAGAGCGCCTGCGCCGCGAGAAGGCCAGGGCGCTGCCGAAGTACGAGTACCCGGACGAGGTGCTGACCGCGCCCATGCTGGAGCTCTACTCCAAGTACGGCATCGACTTCCGCGTGGGGCCGCAGGAGTGCAGCTTCACGAGGGCGCTCGACGCGCAGCGCGTGCAGAACAAGGCGATATACGGCAGCGGCTACCTCATATCAGAGCGTGCAGCCGCAGAGCGTGCAGCCGCAGAGCGTGCAGCCGCAGAGCGTGCAGCCGCAGAGCGT
>CAUBGU010000041.1 GCA_958435545.1 uncultured Collinsella sp.
TGCGTTCCTTAAGGGCGCGGTCGATTTCGCGTTGGACATCACGCTTGGCCATGTCCTCGCGCTTGTCGTAGAGCTTCTTGCCGCGACCCAGACCCAGCAGCAGCTTTACGCGGCCGTCGATATTAAAGTAGAGCTCCAACGGAACCAGCGCATAACCACGGTTGCGAAGTTTGCCGTCAAGAAAGTCGATCTCCTTGCGGTGCAGCAGCAGACGACGCCGACGGTCGGGATCGCGATTCCACACGCCACCATGGCTATAAGGGTGGATATGCAGTCCGACGAGCCAGCACTCGCCGCCACGAATCAGCGCAAAAGTGTCAGTGATCTGACAGGCGCGCTCGCGAATCGACTTGACCTCGGTGCCGCTCAGCTCAATACCGCACTCAAACGTCTCATCGATAAAGTACTCGTGATGTGCCGAGCGATTCTTGGAAATGAGTTTGCGCTCGCGCTTACTGGGCATCGCCGGCCTCCTTGGCTCCATCGGCGTTTGAGCCCGCAGTCTCGCGCTTTGCCTTGCGCTCGGCATTGAGCTCGGCATCGCTCTCGCGCACCAGTTTGATAATCGCCGCGCAGGCCTCCTCGCCCACCAAGTCGCGAGCACGCACCGTCAGGCGCGTCGCCTCCTGCTTGTCGCCGTCACTTGCAGCATCGGTCGCGCACATAATCAGGCAGATGGCAATCTCGGCCGAAGGCGAGGTCGGCACGCCTTGCAGGGCCAGTTCACCCATCACGTGGTCGTCGCTCTCATCAGCGGCATCCGGATAGGTGGTATGGATCTTGTTGAGCAGGCGCGTCGTATGCGCATCGTTGGGCGCCAGGCGCAGCGCCAGACGCGCGCAGCCCACGGCAGCCGAAACGTTCTCGGTCTCGGGCTCCAAGAAGTACTGACCTAGATTGGCGTAAGCGCGGGCGGCGCACTTGCCATCGCTTGCACGCTCCAGCACCGAGAACGAGAGCGATGCCCATTCCTGCTTGTCCTCGAGTGCGCGGAACAGCTCGGCCAAATCCAAGCGATAGTTGCAGTTCATGGGGTCCCAACGCACAGCCTGCATCAGGGCATTACGAGCGCTCACATAATCCTGCTGGCGAATGTAGGCAAACGCCATGTCAGAGTACAGGCGGTCAAACGGCACCTCGACCTGCACGAGCTCGCGCGGATCCTTCTCCACGCGGCGATAGGCCAAGCGCTCAAACTTGCTATCGAAGCTAAAGTATTGACGCTTCTCCTCCGTCTTGCACTCAGCATCAATATACTCCTCGGCGAGCTCCACCAGACGCTCCAGCAGCGGCGTCGCCGTAGCCAAGTCGCCCTGCGCCAGATAGTTCTCGGCATACGTGATGTCTTGCAAGCTGATGGGCAGATCCATGGCTACTCCTCGATCTGAGCGAAACACGGCAGGCGCCGTATATACGGTCAATACACAAAACCCGGGTCTCTTACGAGGCCCGGGCGTTCAATTTTGGTAGCCCGTACCAGATTCGAACTGGTGATCTCCGCCTTGAGAGGGCGGCGTCCTAAACCGCTAGACGAACGGGCCATATGTAGCAAATGCAATGGCTGGGATGGAGGGAGTCGAACCCCCATTGACGGAACCAGAATCCGCTGTCCTGCCATTAGACGACATCCCAATGACTGCATCGCTGCGCTCGGCTGTGCCTTTGCGCAAGAAAGAAATATACGGGAAGTCTCGCCGTGACGCAAGCCCCAATTTTGACTTTTTTGAAATTCAGTCAAATTGGCCTAATTTAGTCCAACCCGTGAAGGACCTGTGAAGCCAACCGCTGTACGCGAAGGGCAAAACGCCGCGAGCGGTAGCCGTCAACCGTTGGCAGATTCTACCGTGAAAACGATAGCGCCAGGCAACACAATCGAAGTATCAATGATCGCGTAGATATGAGGCGCCATGGACGAAGAGCTTGATTACCTATGGGAGACCCTGGGCCTCGAGATCACTGCCGACCTTTGGCCCGAACGGGACAAAATCCATCCCACACTGCGCCCCGCCATTACTGTGGTGCAGGCAAAATACCGCCGTGCATCCTTTTTGATCATGCGGATGTCATGGCACGCGGGACTCCCCGACCTTAAGCGAATCCAGGCAAGCCTCGTCGAGCTGTCCGGCATGCCGACCGTCATATCCGAGGCGCATCTGGAGCAGCGCCAGCGCGAGCGACTGCAACAGCAGCGGATTCCCTTTATCTGCCCCGGCGTTCAGGCATATCTGCCCTTTATGGACGAGGAGTACTGGAGCGGCAAGCCCAACAAACACGTAAAGGTCTACGATCCGCACGAATGGGCACAGCTGGCGGACTGACTGGGGCAGGCCCGCCGGCGGAAAGTGCGTCCCAGATTTCAAGCTCAAACTGGTCCCCACTTTCCCGTTGAGCCCTCAACCGGAAACCGTGTCCCGCAATCGAAGCTCAGAATGGGACGTGCTTTCCGCAACCGGCCACTTTGGGAAAGTGCATCCCATTCTGGAAGCGAATTCCGGGACGCACTTTCCGCAGCCGCTACAGCAACGCCTCGGCCCAAGCCGATTCCCTAAAGCCGGGAATCGCAAAGTCGTCGCCCACCAGCAGCGGACGCTTGACCAGCATGCCGTCGGTCGCCAGCAGCTCGTAGCACTCCCGATCCGTCATGCCCGCATCCAGACGCGCCTTCAGGCCCAGCTCTCGATATTTCATGCCCGACGAATTAAAGAAGCGCCGCACCGGCAGCCCCGAACGAGCAATCCAGGTCGCAAGCTCATCAGCCGTGGGATTGTCCAAAACGATATCGCGATCGATATACTCTACCCCATGTTCGTCCAGCCATGCCTTGGCCTTCTTACAGGTCGAGCACTTGGAATATTCAACAAACAGTACGGTCATGGGAATCCTCCGAATATAGATCGGCCAACGCAGGCACACGCCACACGAGGCGCCTTCGTATGATGGGCCAATTGTAGCCCACGGGTCACACGCTAAACGAACCGTACCCCGAATCCGCGTTTAATGAACGGCAGCAGCTCCATTGCCTCGGGCGTGATATGGCCCGCAACGTTCATGCGCTCGTCACCGGGAAGATCGACCCGCGCAATCTCAAGCTCGCCTTCGTAGCGCCCATATCCGCTATTGCTCACAGCGATCGACCCCGCCTTTCGCGGCAGGCCGGCTCCGACATCCGTCGGCACGGAATCCGGCTTAAGCGTCGTACGTGACTCCTGAGACCTAAAAATGAGGACGCTCGAGTCGGGCCGGTCGTGATGAATCTGCCCGCGCACATAGGCATAACCGGGCTCAAGCTCGCATTGCAAATCCACGTATCCGGCGGAAACTTGAGCAAACTGCGCCCAGCCCGCATCGGATAGATCGGGGTCGCCGACCAACACAATGTCGCAATCGGCGCCATGTGCAAGCTCAAGCATATTGAGAGCAACCTTTGACGCGCGACCGCGCTGCGCCTCGACCGTCGGCAGTCCCTCGAATACCGGCCCGCGAACGTTAGCATCACCCGGCACAAAAGCCATGATTTCGAATCCAAGCGCCGCAAGACGAAGATTCACCCGAGCAATGTCCTCCAGAGCTAAACCGGTATAAGGCTTGGGGTAAAAATTGTGGCAGGCGGCAAAACGAGTCACATCGGCACCGGCCTCACGCCACGATGCGATTTCATCAGAACTCACCGTCGATGCATTGACCACAATGTGAAATACACCGGACAGCTCCGCGACCCGCTGGTCGCTAAAGCCATAGTCCAAACGAAGGTATTCCAACCCCAGATCGCGCAGGTCCTCGATGCGCTCAAGCCCGAGCAAATCGCACGTGCGAGGCCCCACATCGGCAATGAGCGCAATGCCGCGGGCGGAAAGCAGCGACAGCACATGACGGACCTTATCGGCATACGCCGCTCCCCCATCCTCGGGAATATGCAGCGAGGTGAACGCATAGCGCGCACCCGCCGCGGCACCACGCTCAATCGTCCGCTCAATATCCTGCAGAGGGCTGGAAAGATAAATCGAAATACCCGTTTTCACGCTTCAACGCTCCTTTAAAAAAGGCCGGCGGAGCAGTTAGCCCCGCCGGCACAACCATAGCATCAAGAAATCTGCCGCGCACCGCGAGCCCCGAGCAACACGGCTCGCGATATCAAACTACTCGCCAAAGAACTCGTTGATCTTCTGCTCGTCGACGCCAAAGAACCACGTCAGGACAAAGCCGGCGGCATAGGCAAGCAGCATAGCGGCAACGTAGCCGAGCTGCTGGCCAGGAACGACGATCAGCAGGCCAAACAGACCGGAAACGCCCTGAGAAACCGTGCCGATGTGAAGCAGCGCCGCGAGCGCGCCGCCAAATCCGGCACCCAGGCAGGCCGTCACAAACGGACGAACGAGCGGCAGCGTAACAGCATACATCAGAGGCTCGCCCACACCCAGGATTCCAACGGGAATGGACTCTGCGACGTACTTCTTGAGCTTGGCGTTCTTGGTCTTAAAGTACAGCGCCAAACCGGCACCGACCTGGCCGCCGCCAGCCATCATAAGGATGGGAAGCAGGTAATTGATACCCTTGGTAGCGCCGTCGGGATCGTTGAGCATAGCGTGGATCGGCGTGAGCGCCTGATGCAGGCCGACGGAAACCAGCGGCAAGAAGCCTGCCGACAGGATATAGCCGCCCAGGACGCCCAGCTTCTCGAAGATAAAGGTCAAAACGCTAAAGATGGCAGTCGTCAGCCATGCGCCAACCGGCTGGATGACGAGCATCAGAGCAAAGGCGCCGATGATGAGCACCAGCAGCGGAGACAAGAACGTGTCGAGTGCGTTGGGCATAACCTTGCGAATCTGACGCTCCATCCAGGCAAAAAATGCGCCAGCGATGAGAGCCGCGATCATGCCGCCCGCTGCGGGGTTGTACTGCGCACTGGTGAGCGGCAGCAGAATGGCAGTGGCAGGATCAGCCGCGCCAGGCGCAAGCAGGGGCATGGCACTGTTGGCGATACACATCATGCCGGCGATGCCGCCCAGCGCAGCGGAGCCACCAAACTCACGTGCCGCGTTATAGCCCACCAAGATGGGCAGATAGGCAAACAGGGCCCAGCCCATGGAACGAATGCCCTGGTACCACCACTCGCCTGCAAGCGCGCCTGCCGTCGAGACGTTAATGACGTTGCAGATACCGTTGATGAGGCCAGCCGCAATGATGCCGGGAAGCAGGGCGACGAAGACATTGGAAATCTTCTTGAGGAAGGCCTGAACCGGCTTAGACTCGTACTTGGCCTTCTGCGCGGCCTTGTTTGTGGCCGCAGCGTCAACCACGCTCTCGTCGGCAACGCCTTTCGCAAGGCCAGTGAGCTTGGAGAACTCCTCGAGCACCTTATTCACCTTGCCCGGACCCAGCACGATCTGCATCGTGTCGTCCTCGACCAGGCCCATCACGCCGTCGAGTGCCTTAATGCCCTCCGTGTCGACGTTGCCCGCGTCTTTGA
Source organism: uncultured Collinsella sp. (assembly GCA_958435545.1). The sequence goes on from CAUBGU010000041.1 coordinate 5,468, forward strand.
CGGTCACGCGCAGGCGCGTCATGCACGCCGCGTTTGCCAGCACGTTGTCTTTACCGCCCAAAAGGTCCAGCAGCTTTTGAGCCAGCTCTTTGTTCGTCATAACTCCTCCTTGTATTGGGTATCTCGTCTGGATGTCATATCAGCTCACGCCGCGCACCTATTGGGCGTCGGCATTGCTCTTCTCATGGCCACTCACCGCAGCACGGACATGGCCTCGCGCCCGCTCAAGAGCCACCGCAGCCTGCTCGGCATCGCAGTCCAGCAGTACCGAGACAATAGCGGTTTTTGCGTGGCCGCCGGCATCTGCAAGCGCCTGAACGGCGCGCTCGCGCGTGCAGCCGGTCGCCTCCATCACGATGTTCTGGCCGCGCACCACCAACTTCTCGTTCGTCTGCTGCACATCGACCATCAGGTTTTGGTATACCTTGCCAATCTTGACCATGGCACCGGTCGAAATCATGTTGAGAATGAGCTTTTGAACCGTTCCCGCCTTGAGCCTCGTTGAGCCGGTCAGCACCTCGGGACCGGGCACGGGCTCAATGGCAAGATCTGCGCTCTCCCCGATCTTCGACCCTTGGTTGCAGGCAATTGCAATGGTCTTGCACCCAGCTGCCTTGGCGTACACAAGGCCGCCCACCACATAAGGAGTACGACCGCTTGCCGCCAGGCCAACGACAAGATCCTTGTCCGAGAGTCCACGCTCTCGCAGGTCGTTCGCGCCAAGCTCATCGCTGTCTTCGGCACCTTCGACAGCCTTGATAAACGCCGTCTCGCCTCCGGCAATGAGCCCGACAATCAGATCGGGTGACACGCCAAACGTGGGCGGACACTCCGAAGCGTCGAGTACGCCCAGACGACCGCTGGTGCCTGCGCCCATGTAAAAGACGCGCCCGCCGCGCTCGAGTGCCTCAGCAGCCCAGTCGATTGCTGTGGCAACCTGGGGCAACACTTTCGTGACCGACTGGACGGCACGAAGATCCTCATCGTTCATCGTCGTGACGATTTGCAGCGATGTCATCGTATCGAGGTCCATTGACCTTTGATTACGCTGTTCGGTCGTGAATTTTGTTAAATCGAGCATTTCATTCACCTCATCTTTCCTGTTTCTCGATGTAGTTTTGCTTAATGACATGCGTCGCCCGTTCGTAGTCGCTGGCAACGTAAGCAGCGTACAGGGCATCGACAACCATAAGCTGGGCCATACGCGAAGCCATGGCACCGCTGCGGACCAAGGGTTCACTCGCAGCAACGCCGAGCACGGCATCGGCCATGGTGGCAAGCTTGGATGATCCATCTACTTTGGTAACGGCCACAACGGGACAGTTGTGACGTTGAGCCTCGACGGTGCAGTCCAGCACCTCTTGCGTCAAGCCCGAGTAGCTAAAGGCGATTGCCATATCGCCCTCATGCATGTTCTTGGCACATAAGAGCTGATCATGCCAGTCGTCGTACAGATGGCACTCTTTGTCGACACGCATGAGCTTTTGCGCCAGGTCGTGCGCGACCAAACGAGAGGCACCAATACCGAACAGATTGACCGCGCGTGCCCGCTTAAGACGGGCCGCGCATCGCTCCAAGACGGTGTAATCGAGCGTTCGCGCCGTCGCCTCGATCGTGCGCACGTTGCTTTTCATCACCTTCCCCACGATACGTTCGACGCTGTCATCCATGGAGATGTCCTCGAGGGCTACGTCTTTCTTGTCACCTAAGAGCGCCAGCTCGGCAATCAGTTCGCGCTGGAACTCCTTGTAGCCCGCAAAACCCAAACGCTTGCAAAAGCGCAAAATGCTCGAGGGCGAGGAGAACGTGACATCGGCAAGACCGCGGACGGACAGCCCGACCACCTCGTGCGGATGAGCGCTTACATATGCGATGACATTGCGTTCCGCCGGGCACGCGCTGAGCTCACGCTCGCGAAGCCGCAAAAGCAATCCGTTTGCCATCTCAAACACCTCCGTTGAGAAGAATTAAAGACCAACGAACGATTCGTACCGGATACAAACAGCTTTTGCGGTACATTGTGCCGCATCGTGGCGCACAAAGGGCGAGCGTTCTACCGCTCGCCCCTCAAATCCGACCGCTCGGAAATACGCGCGACACAAAATAATTCAACAAGGTCGCATTATCAGAAACGGGTTTGTTACCGGCTAGCGCCTCGCATGGGCGCCGATCGGCCGAGTCGCATGGCGTACCAACGCCGCTGCCAGCAATACCAACAGCATAGCGGTGATATAGCCCGCAGCATCGAATCCTAAATCGATAACGTCGAAATGCCTGCCGGGAACAAAGATCTTATGTACCTGATCGCCAACGGAGCAGGCGGCGCAAAAGAGCAATACGGGCACGCAACGGGAGCACACGCTCCACGGACGCCTGGAAAAGCAAGCCACGATCACCGAGGCGAACAATCCGACGAAGAAAAACTCTACGGTATGGGCAACGCGACGGACGTTCGCGCCCACCCACATGCGAATGGAAGCAAGTCGGCCAGACCGGACATTCGAGGCAGCCGAATCGGTGCCCCCGGTCATTCCGTTCTCCGTCTGGGCTTCACCCGTGGCATCGGCGGCCTGAACGCCCGTAGCCTGACCCTCCACCACACGCGCGGTGGACTCGCTCAGCAACGACGTCTCCACCGCATTTTGCTCCGTCAGCACCCAGATGCCCGCCAGCGTTACAGCGAACAGAACGATCGCGGTCCATCCGATTATTTGTTTTACGCGCGCCAAGGGCCAACCTCCTTTTTTTGAATATCAGCGAGTGTAGCCCCAAATGACATCGTCACCGTATCAAAATTTGAATCGCAACAGGAAGCGACAAAGCGACGCAAACCCCTACCCCGCCTCGCGCATCCAGCGATCGAACGTCCCCACGCACACGCCCAGGCACTTTGCCGCCTGGCTGCGGGTAATATCGCCCGCCTCATAGCTATCGCGCACCAGCTCAAACTGAGGAGGGCACGGCTTGCGGGGTCGACCGAAACGGACCCCTCGCGCCCGCGCCGCTGCAATTCCCTCCGCCTGGCGCCGATGGATATTCTCGCGCTCCACCTGCGCCACGTAGCTCAGCAGTTGCAGCACAATATCGGCAATCAGGACGTTGGTCACATCCGGCGCGCCGCTGGCCCTAGCGCGCGTGTCAAGCAATGGCATGTCCAACACCACAATGGCAACCCCGAGCTCCTTGGTAATGCGTCGCCATTCCTCAAGAATCTCGGAGTAATTACGACCAAGTCGGTCGATAGAAAGCACCACCAGCACGTCCCCGTCTCCCAGGACGTGCAGCAGCTCGCGATAACGCGGTCGATCGAAGTCCTTGCCGCTCGCATGGTCGGCATAAATATTCGCTGAGCCCACGCCATAGGCGCCCAGCGCATCCAGCTGCCGATTCAGATTCTGATCGCGCGAACTCACCCGCGCATAACCGTACACCGTCGCCATCTCATCCCCGCTTTCTTGTAAACCTGCCAAAAGGGACAGGTTTATTTTGGTAGGTTTTACCTCTCAAATAGCAGGTAAGCGGGCGGCCGAGCAGACGGCAAGGTACTCACGATTCAAATGCGAAGGGCGGTCCCGAAAGGCCGCCCTCCGCTCCCCCACCATGAGTCGGGATTTGGCTAATGGATAAGCTTAAAGTCCAAGTGCCCACGCGTGGTATTGACGCGCGAGACCTCGATGATCACGCGCTGCCCCAGCTCGTAACGGGCGCCCGTGTCGGCACCTGTGAGCGTTAGCGCGTCCTCGTCGAACTCGAACCACTCGTTGCCCAGGCTCTTGATCGAAACCAAGCCTTCGACCTGCGTTAGATCCAAGCGCACAAAAAGGCCCATGCTGCTAACCCACGAGACGGTTCCGGCATAGCGCTCGCCCAGACGGTCCTCATAGTACTGGGCAATCTTGATCTTTTGCGTCGCATGGCTGGCGGCATCTGCCGCGCGCTCGGCATCGCTGCATGCGCGGCAGATCTGCGGCAGAATGCGCGGCAGCGACTCGCGCCCCTTGCCGATCAGCCGCGGCGTACGGACCAAGGCGTCCTTGCCGCCGAGCCGCTCATAGGCCAACTGCAGTTTGAGCACGCGGTGCACCACCAGATCGGGGTAGCGACGGATGGGACTCGTAAAGTGACAGTAGCACGGCGCGGCGAGCGCAAAGTGGCCCTCGTTGCGCGGCTTGTACAGCGCGCGCTGCATGCTGCGCAGAAGCAGCGTGTTGACGAGCGGTGCGTTGGCCGTACCGGCGGCAGCATCAACTGCAGCCTGCAGCTCATCGGGGCTCCCCAGGGCAATACCGGCAGCACGGCGATCGTCGATGATGCCTAGCTGCGCCAGCGCAACGGCAGCACCGTGCAGGCTATCGGGGCTCGGATCCTCATGCACACGATAGCAGGCCTCGATATCACGGTCTGCCAGCCACTCTGCAACGCACTCGTTGGCGAGCAGCATGGCTTCCTCGATAAGCGACGTGGCACACGAACGCTCACGCGCCACAATCTGCACGGGCACTCCGTCCTCATCCAATAGAGCGCGAATCTCGGCCGTGTCAAAATCGACTGAGCCGCGGGCGCGACGAATACGACGGCGAAGTTCGGCGAGTTCGTTAGCGGCGACAAGGAAATCGCCGAGGTCGATGTTGTAGCCGCGGGCGGCCTCCTCGCACGCAAGACCGCGCTCAAGCGCTTCCTCGCGCGAGGTCTCGGCAGCCGCAACATCCTCGGCTGCACCCTCCAGCACCGAATACTCAACCGCGCCGGCACGCACCAGCAGCGCCTCGGCGCCGTCATAGTCCATACGCACACGCGAGCGAATCACGCTGGGGTACGGATCGTAATGCCGCACGCGACCCTGCTCATCGAGCTCGATATCGACGGTAAACGCAAGACGGTCCTCGTCAGGGCGAAGCGAGCACAGGTCACAGGACAGGCGTTCGGGCAGCATGGGAAGCACGCGATCGGCCAGATACACCGATGTCGTACGATGGCGAGCCTCAAGATCGATATGCCCGTCCCAAGCCACATAGTGTGAAACGTCGGCGATATGCACACCCAGCTTGTAGCCACCCTCGGGCGTGCGCTCCAACGAAATGGCATCGTCAAAGTCGCGCGCGTCGACCGGGTCGATCGTGATGACAAAGCGGTCGCGCAGATCGCGGCGGAGCGGGTCCTTAAGCGCCGCGGACACATCGAGCGAAAGCCCCTCGGCCTCGGCCAGAGCGGCCTCGGGATAGCTATCGGTATAGCCGTAACGCGCCATCACATATTGAACGCCCAAATCGGGCGCGTCATCTCCGCCAATGCGGCGTTCGATCGTCACAGTGCCCGATTCCAGGCGCGTCGGGTAGGTCAAAATGCGCGCGACAACGGCATCACCCGGGTGGACACCCAGACGATCCGCCGAGGTATCCTCGGGCAAAATGAAGAAGTCGGCCTTCAGGCGCGAATCGAGCGGCTCAATCACACCAAGCGGACCGGCGGTCTGGTACGTACCCACCACGCTTATGGCTGCGCGCTCAACCACGCCTTCGATCACGGCGCGCCGCTCACCGTGCGGGCTGTTCTTAATGCTCACGGCAACGGTATCGCCATCCATAATCTCGCGCTTGCCGCGGCCCATGACCTTGTAGTCGCCATTCTCGGTTATGACATAGGCACTGTGCTCATGGAGCTGCACGCGCCCGGTCAGGCTCGGACGGCGTTCGCTGCGCACCGGCCCGCGCTGATTGCGAGCTCCACGCTTATGCTTGTTATTGCGCCCCATGGCGCCTCCTAACTATCGATTGCGAACTCCAAAGAGTCTACCCAAATGATTCGCTTTCCTGCCGTCCCCTAGGGATCAAAAAACGGGCCGCCCCATAAGAGACGACCCGTTGGAAGGGATGAATTCCAAGCATGCCTACACGCGCAGGTAGCGGCGCATGGCGATGGCAGAACCAAAGAGACCGATAATCACACCGACCAGAATCAGCGCAGCATAGGTCACCAGGTAGTACTGCATCGGCAGGGCAAACGACATCCAGCCGATGCTCTCCTGCAGACGCGGAATCATCAGATTGCGCAGCAGCTCCAGAACGCCGATGGAAAGCAGCGAGCCCAAAATGGCCTGCAGCACGCCCTCGGTGATAAACGGGCCACGAATGAAGCCGTTGCTGGCGCCGACCAGACGCATAATCGCAATCTCACGACGACGCGCCGTGATGGACAGGCGAATCGTGTTGTTGATGAAGATGAATGCGATAAAGGTCAGAAGACCAACGAGCACCACGGCGGCGATGCGGATGTAGTTGGTCACCTGGAACAGGCGGCTCACTTCCTCCTGGCCGTACAGCACGCTCGCGTTGACGTCGCCGTCATCCGCGATCTTCTGGAAATCGGCATCCTTCTTGAGCTTCTTTGCCGTGCTCTCGACCTTGGACGGATCGTCCATCTCAATAGCGAAGGAAGCCGGCAGCGGGTTCTGGCCATCGAGCGCGCTCATGGTGGCGTCAGCGTTGCCCGACATCTTGCTCGTATACTCGGCCAGCGCGTCGTCCTTGTCCTTATAGGTCACGGACTTGACGTTATTCCACGTCTTAAGCTCGGCCTCAAAAGCCTGAACATCGGCCTGATCGGCGTCATCACTAATGAACGCGTTGATGACAACCTGATCCTCGACGGTGCCGATCACGGAGTTCAGCATCGCAGAGCCCATGATGAACAGGCCGATGATAAACAGCGAAAGGAAGATCGTGATGACGGCGCCGAGCGAGGTAGTCCAGTTACGGAAGAAGTGGCTGATTGCCTCTTTGAAGGAGTAGCCCACGTTAGTTGGTGCCATAGTTGCCGTAACCTCCCCTCTCCTGGTCGCGGATGACGTGGCCGCCCTCGAGGGCGATCACGCGACGGTGCATGCTATCGACCATCTCGCGGTCGTGCGTGGCGACGATCACGGTGGTGCCGGTGCGGTTAATACGCTCAAGCAGCTTCATGATGCCCAGCGAGATCGCCGGGTCGAGGTTGCCCGTGGGCTCGTCGCAGATCAGCAGCGGCGGACGGTTGACCATAGCACGGGCGACGGCAACGCGCTGCTGCTCGCCACCGGAAAGCTGGTCGGGCAGCGAGTCCATCTGATCGGCCAGACCGACCAGGCGCAGCACCTCGGGCACCTGGCTGCGAATGACGCCCTTGGGCTTGCCGATGCACTGCAGGGCAAACGCCACGTTTTCGTAGGCGGTCTTTTGCGGCAGAAGCTTAAAGTCCTGGAACACGGCGCCAATCTGGCGGCGCAGGAACGGAACCTTGCGGTTCTTGATCTTCATGAGGTCCTGACCGGCAACCAGGATGCGGCCGCTCGTCGGCTTGACGTCGCGGTTGAGCGTCGACAGCAGCGTGGTCTTACCCGAGCCGGAGTGACCGACCAGGAAGACGAACTCGCCCGGATAGATCTCGATGTTGATGTCGTCGAGTGCAGGCTTGTTGGGCTGTGCCGGATAGATCTTGGTGACATGCTCCATAAGGATGACGGGCTCGACACCGGCCTGCTTGGCCATCTTCTTGCGGCTGGCCTGCGGATCGATGGGCGCAAACACCGACGTAAAATCGGGGTTGTTGAGCGCGTTATCGAGGCTTGCGACCTCGGCTGCCTGATCGCTCTCGACCACCGGGGCAGCAGGCTGCGTGGGGTCGGGAATAGCGGCAAAGAGACCGGACTGCGCAGGCTGAGGAGCCGGCGTCGCAGGGGCCAAGGGGTCGGGAATGCCGGCCATGGTAGGCTGCGGCGTGGCGGCACCAGCCTGAGGCTGCTCCACGCGAGCGGTCACGGCCTGAACGGGCTCAAAACCCGCCGTGCCGGAAAGCGCGACATCGCTGGTTGGATTGTAGGCAAAGGGATCGGATGCCGGCTGTGCCTGATCTGCCGGCTGAGCGGGGGCCTGAGCAACAGGCTGGCCCTCTGAATCCGGAGTGGCGAAACGACTGCCCTGGACGCCTGCCTGCGTCTTGGGGGCATCATCGCCCGCACCGGAGGTACGGAAGTGGTTACCCACTGGTGCTCCTTATCGTCGTGCGTTTAAACTACATGAGCGCTTTGTATTTTAGCAGCATTAGCTTTGCTGCACATAAGAAGCATGGCGTGGTTAGGGATCCCGTCGGCCGGACACAGGGTTACTCTCCAAATCGTCCTCGGACATGTCGGAGCCCCCGCTGCGCGCTTCGCGCGGCGGGGGCTCCTCCGTCCTGCGGAAAGATTTGGAGAGTAACCCTGTGCCCGGCCTGCGATAACTAAGGGGTCGCCGCGTTTATCTTGAGGTGCTGCATATACAAAGCTGGAAGGGTCTGAATTGCGCTTTGTCGATATATGCCCTTTTTCCTGATGGGACCGTGCTTGAGGGGCGTCTTCATGAGTTGCGGTGAAATAGGGACTGTTTTACCAGTTAAAAGGTCTAATCAGTCCTTATTTCACCGCAACTGAAACAGGGGCGCTCTCCAAGAGAGCGCCCCTG
>CAUBGU010000042.1 GCA_958435545.1 uncultured Collinsella sp.
GTGTATTGAGCGCATGGGCCTGCACGCCATCGTCGTGGCGAGCTTGCTGCTGTTTGTCGCGTTTGCCATCATGTTCATCGACCGCGAGCGCGATTTGCGCTTACGCTGGAAGGTTGCGGCCGAGGCTTGGAAAGAGGGCTGCCGAAAGTAACCGAATGCGGCAAAGGGGCTGTCCCTTTGCCGCAATATTTTTCATCGTCTGTTGAAACGCTTTAAATAGTTTGACGTTCTCACGCGTTTTTTGTTTCAAAAGCGTTAGGATGGGACTCATAGCGTGGGGCGTAATGGATGCCCCGCACACGATGGGAGGCTATCAATGGCTAATCGTTTCGTTCTCAATACCATCTCTTATCATGGTTCCGGCGCCATCAAGGAGATCCCCGGCGAGCTCCAGCGTCGCGGCTACAAGAAGATCTTCGTCTGCTCCGACCCCGATCTGGTCAAGTTTGGCGTTACCGCTAAGGTGACCGACGAGCTCGACGCCGCCGGCATCGCTTGGAGCCTCTACTCCGAGATCAAGCCCAACCCCACGATTCAGAACGTCAAGGACGGCGTCGAGGCCTTCAAGGCCGCCGAGGCTGACGCTATCGTGACCATCGGTGGTGGCTCCTCCATGGACACCGCCAAGGCCATCGGCATCATCATCAACAACCCCGAGTTCGCCGATGTCCGCAGCCTCGAGGGCGTTGCTCCGACTAAGAACCACGCCGTGTTCACCATCGCCGTGCCGACGACCGCCGGTACCGCCGCCGAGGTGACCATCAACTACGTCATCACCGACCCCGAGAAGGTCCGCAAGTTCGTGTGCGTCGACACCAACGACGCCCCCGAGGTCGCCGTCGTCGACCCCGATATGATGGCTTCCATGCCCGCCGGCCTGACCGCTTCCACCGGCATGGACGCTCTGACCCACGCCATCGAGGGCTATACCACCAAGGGCGCTTGGGAGCTCTCCGACATGTTCCACTTTGAGGCTATTAAGCTGATCAGCGAGAACCTGCGCGACTCCGTCGCCGAGGCCAAGTCCGGTCAGCCCGGCTCCGGCCGCGAGGGCATGGCCCTTGGCCAGTATGTCGCCGGCATGGGCTTCTCCAACGTTGGCCTGGGCATCGACCACGCCATGGCTCACACCCTGTCCGCTCACTACGACACCCCGCACGGCGTCGCTTGCGCCATGCTGCTGCCGATCGCCATGGAGTTCAACAAGCCGGTTTGCGCTGAGCGCCTGGCCAAGGTTGCCGTCGCCATGGGCGTTGACACCACGGGCATGAGCACCGCCGAGGCCGCCGATGCCGCCATCGCCGCCGTCAAGCAGCTTTCCGCCGACGTGAACATCCCGCACGTCTGTGAGGCCATGAAGGCTGACGAGATCGAGGTCCTGGCCAAGGACGCCATGGCCGACGCCTGCTTCCCGGGCAACCCGCGCGAGGCGACGCTCGACGACGTCATCGAGCTCTTCAAGAAGATCTGCCCGGCTGCCTAACTTGGTTCGGCGGGCCTCTGCCCGTTAGCCCCACAATCGTCCTCGGACATGTCGGAAGCCCCCGCTGCGCACTTCGTGCGGCGGGGGCTTCCTCCGTCCTGCGGGAAGATTGTGGGCTAACGGGCAGGGGCCCGCCGGCTCGTTATCGTGGCGGGCGCAGTTCTGAGGAGCTCAATGGGTTATCTCGCTAAGTAAAAAGATGGTTCGCGGTGGTATTGTTGCTGTGGGTTTAATTCGATATGAAAGGGTGACTTTGGTGTCCAAGATGGATTCTACGCTCTCCTATATTACTGACCAGCTGAAGGCGCTTACCTCGATTGCCTCCCCTACCGGCTATACCCGTGCGGCGACTGATTATCTGATGGAGACCCTGCGCGATATGGGGTTTGGGCCTGAGCGTTCTAATAAGGGTAACGTGCTCGTTGAGCTTGGCGGCGAGGGCGAGCCGCTCGTACTGGCGAGCCATGTCGATACCCTAGGCGCCATGGTGCGTTCCATTAAGGACAATGGCCGCCTGCGTCCCACGACGCTTGGTGGGCACCAGTGGTCTACGGCCGATGGCGAGAACTGCACCGTCTACACGCGTGACGGCAATGTGTACACGGGTGTGGTTCTTAACACCGAGCCTTCGGCGCACGTGGCCGACGAGCCGGTCAAGACCATCGAGAAGAACATGGAAATCCTGCTCGATGAGAATGTCGACAGCAAGGACGATGTGCTTGAGCTGGGCATTCAGACCGGCGACATCATCGCTATGGATCCGCGTACCACGGTGACGGAGAGCGGCTACATCAAGAGCCGCTTCCTGGATGACAAGCTGTCGGCCGCCATTTTGTTGGGCTTGGCGCGTGTCGTCGCCGCTGGCGAGGTGACGCTTTCGCGTAAGGTTTCGCTGCTCTTTACCGTGTACGAGGAGGTGGGCCACGGCGGCGCCTTCGTGCCGGCCGACACGCGCGAGATGATCAGCGTTGACATGGGCTGCGTGGGCGACGACCTAGGCTGCACCGAGCACATGGTGTCGATCTGCGCCAAGGATTCGGGCGGTCCGTACAACTACGACCTGGTGACGGCGCTGTCCAATATCGCGCGCGAGCTTGAGCTCGATTACGCTATCGACGTGTATCCGCATTACGGTTCGGACGTCGAAGCCACGCTCTCTGCCGGCTACGACATTCGCCATGGTCTGATCGGCCCCGGCGTGTATGCGAGCCACAACTACGAGCGTAGCCACATGGACGGCGTGCGCAACACCTTCGAGCTCGTCCGCGCCTACGTACAGCGCTAGCGATGCAGCGGCCTCGGCTGATACGGCAGTACCGACCGAGGCCGTCCTCTCTAAGTTGCGGTGAAATAGGGACTGTTTGGCGGTTTTAAACGCTTAAACAGTCCCTATTTCACCGCAATTTATGAAGGGGATGGGGCTACTTAAGTGCGCCGGTCACCGTGCCCCCGCCGAAGACGATGTCGCCGCGGTAGACCACAACGGCCTGTCCGGGGGCGATGGCTCGTTGCGGCTCGTCAAAAGTTAGCAGCATTTGCCCGTCTTCGTCACGCGTAAGGGTCGCTGCCTGGTCTTTCTGACGGTAGCGGTATTTGGCGCCTACGCGAATGCCGCCGGCATCCAGCTCGGCTTCCATGCGCTCTGCCGGCGCGCTCCAGATCCAGTCGTCGGCCGTGAGTGCTGTGGCCGTTAGGTCCTCGGCCTCGCCCAGATGCACGGTGTTGTTGGCGGCATCGACGCCCGTCACATACACGGGATGCGCCATCGCGACGCCCAAGCCCTTGCGCTGGCCGATGGTATAGCGCAACGCGCCGTTATGGCGTCCGACCACGCTGCCGTCGCGCCACACAATGTCGCCCGGTGCAGCGGGATGTCCGCAGCGGCGCTCGATATAGCCCGCGTAGTCACCGTCTGGAATAAAGCAGATGTCCTCGCTTTCGGCCTTCTGGGCGTTGGTAAAGCCTTGCTCGGCGGCTATGCGGCGCACGTCGCGCTCTTTGTCTAGGCCTGCCAGCGGAAAGATCGTGTGCGCCAGGCGCTCCTGCGTAAGCGAATATAAAAAGTAGCTCTGGTCCTTTTTGGGATCTTCGCCGCGATGCAGCTGCCAGGTGCCGTCTACTGTCTGGCTTGTTTTGGCGTAATGACCCGTTGCGATGTAGTCGCAGCCCATATCCAGCGCCGCATCTAGCAATGCGCCAAACTTAATGTGGCGGTTGCAGATGATGCATGGGTTGGGCGTCAGCCCCTCCTGATAGGCGGTCACGAAGCGCTCGATAACGTTGCGGTCGAAGGCCTGCTGCAGGTCGAGCACATGGTGGGGCATCCCCAGGCACTCGGCGACAGCCTTTGCATCGGCGATGTCGCGGTCGACCTTACTCATGCCCGTGACGGGATCGGGCGCGGGGCAGGTGAGGCGCATGGTGGCGCCGACGCATTCGTAGCCCTGGCTTTTGAGCAGGTACGCGGTCACGCTAGAATCGACGCCGCCGCTCATGGCGACGAGCACGCGCTTGTTGTGCATGGGGAGGTTCTCCTTGGTGGCATGTGGCCAAAAAAGAAAAGCGGCGCGGGAGGCTGGTTCCGCGCCGCAGACATTGTAGCAAGTTCGGACGTCTCGTGGGACACCCTAACGAGATGAGCTCAGGCAGCCAGAAGAGAGGATAGGCCGGCATGCCATGGGCCTATCGACAAGTGACGGGCCCTTAGTCCTGGAACAGTGCCGTGGACAGGTAGCGCTCGCCGGTGTCGGCAAGCAGGGCCACGATGGTCTTGCCCTCGTTTTCGGGGCGCTTGGCCAGCTGCAGCGCGGCCCACACGGCGGCACCGGACGAAATGCCCACGAGCACACCCTCCTTGTGGCCCACGGCGCGGCCGGTGGCAAAGGCGTCGTCGTTCTCGACGGGGATGATCTCGTCGTAGACCCGGGTGTCGAGGACGTCGGGCACAAAGCCGGCGCCGATGCCCTGGATCTTGTGCGGGCCGGCCTGGCCCTTGGAGAGCACCGGGGAGGTGGCGGGCTCGACGGCGACGACCTTAATCTCGGGGTTCTGCTCCTTGAGGAACTCGCCCACGCCGGTCACGGTACCACCGGTGCCGACGCCGGCGACGAAGATGTCGACCTTGCCGTCGGTGTCGTCCCAGATCTCGGGGCCGGTCGTGGCCTTGTGGATGGCGGGGTTGGCGGGGTTCACAAACTGGCCGGCGATGATGCTGTTGGGAGTCTCCTTCTGCAGTTCCTCTGCCTTGGCGATAGCGCCCTTCATGCCCTTGGAGCCGTCGGTGAGCACGAGCTGCGCACCGTATGCCTGCATCAGCTTGCGGCGCTCGACGGACATGGTCTCGGGCATGGTGATGATCACCTTGTAGCCGCGGGCGGCCGCCACCGAGGCGATGCCGACGCCGGTGTTGCCGCTCGTGGGCTCGATGATGGTGTAGTCGCCGCCGCGCACGAGCTTGCCTGCCTTCTCGGCCTCGTCAATCATGTTCTTGGCGACGCGGTCTTTAACTGACCCGGCGGGGTTGAAGTATTCGAGTTTGACGAGCACACGAGCCTTGAGGTCCTCGTCGGCCTCAAAGTGAGTGAGCTCCAGGAGCGGGGTGTGGCCGATAAGCTGATCGATGGACGTGTAAACCTTGCTCATGGTGAACCTCCAAAGTGTTCAAGTTGCTGGTTGCCGTGTGGTTTCACGGTGCGTGTAGCAGCTAAACCCATAAACCTTATAGGTTGTTCGTTTAGCTGTTGGGAAGCATACTAGACACTAAAGCCTAGTAATGCAATAGGAAATAGAAGATTATTACGAGCTGATTAACCATCTTGACCGGAACGGGTATTTTCAAAACCAATTTTTCGGCTAGAATTTCTACGGACTAAATGACCGAAAGGCAGCACTATACATGTTGGTTTCTACAAAGGGCAGATATGCCCTGCGCGTTATGGTCGATCTGGCCGAGCACCAGGCGGCCGGTCGCATCCCGCTCAAAGAGATCGCGGCGCGACAGGGGATTTCCGAGAAATATCTCGAGAACATCTTGGCTACGCTCGTGCGCGCCAACATGCTTTCGGGCATGCGCGGCAAGGGCGGCGGCTACGTGCTCACGCGCCCGCCCGAGCAGTACACGGTGGGCGAGATCCTGCGCCTGACCGAGGGCAGTCTGGCACCGGTTGCATGCCTGGATGGCGACTGCAAGGGCTGCTCACGCTCGGATGAGTGCCCCACGCTCGACGTGTGGAAGAACCTGGACAAGCTCATCAACGACTACCTCGACGGTGTGACACTCGATCAACTTGTCGCTCCCAACCATGGCTACGACTACGTCATCTAACCCACACCTGCCATTTGGGGACGGGGTAGAAATGGTAGATTCTCTCGCCCTTTGAGACTTGACAAATAAGAAGGCCGCCCATTTTTGCGATGGGCGGCCTTCGTTTTGGGCTGTTGAGACGGGCACGGCCGGAATGGCCGTTTTAGTCCTCGGCGATGCTGTCGAGGATGCTGCGCGTGATGGATACCAGGATACTGCCCATAAAGGCCGATCCAAAGCTGGCGATGGAGATGCCCGCGCCCAGCAGATTGACCGACAGGTAGCTGGCCAGCTCGAGCATAAAGCTGTTGACTACGAGCTGAAAAACACCAAGCGTAATAATAGTGAGCGGCAGTGAGATGACGGTCAGGAACGGTTTGACGAACGAATCGACAATGTTCAGGAACAGTCCCACAAAGGCAAAGCAGACCCAGGTCTCGGCAAAGCCGAAGGGTTGGATACCGGGGACGAGGAACGTGGCGATCGCGATGGCGATCGAGGTGAAGAGCCAGTTAAGCATAAAGCGCATGGCGTGAATCCTTTCTTGCGCCGGGATTGCTGGCGTCGCGTGAAGCGGCTTACGGCGGCGACCTGGATGGTTGCGCGGGCGCGCCGCGGTGTTTGGGCGCCCATTGTCTCAAATATTCGTGGAGCTTACGTGCGCATATGGTTTCTAAACGGCGTTCGTCCTGAAAAACGCGCCGCTGGCAGAGAGTCTTGTCGCTTTAGTTTGGTGGTGTGCTACACTGCTACGGGCAAAAGCCACAGGCGTTGCCCTATTGCATAGAACGGGTGAACGATGCCCGATGTCAGTATCAACTTCGATGCCTTTTGGCGGGTTTGGCGGTGATCGATGAATATCGAGAACATGTTTGACAAGCCTGATGTCAAGCAGCTGGTCCACGCATTTAGCCTTTTGGACGACGAGAAGGATATCCAAGCGTTTTTGACCGATATCTGCACGCCGCGCGAGATTTGCGACCTTTCTCAGCGTTTGCAGGTTGCGCGCTATTTGGACGAGGGCGAGCCTTATGTTGAGGTTCAGGCCCGTACCGGCGCTTCGTCCACCACGGTGAGCCGCGTTTCAAAGGCGCTGAACGGCGAGTACGGTGGCTACCGCAAGATCCTCATTAAGTTGGAGGATGGCGAGTAGGCCAGCGACAACATTGAATTACGAAGAACCGTCCCTCCGGGGGCGGTTTTTATATGCCTGCAATCGGCTGGTGCGTTGGGTTCAGGTTGCTTTGTACCAAAAGATGGAACTGCGGTGGCAATGTGTCCGCTTGGGCGGGTAGGATGGATGCATTGATTATTGCGAACGGTTTGAGCGGAGGACCATGCCTGTTCGAATCTATACCACCAATGCCGGCACGGATTTGAGCGATGCCGAGTCGGCGCTGCTTGCCGACCTTATTGCCCGTCACGGGCGTGCCGTGTTGCTGGCACCAACGTTTGCCGAGCTCGATCTGTGCCGTCATGATGCGGCGGAAGCCGGCATTTCGCTGGGTATCGACTACAAGACACCCGCATCGTGGCTTCGCTCGCTTTGGGAGCTTTTGGGCGACGGGCGCGGTTTCGTCGACAACCTGCAACGTCAGATGCTGTTTTCGGATATGATTGCCCGCCGCGACGATGCCGACCTGCAGCCGCTTTCGCGTAGCCAGGGCACGGTGCGCATGCTCGCGCGCATGGCCCGCGATGTGCTGCCGGGTGTGGCGGGGACGACGGCCGAGCGATGCGGTGGCAACAATTGCCAGCCTGAGCCAAAAAGCGATGCCGAGGCTCGTGTGTTTGAGCTTTTGCGTGCCTACGCGGGCGGTTTGGACCGTCGAGATATGGTCGAGCCCTGCGAGGCAGCCGACACTATGGCCGGTGCCCTGGCCGATAGCCTGCCGGCGTGCGCCCGCGCCGTATGCGTGCGCGGTACCACGTCGTTTACGCACGGTCTGCTCGAGCTGCTGTCTGCCGTGGCGAACAATGGGGGAGAGGTCGTCGTGCTGCTTGCCCGCGAGCAGGCGGCGATGCGCGAGGAGCTTGCCGCGGCATTTGATGCCCGCGGTGTGCTGTTTGGGGCCGCGCCGCTGGAGGAGGACGCCGTCGCGTCTGATGTCGCTTGCGGGGCCGCCGCTCAGCCTGCCTTTATTGAGGTCGCCGGCCCCCATGCCCGTGCTCATGTCTATGCGGACGCCATCGATAAGTTGGTGAAAGCGCACAAGGAGTCCAAGGCCGATAAAGCTACTGCAACGCCCGCCGACCCCGTGCGCGTGCTCGTCGTTTCTGCCCGGGCACCCCAGCTGTTCGGCGAGCTCGCCGCCCGTTTGGCGGCGCGTCACATTGCGGCCGAGACGACTGAGTTCACGGCGTTTTCCCAGTCCATCGCGGGCAGGCAGTTTACGGCGCTCGCCAACCTGATCGAGCGTATGAAAGCCGCCGACGAGGGCACCGCTTCCAAGACTGAGTGGTGGCCCGCGCCGGAGCTTACCGACTGGATCTACAGTCCGCTTTCGGGCGCTGATGCCGTCAATGCCCGTACCTTCGATAAGAATATGCGTCTCTCGCGCAGCAAGACTACCGCGGGCGTCAAGAGCCTGCTGCAGAGCGTTCAGGGCCAGGTGAGGGGCGCGCGCAAGGCGACGAGCGACGATAACTGGTTTAAGAACGTACCGTGTGTGGTCTCGGACGTGTTCCAGGCGCTGTGGCGTGACAAGCCCGTGACGGCGCTTAAGGCCATGCTTGCCGTTGCCGAGGCGTTGCCCGATCGCGCTCTAGGCGGCCTTGACGGCCAGGCCCGTCGCCAGGCAGAGACGGCTTTGCTGCGCCATGCCATCGACATCCTTATGAACGATGCTCGCGCGCTCGACGTGTCGCAGGCCGCGACCGTGCCGGTTCTCGACGGCGTTCGAACCAAGGTGGACAAGCGCAGTACCGCCTACGATTACGAGACCTATGAGGTCGATCGCACACCACGAGCACAAGTGCGCTTCGCGTCGCTTGCCGATGCGTCGGTTCTTCGCCCTGGCAGCTACGATGCCGTGCTGTTTGCCGATGTCGACCTGGACAGCTATCCGCTTTCGCACGAAGAGGGCCCGCTTGCCACGTTGACAGCCGAGCTGCGCCGCGACGGCGTGTCTTTGGAGCCCGCTGCCCTGCTGCGCGTGCGCTTTGGCCGTGCGATGCAGGCGGCGAGCGGTCCGGTCGCGCTCGCCCGTGTGACGCACGATCGCCAGGCACGCGAGTGCTACCCGGCAGCCGTATGGACCGAGCTGTGGGCACATGCCGAGGCCGCTGGCGCTGCCAAGCCCATGCGCGTGGGCGAGGGCGATATCATCGCCGACTTTGATCCCGCGGCAGGTGAAGGCCTCAAGCGCGAGCGCGTGACCTGTGAAGCCCCTCAGCATCTGAGTGCCGAGGCCGTGCCGTATTTGGTCCTGCGCCGTCGCGATGGCGAGGGTGAGGACGCGCCGCTCGTGCCGCGTCTGACGTCCGCCTCGCAGATCGAGGCCTATTCGACCTGCCCGCTATGCTGGTTCGTCTCGTACCGCGTGAAGCCCCAGTCGATCGACGCGGGCTTTGGCAACATGGAAAAGGGCAACTTTGTCCACGACGTGCTGGAGTATCTGCATGCCCGTCTGCCCCAAGAGGGCATGGAGCGCGTGACGCCCGAGAATCTGCCGCGCGCACAGGAGCTGCTGCACGAGGTCTTTGACGAGACGTTGGCCGAGCACGCCGGCAAGCGCGGCACGGAGGGCCCGCTGGTGCCGCTCTCTGCGGTGGAGGAACGCCAGGTGGCCGAGATCTTGCCGCAGCTGGAGGGTGTGCTTGCCTACGAGTCCGAGGCACTTGCCCCCTTTGCCCCGCGCTACCTGGAGTTCGCCTTCAACGAGCTCAAGGTCGAGTATGCCGGTTGGCCGCTTGGCGGGCGCATCGACCGCGTGGACGTGGACGCCGAGAATCGTGCCGTGGTGATCGACTACAAGCATCGCACGGGCGTTGAGGAGTTTAAGCTCGCCGACCCCACGGTGCGCGACGAGGAATCGGGCACGGCGCCCATCGACGATCCGCGCTGGTTGCCACCACATACCCAAACGCTCATCTACGCCCAGGCCATGCGTCGGGCGCTGGGCCTAGATACCCGTGCTGCGCTCTATTTCTCGACCAAGGGCGGCAAGCCCGCGCTGCGCGGCGCGGCGAGTGCCGAGTTGCTCGAGGAAGAGCGTGGTGACGGTCGCATCCCGGGCCTCAAGAAGGGTTTCCCGGGCGAGGGCGGCAGCATGGACTTCGATGCCCTGCTCGACCGCGTGGAGACCGGCATTGCCGAGCGCCTGCGCGAGCTCGAGGCAGGTGACGTCGCCGCTGTCGACCCGACATCGGCGCAAGCCGCGCATGCGCGCTGTTCGTATAACCACCAAGGAACGTTTGTAAGGAGGGGCGTGTAGACCATGGATCTTTCGACTTTGATGCCGCAACAGCTGCAGATCGTCAAGACGCTCGACCGTCCGCTGTTTGTCTCGGCGGGCGCCGGTTCGGGCAAGACCTTTACCCTCACGCGCCGCATCGTCTACGCGCTCTCGCCCGAATCCGGTCCGTTCGTCGAGCATCTGGACCAGGTGCTCGCCATCACCTTTACCAAGGATGCCGCGGCCGAGATTCGCGACCGCGTGCGCCGTGCGCTTATCGACGAGGGCATGGACGAGGAAGCACTGACCGTCGACGACGCGTGGATTTCGACCATTCACGGCATGTGCTCGCGTATCCTGCGCGCGCATGCGCTGGAGCTGGGCATCGACCCCGAGTTCACGGTGCTCACCGATACCGACGAGCTTATGGACCAGGCTGTTGAGCATGTGCTGGCCCGCGCGACGGCGCCCGATGCCGCCCCCGAGCTCGCGGCATCGCTCAAGGCCCTCTATGCCTGGTATCCCATGGCGGGCGAGGGCGGTTCCTTTGGCACCGGCACGACCATCAAGGGCCTGGTGCGCGACCTGCTGGAGCTGTCGAGCCAGTTGCCGGGCGGTATGGACGACGTGTGCGTGGCGCGCGGCCAGGCCGATACCTCGGCACTCGCCGATGCCTATCGCGCAGCGCTGGGCGCAAGCAAGGCCGCGACCGAGAAGGCGCAGGTGGCACTCGACGCCATCGACGCGTTTGAGGCGAGCGGCAAAACCATGGAGGATGCGGCGCGACTCATGATGTCGTGCAGTATGCCTCGGGCGAGCAAGGCGTTTCCTAAGGAGCAGGTGGAGCTACTCAAGGCCGAGGCCGCCGATGCGTTTGTCAATATCGTGCTTGCCTGCGGCGGCCCGGCGCTCGATGCGCTGGTGGGGCTTGCCCGTGCCGTAGAGGCGGAGTACCGTGCGCTCAAGGCCGACCAGTCCGCGCTCGATAACAATGACCTGCTGCGCATGGCGTACGAGGCGCTGCGCGACTACCCGGCTATTCGAGCTGCCTATGAGGGCCGCTTTAAGATGGTCATGATCGACGAGTTCCAAGATACCGACCAGATGCAGGTCGATCTGATTCGCTATTTGACGGGTGCGGGCGAGCGCGCGCTGTGCACGGTGGGCGATGCGCAGCAGTCGATCTATCGCTTCCGTGGTGCCGAGGTCGAGGTGTTTCGCCGCCAGGAGCGCAAGGTGGGTTCGACGACGGCGTCCGAGACGGTCACCACGTCCGATGCTCCCGCCGGCGAGCTCGTCAAACTCGTGCGCAACTTCCGCAGCCACGACGAGGTGCTGCGCTATGTGGCGCGCGTCTTTGACGGCGACACCGGTGGTTTGATGCAGGGGTTCTTGGATCTTGAACCGAGCGACAAACGCAAGGACATGCTCAAGGCAAAGGCTTCGCGCCGCCAGGCGCTGTTCGTTGCCGGCGGCAGTATGCAGGAGCGCACGCAGGCCAAGGCCCGTGCGATCGCCGAGCGATTCCATGCGCTTGCCGATGCCGGCCAGCCCCAGGGCGGCATGGTGCTGCTGCTGGGTCGCATGACCAATGCCGGCGTCTACGCGCAGGCCTTCCGCGACCAAGGACTCGACTGCGTCATCGCAGGCGGCTCGGTCTTTGCCCAGGCGGCCGAGGTGCAGACGGTGCGTGCCCTGGTCTGCGCGCTCGCCAATCCGGCCGATACGGCCCAAGGCCTTATGCCGTTGCTGGCCTCGCCGATGTTTGCACTCGGCGCCCAGGAGTTCCTGGCGCTGGCGACCAAGCTCGACGAGCAGACGGGCGAGACGTCGCGCCGCAATATCGATGTGGGCATCATGAGCGATTCCGATGTGCCGGGTTTGCAGAACCTGCCGCTCGTGACGCGTGCCCGCGAGGTGCTGCGCTACGCGCTTCGTCGCGTGGGACGCGATTCGTTCGCCGCCATCGCGCGCGATGTGGTCAATGCCTCCGGCTGGTTCGTGCGTCTGGCGCAGCGCGGCCCCGAGGGCAAGGCCATTGCCGCCAACGTGCTCAAGGCGCTCGACGCCGTGGCCGAGGCAGAGGCCGAGCTCGGCAATTCTCCGCGCTCCATCGCGCTCGCCTTCGACCGCTTCTTGGCGGGCAAGGAGGCCCCGGGCGCCCTCAACGAGGAGGGCGACGGCGCGGTGCGCATCATGACCGTGCATGCGTCCAAGGGCCTGGAGTATCCGGTCGTGGCGGTTGCCGAGTGTTTTGGCGTGCGTAAGTCCTCGGGTGCGGCACAGATGGGCCGCGTCGAGGGCGGAGCACAGGTCGTGGCACTGCCGGCGCGCTTCGACGGCGTTAAGCTCGCCGACGGTACCTTTGTGAAGGGCGACGACGTCAAAAAGCAGTTTGAGCATGCGTTTAAGGGCAAGGGCACGTCGCTGTGGCTGCCGCCGGAGCTCATGGAGGACGTCTGTGCGACGGGTTCTCCCGCCGAGGCATTTGCTCGCCTGCGCAACGACGACCTGCAGCTTTCGCTCGAGGAGCGGGCCCGCTTGCTCTATGTTGCCATGACGCGTGCGCGCGAGCTGGTGATCTTGGCGATGGATACCGGCGTGAGCCGTGGCAAGGTGACGGCGCCGACCTTCGACGTTGAGACCGATCTGACCTACGATGTGCTGCGCCGTATTTTGCCGACCGACGCTCTGGACATGCCGCAGCTCGATGCCGACCGCCTGGTGTTCGACAACTCCCAGCCGGGCGACTACGAGCTCATTTCGCTCGCGGGCTTTACCTTTGGCGAGCAGGCGTTTGAGGCCAACGCTTCGCTGGATGCCGAGGGCAGGCTTGTTCGTGGCGATGCCGATACAGATGCTGCCGACGATTCGGCCAGTACAATCGTCCCCGGTCCTGCCGACCCCAAGCCCGATTCGTTTGAGCTCGTGTATCCCCAGGCAGTGGGCGTGCGCATGGGCATCTGTCCGTTCCCGGTGCGTGACTCGTATAGCTACTCGTCAATTGCCGTGGCGCTGCATGCCGAGTCCGAGGACCGTGCCGCCGAGGCGCTTGTTCCCATGGACGAGTCCGGCGATGATGCGGAGTCGGATGGCTCGGAGATGGCCGATGCGGACGTGGCTGCTGTCGAGCCCGCCGGCAACCCCATGGCGCTGGGCTCGGCCTTCCACGCCGCTTGCCAGTGGCTCATCGAGATGGGTGCCGATGCGCTGCCCGTTGAGCGTGCCGACGCCCTGGCTCGCTTGTGGCGCCTGACGCCGGAACAGCGCGAGCGCTTCGATGTCGCTCTGGATCGCTGGCTCAAGTCGTCGGTTCGTGCCGAGCTGCTCGCGTGGCCGTGCATCCGTGCCGAGGTGCCGTTCTTCTCGCTGGGCTGCGAGGACGAGGATATCGCCCGCTACGGCGCCTATGCCGAGGGCGCCATCGATGCCTTGGCAACCGACCCGGCGGATCCGTCGCGCGCACTGGTCATCGACTACAAGACGGGTGGCACGCCGGATGAGACGCCGGAGCAGCTGCTCGAGAAACACGCCTTGCAGGCGCGCGTTTACGCCGACGTTCTGCACAAGGCGGGCTTTGAGGTCGTGACCGTCAAGTTCGTTCGCGTGGAGCGGGCGAATCCAACCACCTTCGTCAATCCCGCCGAACCTCAAGTGGTCACCTACAATCTCTAGTCCTCAGATAACTTGCGGTAGCGCACAGAGATGTGGTGTAAGAGGCGGGGCATGCCCCGCCTCCGCCCTT
>CAUBGU010000043.1 GCA_958435545.1 uncultured Collinsella sp.
ACAGCAGATAATCGCCCAGCGTCTTAGCGCCGCGATACGCCAGGCTCGTCGGGTCTTTATAGACAATATTGGTAAAGATGCCACGGCGCAAGGCCAAGGCGCTCTCGGGGAACAGGTCGTTGCCGATTACCATGACCTTGCCGGCCTTGCCGCTCGAAACAAGCGCGTTGGCGACTACCTCGGAACCAACGGCAAAAACGCTACAGATGAGCTCGGGAGCATCCGGCGCACTCAAGCGTTGCTCAAGCTCGCGCTCGAGCTGTTTGACTTGCGCATGGGCGCCGGCAAGGTCCTCAACTTGCCATGGAATATCGTGTTCGCGCAGGTAATTGTGAAAGGCGCGGGCGGTCAGATAGTGTGAATCGGTATAGGGGTCGCCCGCCAACAGGAGCACGCGGGCGTCAGCCCCAGAAGCGTGAACCAGGTTTGCCGCCTGCTCTGCCATAAGACTGCCCGCCGCGGAATAGTCTGCCAGACTGGCACCCAGGCGATCGAGGTGCGGTCGGTCGCCATCGACGAGCTCGATCGCCACACCCGCCTCGGCAATCTGCCTCAAAAGCTCGGTCGCACGGTCATCGCTCGGAACATAGGCAAGCAGGCCATCAATCTTCTCGCCTACCTGCAAGCGCTCATCAATCTGCTCGAGCGCATCGGCGTAGCCACCCACGCCAAATTCAACACGCTCAACCGTAATGCCCTGGTCGATGACCTCCTGTTCAAAGCGGTTGCAGCCTTCCCACAGGTAACGGAAAAAGTACGCTCCCTCGCGCGATGCGCGGGGCAGGCAAAACACCAGGTTGATATCCTTGCGGCGCAGGCTCGAGGCACTCGTATTGCGATGGTAACCCATGGCCTCGGCCTTAGCATTCACCTTGGAGCGCACGGATTCGCTCACGCCGGCTTTACCCGTCAGGGCCTTGTGCACGGTATTGATGGAAACGCCAAGCTCGGCGGCTATGTCCTTCATGGTTACGCGAGCGCTCATGGGATTACTCCGTTATAGATAAGTTGCCAATTTACAGTTCAGTTAACGATACCCCAAAAATACTCTTCAACTCGCCGCGCTCGCGCCCAAATGCGCAAAGCGCCCCGCGAACGGATGCTCGCGAGGCGCTTGGATGTCTGGACCTTATTTGATACCGCGGCCCAAGTCTTCGGCGATTTTGTCCACGCCCTTAAGTGCGGCGCACGTCTTTTTGTTGGAGCAATGCCCCGTGCAAACGCCACCCTGAGCGCAGTCGGCGCAGGTGCCCTTGCGGTAGATGCGCACGCACACGGCGACAAACGCAATACCGATAACAGCCAGTACAACAATATCGATAGGTGCCATAGCAAGCCTCCTCTAGTTAACCATCACTTACTTTACCCCATTCTCCACCTACCAAATAGGGACAGGTTTATTTTGGTCGGTTTTATCTGCGGAAACGCCACATCTTACTTCTGGAGCAAAGCAATCTGTCCCCCCATTGCGTCAAAAAGCCCGAGTGTCACTGAGACACCCGGGCTCGTGGAAAGGGGTTGATCCTTATTCGGACTTAAGCGGAAACTGCGGCGGAAGCAGTGTTGGTCTCGTCCTCGTCAGTCCAAGCGTGCTTGGGCATGGGACGGAAGATCTGGAAGAGCAGCGCAACCAGCAGCACGATGGCCACAATCGTCCAGAAACCAAACTGCCCCAACACAAGCAGGTTATAGAACTGGTTGATGAACAGGCCGATCACCCAAGCGAAGGCGCACTCGTAGCCGAGGGCAATCGCGGTCCACTTACCGGAATTCATCTGGTTGCGGATGGTACCCATAGCGGCAAAGCACGGAGCGCACAGCAGGTTGAACGCGCCGAAGGCAACGCAGGCGCCCATGGTGGGGAACATGCCGGCAAACGCGGTCCACAGGCTCGGGTCGGTCTCGCCCGCGTCGGCGACGGACAGCAGCGAGCCGGCGGTGGCGACAACGTTCTCCTTGGCGACGAGGCCAGAGACAGTCAGCGCGGTTGCCTGCCAGGTGCTAAAGCCGAGCGGGGCGAAGATCCAAGCGACCAGGTTGCCCAGCATGGCGAGCACGGAGTAGTCCATGAACTCCTCGGGGATGCCGTCCATCGCAGGCAGGAAGCCAAAGGAGCCGTTGTAGCTACCAAAGTTGGAGAGGAACCACACCACGACGGTAGAGGCGAAGATGATCGTGCCGGCCTTCTTGATAAAGGCCCAGCAGCGCTCCCACACGTGCAGCGCCCAGGAGCGGATCGCCGGGAAGTGGTAAGCGGGGAGCTCCATGACAAACGGGGTCGGGCGGCCGGCGAAGAGCTTGGTCTTCTTGAGCATGAGGCCCGAGGCGATGACGGCAAAGACGCCCAGGAAGTAGAAGAGCGGGCTGATCCACGCGGCGGTGGTAGAAGAATCGCCGATGATGGAACCCATGAGCAGGGCGATGATCGGCAGCTTAGCGCCACAGGGAATGAACGTGGTGGTCATGACCGTCATGCGGCGGTCCTTCTCGTTCTCGATGGTCTTGGTAGCCATGACGCCGGGGACGCCGCAGCCCGAGGACACGAGCATGGGGATGAAGGACTTACCGGACAGGCCAAAGCGGCGGAACACGCGGTCCATGATGAAGGCGACGCGGGCCATATAGCCGCAGTCCTCCAAGAAGGACAGCATGACGAACAGCAGGAACATCTGCGGGACGAAGCCGAAGATGGCGCCCAGGCCGCCGACGATGCCGTCGCAGACCAGCGAATCGACCAGGCCACCGTCCTCGGTGCCGCCCGCCACAAGGGCGTCGTGCACCACGGTGGTGATACCCGGGACATAGGGGCCGTACTGTGCCGGGTCGACCGAGTCGGCATTGTCACCCGCAGCCTCGACGGCCGCGTCGTAGGCGTCGCGACCCTGGCCGAGCACATACCAACCGTCGGTACCGAAGAGCTGGTCGTTGGTGAAGTCGGTCACCGTGCCGCCCAAGGTAGAAACGGCGATGTAGTACACGCAGAACATGATGACCACAAAGATCGGCAGGCCCAGGATACGGTTGGTAACCACGCGGTCGATCTTCTCGGAGGTGCTCATCTTTGCCGGAGCCTTGGTGAGGCACTCGTCAATGATGTGGGCAATCACGCCGTAACGCTCGCCGGTGATGATGGACTCGGCGTCGTCGTCGCAGTCCTGCTCGCACTGGGCGACCAGCTGCTCCACGCGAGCGGCCTTCTCCTTGGTGAGGTTGATGAGCTTGCAGGCGTCTGCGTCACGCTCGAACAGCTTGACGGCGTAATAGCGGCGCTTGTTGGCGGGAACGCTCGCCGGAAGGTTGTTCTCGATGTGCGTCAGAACGTCCTCGATGGAGGAATCGAACTTGTGCTCCGGCACCTGGCCCTTAGAAGAAGCGGACTTCTTGACCTGCTCGAAAAGCTCCTTGATGCCCTTGTTCTTAAGAGCCGAGATCATCATGACCGGACAACCGAGCTTCTTGGAAAGCTTGTCGGTGTCGATCTTATCGCCGTTCTTCTCGACCAGGTCGGCCATGTTGAGGGCAACGACCACGGGCAGGCCGGTCTCGATAACCTGAAGCGCCAGGTACAGGTTACGCTCGAGGTTGGTGGCGTCGACCACCTGAACGACGACATCGGGCTCGCCGCTCATGAGGTAATCGCGCGAGCATTGCTCCTCAGGGCTGTAGGGGGAAAGCGAGTAGATGCCAGGGAGGTCCGTGATGGTAACGTTCTTGTCGCTTAGGAGCTTGGCTTCCTTTTTCTCAACCGTGACGCCGGGCCAGTTGCCAACGTAGCCGTTGGCGCCGGTGATCAGGTTGAAAAGCGTGGTCTTGCCGCAGTTGGGGTTACCCGCCAGCGCGACATGGATCTGAGAATCCGCCATTCAATCCTTCTTCCTTGTGTGCCCGCGCTGCTTTCTCCGCGCAGGCTGGATAATGTGCTTCAAAGACGCTGCATTAAGTTAGAAAAACCTAACTTTATCTGCAGAAATATGCGCCGCAAGTCCTTACTGAACCTCGACGACGGCGGCCTCCTCCTTGCGGATGGAAAGCTCGTAGCCGCGCACGTTGATCTCGACCGGATCACCGAGCGGTGCAACCTTCACGACCTTGAACGAAGTGCCCTTGATGAGCCCCAGGTCCATAAGGTGGCGGCGAAGCGCACCCTCACCGTGAAGCTTGACGATGGTGGAGCTCTCGCCCACCTTAACGTCACCCAACGTCTTCATCCTCTTGTCCCCCTTTCGGTTTTTATCAAATGCTGCGAACTAACCGACGGTCATGATGTGCATGGCGACCTTGGAATCGATGCCAAAGCGTGCGCCCAGCACAGTGACGATGATATTGGCGCCACTCGAGCTCACCACGTGGATTTCGCTGCCCTCGACAAAGCCGAGGTCCTTGAGGTGGTGCTTCATATCCTCATTGCCCTTTACACGAGACACGCGCACGGTTTCGCCCGCTTTTACCATCGAAAGCGGCATTGCCGGCATCTGCGGTCCGCAAGACATGAGTGGCTCCTAACGTCAGTTCGTCCTCAACATCGACGCGGTAAAAGTTAACCACGCCTATGTTCTCTTTAGTAAACTAACACGTGGTTAACTTTTTGGAAAGGGTCCCCATTCAGATTTCGAAAAAGTTTCCTATACGAAACAAAAGGGCACGGCAAAGGACCGTCCTTTACCACGCCCTATCATGCTTAGAGTGAGAGATTTCTGATCGACGTAACGCAGGAAGCCTCGTCTACGCCCGAAACGCGGAAGATGATGTCCTCGCCGCACTCGCCGTAGAGAGCCATGAGTCCCATGACATCGCGGCCATTCGTGTGGCGATCGCCGATACTGACTGACACGTCGCAACGATGCTTGGCAATGATGTCATAGAGCAGCGCAACCGGGCGGGCATGTAATCCCAACGGATCTTTAATCGTCTTTGTAAACTCGACCATGTCCCCTCCCACGACATCGTACATTCGGCTGGCAAACCCAGCCATGTGGTAGTTATTGTAGCGTTAGATGCTTGTTGAGGGCGGGACGGAAATCGCATCCCATTTCGAGCGTCAATGATGGGACACAGTTTCCGCCAGAAGGCTCAACCGGAAAGTGCGACCCGTTATTTGGCTGGATTCTGGGACGCAGTTTCCGCTGAGCGACCCTGGCGGAAAGTACATCCCATTCTGGACGCAAATTCCGGGACGCAGCTTCCTCGACGTCCGGTCACCCCATGCCCTCACAACCTCGGCGCATAAAAAACGAGGGAAGGCACGCGTCCTTCCCTCGTTGTGGGCATTATGTAGCCGCTCGCCTACATCAGGCGCAGGCTGACGTCCTTGAGCTGGGCGCCGGAAACGGCACTCGGGGCGCCCGACATAAGGTCGGAGCCGCTGGCCGTCTTGGGGAACGCCATGACGTCGCGGATGGAGTCGGAACCGGTGAGCAGCATGCACACGCGGTCCAGGCCCAGAGCGAAACCGCCCATCGGGGGCGCACCAAACTTGAGGGCCTCCATGAGGAAGCCAAACTGAGACTCGGCGCGCTCCTCGGTAAAGCCCAGGAGCTTGAGCATGGACATCTGCATCTCGGCGTTGTGGATACGCATACCGCCACCGCCGGCCTCAAAGCCGTCCATGACAAAGTCGTAGGTGCACGAACCGGCCGCCAGCGGATCGGCCTCGATCTTGGCGATGTCGGTCTCGGTCGGCAGGGTAAAGGGCTGATGCTCGGCAGCATAGGCCTTGCGGTCCTCGTCCCAATGGAACAGCGGGAAGTTGACGACCCACAGGAAGTCGTGGCCCTCGCGCTTGATCTCGAGCGCGTTGGCCATGTGGGAACGCATGCCGCCCAGGATCTCGTCAGAGAGCAGGCGCGGGCCGGCGGCGAACATCACAAGGTCGCCGGGCTCGACGTCCATGCGCTCGCGCAGAGCCGCCATCTCCTCGTCCGAGAAGAACTTGACGATGGGGCTGTTGATGGAGCCGTCCTCGCGGAAGGCAATCCAGGCCAAGCCCTTGGCGCCAAACGTGGAGGCCACGCCGGCAAGCTTATCGATCTTGGCACGTGCCCAGGCACCAGCGCCCTTGGCGTTGATGGCCTTGACGACAGAGCCCTCCTCGTTTGCGGCAGTCGCAAAGACCTTGAACTTGGAGTTGGCAAAGATGTCGGTCAGGTCGACCAGGTGCATGCCATAGCGGGTATCGGGCTTGTCGGAGCCATAGGTGTCCATGGCATCCCAGTAGTCCATGCGACGCAGCGGCGTGGGCATCTCGACACCCATGCGGCCGAAGGCGTCGGCCAGGACCTCCTCGAGCGCGCTCATGACGTCGTTCTGGTCCACGAAGGACATCTCGATATCGACCTGGGTGAACTCGGGCTGACGGTCGGCACGCAGGTCCTCGTCGCGGAAGCACTTGGCAACCTGGTAGTAGCGCTCGACGCCACCGACCATGAGCAGCTGCTTCAGGAGCTGCGGGGACTGCGGCAGGGCGTAGAAGTTGCCCGGCTGAATACGGCTGGGAACGATGAAGTCGCGGGCGCCCTCGGGCGTGGACTTAAACAGGGAGGGCGTCTCGACTTCCATGAACTCACGGTTGTGCAGCGCCTCGCGAATGGCAAAGGTGAAGTCGGAGCGCAGCTTGAGGTTGGCCATCATCTCGGGACGGCGGAGGTCCAGATAGCGATAGCGCAGGCGAGTGTCCTCGCTGGTCTCGATGCCGTCCTCGATCTGGAACGGCGGGGTGACGGACGTGTTGAGCACCTCGGCGTGGTCGGTCAGGACCTCGATCTCGCCGGTCGCGAGCTTGGTGTTGGTGGTCTCCTCGCCACGGGCGCGCACGACGCCGTGAATCTTGATGGGCCACTCGGGACGCATGGTCTCGGCGATCTTAAAGGCATCGCCATCGGAGTGCTCGGGGTCGAAGGTGAGCTGCGTGATGCCCTCGCGGTCGCGAAGGTCGCAGAAGATAAGGCCGCCGTGGTCGCGGCGACGGCTCACCCAACCGGTGAGGGTGACCTCTTCGCCCACGTTCTCGAAGCGAAGCTCGCCGCAGGTACGGGTGTGCATGGAATGCTCATCGATGGGACGGGTCTGGCTCATACCAGTGATCCTCCTTTATGGATCTGTGCCGCCCCGTGTCGTTCCGGGCGGCGTCGTACAGATTTGCCCAGCCTGCGTAAACCGCGCAGCCAGACATGGCGTTCTATCTTATCGCACCTGTGTCGATGTACCGCGAAAAAGTAGCTCCTGCCCAAAGACTTGACGGAGACGAAACAATTGACGCACCGCGGCACCCGCCCGCGCTATTCACGTGCGACAATATGCCCCAATAAAACAGCACTTGGAAAGGCCCGTCATGACTGCACGCCTCATTGTTATGGATATCGACTCCACGCTCATCAACCAGGAGGTCATCGACCTGTTGGGCGAGGAGGCCGGCGTGGGCGAGCAAGTTGCGCAAATCACCGAGCGCGCTATGCGCGGCGAGCTCGACTTTAAGCAGGCGCTTGAGGAGCGCGTGGGGCTGCTTGCCGGCTTGGATGAGAGCGTGTTCGAGCGCACCTTTGAGCGCGTGACATTTACCCCCGGCGCGCTAGAGCTTGTGCGCTCGGCGCACAGCAAGGGCTGGAAGGTCGGCGTGGTAAGCGGCGGCTTCCACGAGGTCGCCGACAAGATCGTGGCTGCCGCGGGTATCGACTTTTGTCTGGCCAATCGTCTGGAGGTCGTGGACGGCAAGCTCACCGGTAAGTTAGCTGCCGACATTGTGACCAAGGAGTCCAAGCTCATCCAGCTGCTGGACTGGGCAGTTGAGTGCGGTGTCGACATGGCCCATACCGTGGCAATCGGCGACGGCGCCAACGACATCCCCATGATTCAGGCCGCGGGCATGGGCATCGCGTTTTGCGCCAAGCCCAAGACGCGCGAGGCCGCCCCGTTTGCCATCGACGAGCGCAACCTGATGCTCGCCATGGATATCATCCTGCGTGACTAGCCGATCCGTTTAACAATTGAATCAGTCTGTCCTATAGTTTCCGAACAATTTTATCTTAGTGTTCGGAAACATACCCTTTGAGTGCTAGACTTTGCGCCGTCGAAGGGAACATATATGGATAAGCGAGATCTTGAGCAATTGCTGAGCGATGTTGCCGACGGAGTAGTCACCCCGGCAGTCGCCCTCACGCGCATCCAGACGGCTCCGACCGCCGATTTGGGCTTTGCGCAGCTCGATCTTTCGCGCGGAGTGCGCCAGGGAGCCGGCGAGGTTGTCTACGGTGCCGGTAAAACCGCCGAGCAGATTGCCGCCATTATCGAAGCACTGCACGATGCCGGCCAGGAGCGCATCCTGGTCACGCGCCTGGACGCCGAAAAAGCAGCCCGCACCTCGGAGCTCCTCGACAACGGCATCGACCTGGGATATGTCCCGGACGCACAGCTCGCCCTCGTGGGAGGCAAGCCCTCCCCCACCGGCAACGGACGCATCGTCGTCGCCTGCGCCGGCACGAGCGACCTGCCCGTCGCCGAGGAAGCCGCGTTGACGGCCGAGTTCTATGGCAACGAGGTCGACCGCCTCTACGACGTAGGCGTCGCCGGCCTGCACCGCCTACTCGCGCATGCCGAGGAACTTGCCCAGGCACAGGTGGTCATCGCCATCGCCGGCATGGAGGGCGCGTTGGCGAGCGTTATCGGCGGCCTGGTGAGCTGTCCGGTCATCGCCGTTCCCACCAGCGTGGGCTACGGCGCAAGTTTTGGTGGCGTAGCCGCACTGCTCGCCATGCTCAACTCCTGTGCCAGCGGCGTATCGGTCGTCAATATCGACAACGGCTTTGGCGCCGCTTACCAGGCAAGTCTTATCAATCATCTGAGCGCCGGCACACCCCGCGCCCGCTAAGGAGCATTCCATGTCCAATCATCAGCACACGCTTATCATCGACGGCACCTCGGGCATCAGCGGCGATATGACCGTCGCGGCCCTGCTCGACCTGGGCGCCAGCGAGGAACACCTGCGCGAACAGCTCGCCACGCTGCCGGTCGACGGCTTTTCGATCGCCGTCACGCGTGCAAACAAGCATGGCATCGACGCCTGCGATTTCGACGTCCAGCTTGCAGAGGAGCTCGAGAACCACGATCACGATATGGCCTGGCTCTACGGCAACGAAGCAGCCGTCGAGCACACGCACGAGCATGAGCACCACCATCATGACCATGGCGAGCACGAACAAGAGCACTGCCACGAGCATGACCATGAGACCCACGGCCATGGCCACGAGGGTCATCATCACGCCCACCACCATCACCATCGTTCTTTGGCGGATGTCACTGCCATCATCGATGGCTCACGGCTAAGCGATGGTGCCAAGCGTCGTGCCCTCGCCATTTTTTCCGTACTCGCTGATGCCGAGGCAAAGGCTCACGGCAAAACGCCCGACACCGTCCTGTTTCACGAGGTGGGCGCCGTCGACTCCATCGTCGACGTCTGCTCTGTCGCCATCTGCCTCGACGACCTTGGTATTGAGGACATCGTGGTCGAGTCGCTCTCCGAGGGTCACGGCACCATCCACTGTGCCCACGGCCTCATGCCCATTCCCGTCCCCGCTGTCGTCAACCTGTGCCAGGCGGGCAATATCGCCCTCACGCCTGCACCGGTCGCCGGCGAGCTCGTGACGCCGACGGGCGCCGCCATCGTCACCGCGCTGCGCACGTCCGACCAACTGCCCTCACGCTACCGCATCGAAGCCGTCGGCTACGGCGCCGGCAAACGCCCCTACGAAGGTTGCTCCGGTACGCTCCGCTGCCTGCTCGTTCACGCGGACGCATAGCCATGGATGCCCGCAAAACCAAAAGCCGCGCCGCCATCGTCGCAGCATTTTCCGAGCTCCTTCGCGAGGAGGACTACGGCAAGATCACCGTCGGCGACATCATCGCGCGTGCTCATGTAGGCCGCGCGACATTCTACGGCCTCTTCAAGAGCAAAGATGACCTACTGTCCGAACTCGTGAGCGACATCTGCACCCACGCCCTCGACGACGATGGCACACCGCTCGATGATCCGCTCGTACAAGTCGAGCATATCCTCAACAACCTCTGGGAACGTCGCCAAGGCGTCCGAGCGCTGGTAGCTGGCGCCGGCTCACGCGTCTTCGCCGACTGCTTACGCAAGACCATCATGTCGCGAGCAGCCGAAACCGTGCCCGTCGACCCCTCAGGCCCCGCCGGCACCATGGACCGCAGTTTCCTACTACACCACATAGCCTCAAGCTTCGTAGCAACCGTCCAATGGTGGGCCTGGCACAACTTCCAAGCAGCCAAAGCCGACGTAGCCAAAGACTACCTATCAGCCATTAAGCCTCTCTTCAACTGAGTAAACCCCTCATCCCAAAGTTCCGACCTCATCTCAAAGCGCCGCCCCAACCCAAAGCACAATCCATCCCAAAGTGTCGACAGAAGCCCAACGCCCCTACCAGCAACAAGCCCCTCCCATCCAAATTCAGATATATATTGGGTTGCTTGTACGAACGCAACAAAGATCCCGCAGCTGTCCGCATGGGGTAACTTCCCAGCGCATTCCGCAGGACGCAAAAAGGCTCGCCGCACGAAGTGCGCAGCGAGCCTTTTTGCATGTCCGAGGACGCGCTGGGAAGTTACCCCATGCGGCCAGCGGACAACTATGTAGCCTCAGACTAGAACATGCCCAAGAAACCATGCACAAACAGCGCGGCCAGAGCGGCACCGACAAACGGAGCGATGCCAGGAACAAGCAGGCCATACTTCCAGTTGTTGTCGGCCTTATTCTTGATCGGCAGCACCTGATAGGCCATACGAGGACCAAGGTCACGAGCCTGGTTCATGGCGAAGCCGGTGATGCCGCCCATGCCCATGCCAACAGCCCAAACGATCAGGCCAACGCAGATGGCGAGCATCAGGACGTTCTCGCCAGCGCGGCTAGCAGCAGCAAGGATGGCGCTGATGAACACAAAGGTGCAGATAGCCTCGCAGAAGAAATTACGGGCATAGTTCGTACCCTCGGTGGTGGGGTTGGTCGAGAAAATGTTGCGCTGGGCAATGGGGTCGACGACGCCCTCGGAAGCCTTGAACTCATCGGCATACATAAGCCAAGCGATTACGGCGCCCACAAAGCCGCCGAGCATATCGGCAATCATGAAGGGGATGCAGCTGCTCCACGGCACCAGGCCGACGATGCACTGGGCAAGCACCATGGCGGGGTTCATGCACACGGCGCCGCCAAAGATAAACAGAGCGACCGAGATGCCAAAAGACCAGGTGGTGATGGCAAACATGTGGCCGGAGCCCTGATACTTGGTGCCCTTAAGCACGGTATCGCAGTGTACGCCCACGCCAAAGATGATCATGAGGGCCGTTGCGCCGAATTCGCAGAGGAGTTTGGTAAGCATAAAACCTTATCTTTCTTGTCGGTTATAAACGATTCGTTTGGGCCGTGCACTAGTGCTGCGCGACGACAACGCCCAGGCCATCGGGAATGACGGCAACCTTGGCATCGGCACCCTTCATCTCAAAGGCGAGCTTGAGCGCCTCCTCGATAGTGTTGACCGGCGTCACGTGCATATCCTTGAGCAGCTGGTGATCGCACAGGTCGGTGACCATAATCACAGGGTGATGCGCCAGGATGCGGGCGAAAATCTGGCTCGTCCACTGGTCGGGCAGGGTCTCGTCCTTAGGACGGTCGATGCAGGCGCGCTCAAACTCCGCCGGATCGTTGTCGGCGATGTTGTGATAGAAGCCTTCGCCACCGTGACCGTCGGCGCAACCGGCGACATCAATAATCACGCCGCCCTCGGGAAGCGTGGCCTCGGCAGCGCACATGCCCTTCACGGCCTGATAGATGTTCTGGTCGAGCGGGTAGCCGCCGTTGGTGGTGATGGCAATCTCGCACTCGACGGGCTCAACGCCGGCAAGGCTCTTCACGAACTCGCAGCCAGCCTCGTGTGCCTTGTGAATGTCACCGGCAAAGGAGCCGATGACCTCGTGCTTGCCGTTGAGCACCACGTTGAGCACAAAGGCAAGGTGAGCCATCTCGGCAGCGGCAAACATGTCCTCGCTCACATGGTTGTGGCACAGGTTGCCGGCACGCGAATGAGAATCGTTCACAAACTGACCGTTGTGGTTGTACATGATGGTCTTGTAGCTGGCGATGCCGGGCAGCACGGACTTGCGGCTGCCGGAGAAACCGGCAAAGAAGTGCGGCTCAATAAAGCCCTCGGCAAGCAGCAGATCACAATCGGCAGCAATCTTGTTGATGATGCACTCGCCGCCAGAAGGCAGGGTGCCGATCTTTTTCATCATGCTGTCGTCAGTCGCGACGTGCATAACGATTTCCTCGTTGGCAACGATCTCCTCGCCGTACTTGTTGACGAGCTCCTCGTGCGTCGACGGACGATGCATACCCGTAGCAACCAGAATGCGAACGCGCGCCTCAGGCGCAGCGGAATGGATGTGATGCAGCAGAATAGGCATCGTCACACGCGAGGGAACGGGGCGCGTATGGTCGGAGCTAATGATGACGATATCCTTCTTGCCAGCACAAAGCTCCTCGAGCGAAGGCGAGCCATAAGGGTTGGCAAGCGACTCCTCTACCAGCTCTTCCTGCGATTTCGTGGTCTTAAACTCGTTTTGATGACCTTCCATCACACCCGCGAAGTTCTTATCCTCAAGCTCCAGATGCAACGTCTTGTGGTCAAACGGCAGTTCACATTCAAACAATGACGAGCACCCTCTTACTTTCAACTGACACACTAGATAAACCGTTGGAAGGATACGCCGCTCACCGAAAAACTCCACCGTCCACCGACTCATTAACACAACGTTCATATTTGACCCATAACAAAACGGCCGCGACCCCAAACGGGACCGCGGCCGCTACAGTCGTAAGGCGAGAAGCACCACATGCATCTCAATCCCGATCGATAAGGCGCGCGGCGCGAAGCGCCAAACGCGCCGCCGGGACAGACCCCATCCAAAACGCGCGAAGCGCGCCATTAATTCCCCCAGCCAGTAATCCGCCGAAGACCGGACATCGCAGGGCCCGCCATTAGTCTACTTTTAGGCACACTCCGCAGGACGCAAAAAGCCCTCGCCGCACGAAGTGCGCAGCGAGGGCTTCTTGCATGTCCGAGGACGTGCCTAAAAGTAAACTGATGGCGGACCCGGACGACTACAGGGCTATCGATTACCCCGTGTTCTGCAAACCTGCCGAGACGCCGGTCACAGTCGAAAGAATCAGGCTCATGTACTCGGCCTTCTTCTCCTCGGCCATCTCGTCCTGATTCATGCGCACCTCGCGAAGGGCGCGGACCTGGGCGATGGACAGAGCGTCGACGTAGGGGTTACGCACGCGAACGGCGCAGCCGAGCACGCGACGACGCTGCAGCGGCCACTCATCACCGACGATGGCAAGGACCCACTTACGGGTGAGCTGCATCTCGGTAAAGACCTTCTTGGACAGATCATCGCGGTCGCCCAGATGCAGATACATCTTGGCGATGCGCTGATCGGTCTTAGCAATCGACATCTCGATGTTGTCGATAAAGGTGCGGAAGAACGGCCACTCCTGGTAGG
>CAUBGU010000044.1 GCA_958435545.1 uncultured Collinsella sp.
CTCTCTTCATGAGCCCCGCAGTCCGCTCCGACTGCGGGGCTTTTGCTATTCACCTAGTCATTGGGGACGTTCGTAAATGACTAGTAGTAGGCCCACATGGCTTCTATTTCGTTGAGGACTTCTACGACGCCCCAGCGGCGGGCGCCGCGGCTTTGCGAGTTGGGGTCGTAGACTCCCACTTGATCGGCATCGTCGATGCCCCAGAGCACGATATAGTGTCCAACGCTGGTAAAGGTGCCGGGACGAACCGATGCGATGATGGGCGCGCCCGAGCGCAGCGCCTGGGTGATGGAGCTGCGATCGATATGGAGCTCAGTTCCGTTAAGGCCCAGCTGCCATGCGCCGCTCGTCATAAACGACCACTCGGTGGCGCCGGTGGGGGCATAGTTGCCCGCCTCGGAAAGAGCGCACATATCGACCGGCGTCATAT
This sequence comes from uncultured Collinsella sp., assembly GCA_958435545.1. Next base: position 431 of record CAUBGU010000044.1, read on the forward strand.
CGGTGTGGCCGGTCTTATAGATGTAGACCATGGTAAGACAGGTAGGGCCGCAGGCATTTTGGCGGATGGTACCGCCGGCGTAGGGCAGCTCCGACCATGCCGGGTCAATCTGATAGATGTGGGGCATGGTGCCGGCTTGCCACTGCGAACGCGGGGTCGAAAACGCAAACGAATAGCCGGGCGCGACCGGGGCCTTGAGCAGCTTATCCTCGGCGGTTGGATCGAGGCCGGCCGAGCCGTGGGAGATACAGGAGCTCATAAGCACAAAGACCAGACAGGTGAGGATAGAGCACAGTGCGAGGCGAAGTCGACGAGCTGACAGGGCGGGGGCATTCACGTACGATGTCGAGCGGTAAGGCTTGCCGTCGCGTCCGCCTTGGGGATGCGAAAAGAAGCGGTTGATATGGATGCCGGGCTGACGTGCGCCGTTGCGGCGCAGTTGCGGAACCTCGGCCTGACGCTGTCGAGTGCGCGCGCCCAAGCGGCTATCTTGCTGCGCGCTTGTGGCCGTACTCGGACGGCCGCTCTGCCGTGCTCTGCTTGTCTGCTGCCGAGACGAAGGTCTGGGTTGCTCTTGAGGGCGTTGCGGATTGCTGCTCGTGGCCCTTCTGGGCGTCGGCGTGGTACGGCCAGCAAGGCGAACACTTTGTCGCCGTTGATCACCGTCGTTGTATCCGTATGCCATTCGTACCGCCTTGTCTCATGTATAACCTGTCTATCCTACAAAAAAGATGTGCAACAAAGGGGTCTGCGCGTCAAAAGCTCGGTAAACGGTACGAAAGGCGCAAAACACACGGCCTCAAAAACATCTCTATATGCGTCCGATGAGCGTACGCCCGTCGGGCGGGCGGCAACAATGGGCTGCAAACTGTGCCGTTCGTCCCAAAAATGGCGCCGCTCGTTTTGCAGTTCTGCCATCGGTCGAGCTACAAGCGGAGCTGCTGTGCCAAGGCCGTATCTTAAAGCCACGGAATAAAAGCGCGCGGCAAAACGGACCGCGCAAGGGGTGACGCCAAGGGCGTTAAAAAGGAAAGGAGGGGAACAATGGCGGACAAGAACGCAGAAGTTGCAGTCGAGGATAACGGCGGCATGAAGAAAACGCTTTCGCTCTGGAACTTCTTCACCATCGGTTTCGGTGCCATCATCGGTACCGGTTGGGTTCTGCAGGTCGGCGACTGGATGGTCGTGGGCGGCGGTCCCGTTCCCGCTATGATCGCATTCCTCTTGGGTGCAATCTTCCTCGTGCCCGTCGGAGCTGTTTTCGGTGAGCTCACGGCTGCTATCCCCATCTCGGGCGGCATCGTCGAGTATGTCGATCGTAGCTTTGGCCGTACGCTGAGCTACATCACCGGATGGCTTTTGGCCCTGGGCAACGGCATCCTGTGCCCGTGGGAGGCCATCGCCATTTCGACCCTCGTGTCCGAGATGTTCGGCAGCCTGCCCGGCCTTGAGTGGCTGCGCGCCGTCAAGCTCTACACCATCCTGGGGGCCGACGTTTACCTGTTCCCGACGCTGATCGCGCTCGGCTTTGCAGTCTACGTCATCTTCCTCAACTTCCGCGGTGCCAGTTCGGCTGCCAAGCTCCAGGCCTTCCTGACCAAGGCCCTGCTCTGCGGCATGCTGCTCGCCATGGGCGTCTCGCTGTTCACCGGCTCGCCGAACAACGCCATGCCCGTGTTCTCCCAGGTCGCCGGCGCTGGCGGCGGCAAGGCCGCTACCGAGAGCTCCAGCCTGTTTGCCGGCATCGTGTCGGTCCTGGTTCTGACCCCGTTCTTCTACGCCGGTTTCGACACCATTCCTCAGCAGGCTGAGGAAGCAGCCGAGGGCCTTAACTGGAACAAGTTCGGCAAGATCATCTCCCTGGCCCTGCTGGCCGCCGGCGGCTTCTACATGGTCTGCATCTACTCGTTCGGCACCATCCTCGACTGGCATGAGTTTGTTAAGAGCCCGGTTCCCGCGCTCGCCTGCCTCAAGGGCATCAACATGCTCCTGTACCTGGCCATGCTCGTCATCGCCACGCTTGGACCCATGGGCCCGATGAACTCCTTCTACGGCGCCACGAGCCGCATCATGCTCGCCATGGGCCGCAAGGGCCAGCTGCCCGAGCAGTTCGCCGAGGTCGACCCCAAGTCCGGCGCTCCCAAGCTCGCCTGCGTCGTTCTGGGCGCCATCACCGTCGTCGGTCCGTTCCTGGGCAAGAACATGCTCATCCCTCTGACCAACGTGTCGGCTCTCGCCTTCATCTTCTCCTGCGGCATGGTCGCCCTCGCTTGCCTGCGCATGCGCTTCACCGAGCCCGACCTGCCTCGTCCCTACGAGGTGCCCGGCGGCAAGTTTGGTATCGGCCTCGCTATCGCTGCCTGCGCCATCATCATCGGCCTGCTCGTGATTCCGTTCTCTCCCGCCTCCCTCAACATGGTGGAGTGGAGCATCGTGATCGGCTGGTTGGCTATTGGCCTGGCTCTCATGGCCTTCACCAATTCCCGCAAAAAGTAACGCCGAGCCGGGGCGGATCAGGTGCGCGGGACCCTCTCTTCCGCGCACCGAACCCGGCACCACTTGGGTAGCTTTGTGAGGCCTTAACCCAACGCGGCCTCGCCCACTATATGGATCCATAAGGAGGAACCATGTCCACTAAGTATGCAATCGTTGGCGGTAAGCTCATCGACGGTACCGGTGCCGAGCCGGTCGAGAACTCCCTCGTTCTCGTCGACGGCAACGGCAAGATCGAGTACGCCGGCGCCATGCAGGACCTTCCCGAGGGCGTTGAGGTCATCGACGCCGCCGGCAAGACCGTCCTTCCCGGCCTGATCGACACCCACCTGCACTTCTCGGGCAACTTGACCGACGATGACACCGACTGGGTCATGCAGCCGCTCCTCGAGAAGCAGGCCGTCGCCGTCAAGCAGGCCTACGACTGCCTCACCCACGGCCTCACCACCGTCTGCGAGATCGGCCGCTTTGGTATCCAGATCCGTGACTGCATCGACAAGGGCGTCTTCAAGGGCCCGCGCGTTCTGGCCACCGGCCTTGGCTTCTGCCGCGTTGCCGGCCACGGCGACTCCCACCACTGCAGCCAGGAGCTCAACAAGGAATCGCACCCCTGGGGCGATCAGGTCGACGGTCCTTGGGATCTGCGCAAGGCCGTCCGTCGTCGCCTGCGTGAGAACCCCGATGCCATCAAGATCTGGGCTACCGGTGGCGGCATCTGGCGCTGGGACTCCGGCCGCGACCAGCACTACTGCTCCGAGGAGATTCAGGCCGTGGTCGAAGAGGCAAAGATGGTCGGCATCCCCGTGTGGAGCCACTGCTACAACAACCACGCCGCTGCCTACGATTCCGTTCGCTTTGGCTGCGAGCAGTTGATTCACGGCTTCGATATCGATGAGCGTACCATGGACCTCATGGCCGAGCAGGGCACCTTCTTCACCCCGACGATCGCTTTCCTGCCCACCTGGTACGCCACCTATCCGCCCGTCTACGTCCCCGAGCTGCACGACAAGTACGAGGGCACCCTGGTCGAGAAGGAGCTGCAGCGCAACTACGACTGCCTGCGCGAGGCCAAGAAGCGCGGCGTCGTCATGACGATCGGCTCCGACTCCTTCTCCTTCGTCACCCCGTACGGCACCTGCTCCATCGAGGAGATGTACGAGTTCGTCGACAAGATCGGCTTCACCCCGGTCGAGACCATCACCTGTGCCACCCTCAACGGTGCCAAGATGTGCCACATCGAGGACGAGACCGGTTCCATCGAGGCCGGCAAGTGCGCCGACCTGCTGGTCGTCAACGGTGACGTCGCCGCCGACATCCACGTGCTCAACACCGACAACATGGACGTCATCATGAAGGACGGCTGGATTGTCGAGGCCGGCACCTTCGGCGAGGCAAACAAGTACAGCGCCTAAGCTACCGTTCATCGATGGCTTGATGTAAAACACAGTATTTGATTGCATAATGCAATGGAGAGGGTCGCTTGCGGCCCTCTTTATTGCTATGGGGTGCGTCAGTAAGAAGGAGATGACAGTGGATCTCAATAGGCTGATTCTGGGCAAGAGCTACAACTCTACCAAGGTCTTTCGTACCGCTCAGCATGTGGTTCAAGCCATCTTGCTCGGTATTGTCGTTCCACTGCTTATCCTGCTGCTCATCTGGGATCTAACCGATAATCCCAATCCCGTTCCGGCCGTTGTCGTCATTGCCGGCTTGGTCATGCTGTGCTTCTTCTTCTCGTATGTCTTTGTGGTTCCCGACGACCTCACATCGAGCGCAACCGACCGCACGCTCGCCATCGCATCAAAAATATTCGCCTACACGTCGCGCGGCCTTACGCCCGAAGCTGCTCTGGGCGCCTCTAAGATCATCCTGTCCGAAACTATCGCCTCTGCCATCTGCTTTACCGACGGCAGGCAGGTGTTGGCGAGCTGGGGCGAGGACTCGGCAAAATGCCCCGCGGGCACCCCGGTGGTACTGCGGACTACGCTCAACGTGATCAACAGCGGTGAGCAAAGCGTGTTCTCGCGCGATGCCTCGACCGAGACGGGTGGCTACTTTCCGCGCCTGCGCGCCGGTATTGTCGCACCGCTTACCGTGCGCGGGCATTGCGTGGGCACGCTCGAGCTGTATTATCCCCGTCTGAGCAGCATCGATATGCGCCAGACGGCGCTTGCCTCGGGCTTTGCCGACCTCATTTCCACGCAGCTTGCGAGCTTTGAGCTTGAGCGCCAGGACGAGCTTACGGCCCGCGTGGAGCTGCGCGCCTTGCAATCGCAGGTCGATCCTCATTTTCTGTTTAACACCATCAGCACCATCGTGTCACTCGTACGTACCGAGCCGGACAAGGCCAGGTCGCTGCTGATCGACTTCTCCAACTACTATCGTCAGACGCTTTCTGATTCCGATACGCTCACCACGCTCGAGCACGAGGTGGAACAGGGCACTCGCTATATCAATCTTATGCAGGCTCGTTATGGCGACGGCCGTCTGCGCGTCTCGGTCGATATCGACTTTGAGGTGCGCGATTGCATGGTGCCGCCGTTTATCTTGCAGCCGTTGCTCGAAAACTGCATCAAGCACGCGCAGCGCGAGACCGAGCCGCTTTCTATTCGTGTTAGGGCTTTCGAGACCGATGACGGTTTGGAGATCATCGTCGAGGACGATGGCATCGGTATGAGCGAAGAGGTCTGCGCGCATCTGTTTGAGCAACACCGCCTGGAGGAGCCCGAGAGCATTACCGCCGACGGCTCCGTCAAGCGAGGTTGCGGCCTGGCGCTCTTCAACGTGCTTCAGCGCATCCATTTCTTTTACGGAGAAGATTCCGGCATGCGCGTGAAGTCCCAGGAGGGCGTGGGAACGCAGGTCATCGTCGAGCTGAACGGCGAGCCGCATGAGCCCGCGCCGTTGACGGCGTAGCACGCGGTTGGATTGAGAGAAAAAGAGGGGAAGCACATATGTCCGAAGGCTGGAACATCTTGGTGGTTGATGACGAACCTCCCATTAGGGCTGAGCTACGCTATCTGTTGGAAAAGGATACGCGTGTGGGCCAGATTGCCGAGGCGGGCAATGTCACCGAAGCCGTGGAGTCGATTCTGTCGAACAAGCCCGACGTGCTGTTTTTAGACATTACCATGCCCGGTCGCTCGGGAATTGAGCTTGCCGAGACGCTGCAGAACCTAAAGACGCCGCCGGTGGTTGTGTTTGTGACGGCGTTTGCCGAGTATGCGGCTGATGCCTATAACCTCGATGCCGTCGATTATGTCGTCAAGCCGGTCGAGGACGCACGCCTGTCAAAGGCACTCGACAAGATCGAGGCAGCCTTGGGTGTCCGTCGTGTTATCCACGCTCCGCGCCAGCCTTTGCGTCTGACGGTGGACCGCGGGGGCAAAAAGGTGTTCATTCCCGCCGCAGACGTCTGCTACTTTGAGGCGCGCGCCGATTTTTGCAACGCCATCTGCGCCGAGGGAACGTACCTGATCAATGAGTCGATCTCTTCGCTCGAGCGTCGCTTGGTCTCCGAGGGCTTTATTCGCGTTCATCGCAGCTATCTGGTCAATTTGGAAGACGTGCACAATGTCGAGATCGGTTCCACGGGTCTTATGGAGCTCAGGCTCGATCGCGTAACCTCGACGGTGCCTGTGTCCCGTCGTCGCGCAGCCGAGGTCAAGGCGCACTTGGGGCTTGCGTAGGCAGTCTGCATATCATCGTTTACCGCCGCAGGTTTGGCATGACCGTGCGGTGGGCATAATGGGTGACATCGAATGAAATCGAAAGGATCATTATGCCCGCGCTCATTACGCATCATCTGTTTGGCGAGGAAAGCATCGACCGTCTTCCGCAGGGCGTTATTACGTCCGACGAGGAGCGCATCGCCTTTATCCTGGGAAACCAAGGTCCCGACCCGTTTTTCTTCCACATGCTCACGCCGCGCATTTCCGACTGTATGTCGCTTGCTCAGGTCATGCACCGCTCGCGCATGTCGCGCCAGTTCTCGTGCCTGCGCGACGGCGTGTCGCACCTACAGCCGCGCGATGCCAATCTGGGTCGCGCCTTTGCGCTGGGCCTGCTGTCGCACTATGTGCTCGATCGCAATGCCCACCCCTTTGTCTACGAGCAGCAGTTTGGCATTGTTGAGTCCGACCCCGAGCTCGAGGCTTCGGGCAGTCAAGTTCACGCCGTGCTCGAAAGCGACCTGGACGTGCTGATGCTGCAGCTCAAACGTGACGGGGCCACGGTCGAGGATTATCCGCCGGCGGGCGAGATCGTCACCACCGACCGCATCAACCGTGTGGCCGGCGTGCTGATGAGCTACATCGCCGGGCGCGTGTACGGTATCGACATCCCGGCGGGGGAGTACGCCGGCGCCGTCTCGGACATGCAGATGCTCTATCGCACCATTGAGCCGGCCGGCTCGGTAAAGACGCGCGCGATTGCCCTGCTCGAGGGCTTGGTGCATGACTACTCGCTGCTCGACGGCCTTGCTCATCGCGTGACGACGGAGCTGCCCGAGCGCACCGGTAACCTGGGCCACCTGACATGGAAGAACCCCTTTACCGATGAGGTCTCGACCGAGAGCTTCCCCGAGGTCTTTGAGCGCGCGCTGACCGATTACGAGCTCACCGTTGCCCGCTTTATCGAGACCGGTGACATGGATGCCGTGACCGGCCATATCAACTATAGCGGTCGCGTACTCGACGCCGACGAGGAGTTCGACCGCGAGGAGTAGGACCCGCTCCTGCCCCTTTGCCGAATCCTTACCAGCGCTTCTGTGCAATTGGGGTACGATGAACTAACTGTATATCGGGCGAATACGAAGGGGCCCTGTCCATGAAATACACCAAGCTCGAGCGTAACTGGGTTATGTACGATGTGGGCAATTCGGCCCTCGTGTTGCTCAATACCTCGGTGGTGCCCATCTACTTTAACGCCATCAATACTGGTGCTTCCTCGGCAGATCTGGTGGTCGCTTGGGGCAACGCTCAGACGATCGCCTCGCTGGTCATTGCCATGCTCATGCCCATTCTGGGCGCGCTTGCCGATTACGCCGGCAACAAAATCAAGTTCTTCTTGGGCTTCTTCCTCACGGGCCTGGTTCTTTGCCTGGCGCAGGCTATCCCAATGTCCGCCATGGCATTTTTGACCGTGTACGTGCTGTGCACCATCGGCCTTAACTCTTCTATGACGTTCTACGACGCCATGCTGCCCGACATTACCACCGACGAGCGCATGGACGCCGTGTCCAGCTCGGGCTATGCCTGGGGCTACATCGGTTCCACCGTGCCGTTCGTCATCTGCCTGGCGCTCATCATGGGTGGCCCCGCTCTTGGCGTCCCTACCATGCTGGCAACGCGTCTGTCGTTTATCATCACTGGTGCCTGGTGGCTCGTCTTTACCCTGCCGCTCATTCGTACCTATAAGCAAAAGTACGGTCGCGAGCGCGGTCCCGAGGACACTATCGGCCACATCGTGGGCGGTGTGTTCTCCGAGGTCGGACACACCATGCGCGAGATCGCCCACAACAAGACCGTGCTGGTCTACATGATCGCGTTCTTCTTCTATATCGACGGTGTGCACACGGTCATTTCCATGGCAACCAGCTACGGATCGGCCTTGGGCATCGATTCGACCCAGTTGGTCCTGGCGCTGCTCGTTACGCAGTTCGTGGCCTTTCCGTCCGCCATCATCTACGGCAAGCTCGCCGGACGCGTGGGCACGCTCAACATGATCCTGGTGGCGGTCGCCGCCTACATTGGCATTGTGCTGTTCGCCGCGTTCTTCCTAAAGACCGCCTTTGAATTCTGGGTGCTTGCCATTATGGTCGGCCTGTTCCAGGGCGGCGTGCAGGCGCTTAGCCGTAGCTACTTTGGCCGCATTATCCCCAAGGAAAAGTCCAACGAGTACTACGGCTTCTTTGACATCTTCGGTCGCTATGCAAGCGTCATGGGCACTTTCCTAGTGTCGGTCGTCACCTCGCTGACCGGCAACCCGTCGCTGGGCGTCCTTTCCATTGGTGTGCTGCTGATCGTTGGCTTTATGCTGCTGGTCCGCCTGTCCCGCATGACTCGGGCGGCAGAGCATGCCGCATAGGAGCGAGCGGCTATTGTGCCTGTCCACGGTACTCTTTTGGGGTTATCCGCAATAAACATTGCGACTTGCGAGCAATGATTTGCCCAAGTGGGTATGATGGAATCAGCTAGGTCGCGGGGCGTCGCCTGTGTTTGGCGGCGCCCCGTTTTTGTGTTGCAGGGAGGGAAGGCATGAACGCCACGGTTGTGATTCCAACATATTGGGCAGACGACGAGGCCCATGCAAACGCTCCCGGCGTCTATGACCACTCGACGAAGCTCAACGCCACCAATCCCGAGCTCGACCGCTGCCTGGCCTCGCTCGAGCAGGTGCGCGACATTCCGAGGATTATCCTTTTGGTGGTCTGCCCCATCTCGGCTACGGCTGATGTGTCGAAGCGCGTCCACGAAATCGTCGACGCGCACCCTACGCTCAAGGTCACCGTGGTTACCAACAACCAGGCATCGCGTATCGCCGACCGTGTGGCGCAGATTGCTCCCAAGGGCTCGGGCGAGTGCGTGAGTCTGCGCGGATACGGCGCCATTCGCAATATGGGGCTTGCCTGCGCTGCGGTGCTCGGCCACGATGCCGTTGTCTTTTTGGATGACGACGAGACCGTTATCGATGCCGACTTTATGAAGCGCGCGACCTATGCACTGGGCCAGCAGACGCGTCAAGGCCTGCCGATTTTGGTTAAGAGCGGTTACTTTTACGATCGCGACGGATCGCCGTTGGCGCCCACAGACAAGGTGGGCATCTGCCATCGTTGGTGGACCAAACGCATCGAGTTTAATCGCTGGATGAAAAAGGCGCTCTCGGGCACCCGTATTTCGCGTTCAAACTACGTGTGCGGCGGCCTTGTGGCGCTTCATGCCCGCGCCTTTACCCGTGTGGCGTTTGACCCGTTTATCACCCGAGGCGAGGACCTAGATTACCTCTTTAACATGCGCATGTTTGGCTACGACGTGTGGTTTGACAACGAGTGGGTTGTTCGTCACCTGCCGCCCGAGTCCGAGAAGCGCTCGCCGCGCTTTATGCAGGATGTGTACCGTTGGTACTACGAGCGTGCCAAGCTGACGTTTGCCGCGCACCAGCAGGAGCTCGTTCCCGTCACGGCCGCGTCGCTCATGCCCTATCCGGGCCCGTGGATTTCGCGCGAGCTCGACGACCGCGTGCGCAAAACCGCCATGGTCCGCAGCATGTTTACCCGCGAGCACGAGGGATACCTGCGCATTTGGCGTCACGGTATTGACGAGGCCAAGACCTACGCGCGCCAAAACGCCGCAAGCTACCTGCGTTTCCAGAGCTTCTGGCCCAAGATCATGGACGGGCTCTGGCACGACGCACAACTGACCAGCATCCTGGAGGGGACTGAATGATCGACCGCCGCGCCCAGCGCGATAATTCAATATCAATCTTTCGCGTGATCGCCGTTGTCTGCGCCATTTGCGTGCTGGTGTACTTTATTTTTGCCCTGGCGACTGGAATCGAGCCGATCGCGACCGTGGTCGCCTGCGCACTGCTGTGCATCTTTCTGTGCATTTTTATCTATTTGACGCTCAATCCCGATTCGGTGCGTTCGCAGTACACCGAAGAGACGCTCTCGGTGGCCTCTGCCATGCTCGAGGACATCAAAGGCGGTCTGACGCAGGAGTCGGCGCGTCTGGTGTGCCAGCGCATTTTGCCCGAGACGCGTGCTATGACGGTTGCCATCACCGACGAGAGCAACGTGCTGGCCTGCGCGGGCGAGTTTGAGGAAAAGCTGCTGCCCGATTCGCCCATCCACACACTTGCCACGCGCTACGTCATCGAGCACGGTATCGTCCAGTCGTTCAACCGTGTGGTGGACGTGGTGGGCTCGGATGGCTCGCACAACCATGTTCCTGCCGGTATCATCGCTCCTATCAAGGTGGGCGACCGCACCGTCGGCACGCTCAAGTTCTACTACAAGACCCCGCGTGCCGTCGACCGCACTCAGTACGCGCTTGCCTCGGGTTTTGCCGAGATCCTGTCCACGCAGCTCGCCATCCACGAGCTCGAGGTGCAAAAGGAGCTCACGGCCCGTGCCGAGGTGCGTGCCCTGCAGGCGCAGATCAACCCGCATTTTCTGTTCAACACGCTCAACACCATCGCGTCGTTTACGCGTACCGATCCGCTGCGCGCCCGCGAGCTGCTGCGCGAGTTCTCCTCGTTCTATCGCGCCACGCTCGACAATTCGGGCTCGCTCATTCCCGTGTCGCGCGAGGTCGCGCAGACCAAGCGCTACCTGACGTTTGAGAAGGCGCGCTTTGGCGAGGATCGCGTGCTGGCGACCTTCGACGTGTCCGAGGACGTCGAGGACACGCTGGTGCCGGCATTTGTAATCCAGCCAATCGTCGAGAATGCCGTGCGCCATGGTATGGGCGACGATGCACTGATGATCGACGTGTCGGTCCACAGGGATGGCGAAGATGCGATTTTGATTGTGGTCGCCGATAACGGCGTGGGCATGGACGAAGGCACCGCTGCCAGACTGTTTGACGAACGCTCCGCCCGTCCCGACGCCAGCTCCCCGCAGGGCGGCGGCGCCGGTGTGGCCATGCACAATATTTCGGAGCGCATCCATCGCTTTTATGGGCCGCACTCCTATACGCGTGTCGAATCGGCGCCGGGCAAGGGCACCAAAGTGCTCCTTCATCTTGATTTGTCAGAGAGCATCTTTGACATTCAAGAGTAAAATAAAGGGCTACGGGCTCAACGTCATGCGACGGATGCCCGGCGTAGTTAGTTGACGAAAGGTTTTATCCCTATGCTGCGTGCGATGATTGTGGATGATGAGGCCCCGGCCCGTTCGGAACTTCGCTTCTTGCTCGAGCAGACGGGCAAGATCGGCACGATCACAGAAGCGTCGAGCGTTCGCTCCGCTATCGAGATGCTTATGGAGAGCCGCGTCGATGTTGTGTTCCTCGATATCTCGATGCCTGGCGCTTCGGGTCTGCAGCTTGCCGAGGCACTGCATAAGCTCAAGAATCCGCCGGCGATCGTATTCGTAACCGCGTACAGTGATCATGCGGTCGAGGCGTTTGATGTGGATGCCGTCGACTATCTGATGAAGCCGGTCGAGGAGGCTCGCCTGGATCGAGCGATCGATAAGGTTATGCAACGCGCCAAGCCTGTCACGGACAGCAAGGTGACCATCGAGCGCATCCCGGTGGAAAAGGGCGGCCGCAAGGTCCTCATCCCCGTGGACGACATTCGCTTTATTATGGCCAAGGACGATTACTCCTGTATTTATACGGTCGATGACCGCTTTTTGTCCACGACCTCGCTGGCACAGTTCGAGGCCAAGCTCTGCGACTTTGGCTTCTTCCGCGTTCACCGCCGCTATATCGTCAACTTGGCGTGTGTCACCGACGTCGAGACGGTTCCCTCGGGCGCTATCCAGCTGGGCATTACGGGCGTCGACGAACGCGTACCGGTTTCGCGCCGTCGCGTCGTGCCGCTCAAAAAGGCCCTGAGCCTCTAGTACACCGGCCCCGCAGCCCTGTAGACCAAAATCGTCTGCGGAGCCGTGGGGCTTTTTGCATGAATGCACCAAATCTTTTCGCGGAAGGGATCCCATGAACAGTGCAAGCGCCAAGCGTATCGACATTATCTCGGACACCCACGGCTATCTTTCGCCTGCGCTCTTGGACGAGCTTAAGGGTGCGGATCTGATTATCCACGCCGGTGACCTTACGTCGGAGATGGATTACGAGCATCTGCGCACCATCGCCCCCGTGCGAGCGGTGCTGGGTAATAACGACTACTACCGCGACTACGGTCCCGATGTGGACCGCTTGGCGCTCTTTACCTACGAAGGCCTCAAGTTCGCCGTAGCCCACTACCGTGAAGACCTCCCGGTGGGATCCGTGGACGTAGCTATCAACGGTCACACCCACGTAACCAAAGAAGCCCAAGTGGGTCGCTGCCTGGTCCTCAACCCAGGCAGTGCCAGCTATCCAAGAGGCACCCGAGGCCCCACCATGGCCAGAATGCTCGTCAAGGACGGCAAGATTCTGAGCATCAAATTTATTGACCTAGAGTAGGTGCAACAAAAACGGGGGATGCACAGCGCGTCCCCCGTTTTTCTTTCAGCAAAAGGTAGAGCTTCAGCAACAACCTTAGACAACCCCGCCGAGGAGAACGGGGACCTCGAGCCGCGGAAGCGGCGAGGAACAACAACAGCTTGAAGCAAGTGACGGCAGGGAGGGTCTCCGGGGCCGGCTGGCGCGGGTTAAGTTTGTCGCGAGTTCCGCACGCAAAGGAAAGCACTTAATGTGCTTTCC
>CAUBGU010000045.1 GCA_958435545.1 uncultured Collinsella sp.
GCCCGTGGGAGGCCAGGGCGCCGCTGACCGGTGGACGGCACCGAGCCGTCATCGACTTGAAGAAGGGGGAGGCCTCGCGGCCTCCCCCTTTTTTGCGTTTGGTCGATATGGGCTAAACGCCTCTATGGCTTAATAGCCTTTTCTATTTGAAGAAAACAAAATGAATGACCAGCACGATTGCCACGATGGCAATGATCAAGAGTGCCATTTGGAGACGGTGCTGTTTGCGTCGTCTGTTTGACGATGTAAATATCGATTTCCCCTGCTTAGGCGTCTCAAGATAGCGGGCGGAATGCGTTAGAGTTTGCTTGGGACGGGGCCCTCTACGATGTTGCTTGGTTGGTGTTTGTGTCTGCTCCTGGCTGCATACGCTGTTTTTGGATAAGGGGGCATCTTTGAGATACACCGGATCGCTCGAGGCGACACCCATGTGTCTGCGCGCTGATTGAGATTCTTCAAGAGTTTGATATCGATTACGAGTTACATACTCAGGCTCTGCATCGTTAATGGGCTCTTGGGAAATATGGGGACGATGGTAGCGTCTGGGCTGTGAATAGGCAGAACTATCGTTCTGCAGCGGCTCATACGAATTGTCGGAGGTCTGATCGTCCATGATGCCCTTAGGTTGTCATTAACAACGTGTATGCGCTCATTGTAAGCCCCTCGCTTCGTTTTGACAGGTGCGTATATGGTATTCAAGACATGGTTCAAAGAACCTTTACCTCACTAGAACCTTAGTCAAACAGACTTAGATATGCTTATAGAAAGAGACTTAAAAAACTTTATAGTAAAATGTATATATACGTAATCGTTGGGCATATATTAGAGCGTCAAACGAAGTCCCTGCCACCTGGAAGATGGCTCGGCAGTCCCTAGAAGGAGTGGTAGTCATGGCAAGCATGGTTCCTTATCGTTCGGTTTTTGGTGTTCGTCCCTCTGCTAGCTCGTTGTTTGATCTCTTTGATGATATGACTGATCTGGCAAATAACTCGATTGCCTCCAAGGCTTTTCCTGTCGATGTTGAGGACAAGGGCGACGGGTACGAGGTCAAGGCCTATTTAACCGGCGTCGCAAAGGATGACATCGATGTTGAGCTTAATGAGGGTCGTCTTTCCATTAGCGTGAATGTCGAGGAGAGCGAAGAGAACGAGGGCAAGAACTTCCTGCAGAAGGAGTTTAGCTCGTACAGCGCGACGCGCGGTGTGTACCTGAAGGATGCCTCGAGCGAAGGCCTTTCTGCAAAGTACGCTGACGGCATCCTTACTGTTACGGTTCCTAAGATTGTCGAGAAGAAGAACGTTACGAAGATTTCCATCGACTAGCGCTATCGGCTATTAACATCGGTGCCTACGTTAAAGGGGCTGGGAAGTGATTCCCGGCCCCTTTTTCTGTTTAAGACGATCTACTGAATGGTCATGGGCCGATATTGCCCTGCGGGACGTATCGTGAGTTTATGCAGTCCCTCAACGCGGGTGGCGGTGCTGCCAAGCTCGTTGTCGAGTGTTGCCCCAAGTGAGTTTGCATAGCTTTTGACGGTAAGGCTTGGGCGATTGTTGTCTTGGCTAATGTGCATCGCGATAAGCTGCTCGGTGTGATCGGTTACCAGCGCACGTGCGGCTTCGGCGGCCTGATCGTTGGAGAGATGCCCTTTTGCAGACAGGATGCGTTCCTGAAGAAAGCGAGGATAGTCTCCTTGACGTAGCATGGCCACGTCGTGGTTGCTTTCGAGTGCGAGAATGCGACAGTCCTTGAGCGTATCGATGGCATGCTTCGACAACGCGCCGGTGTCGGTTGCAAAGCCAATCGAATCACCCTGAGCGTCAAACCGGTAGCCGACGGGATTGACGACGTCGTGGGATGTCGAATACGTCTGAATGCAGACTCCGGCAATAGAGAGGGTGTCGCCTGGGTCGAATTCCTCAACAGGCAGATGTGCGAGGCTTTCTTTTGATGTGAGCGTGCCTCTGCTGGAAAAGACCGGGCCATTCCAATGCTTACACCACACCTCAAGGCCCTTAATATGGTCGCCGTGCTCATGGGTGACCACAAGGGCGGATACGTCGTCTGCCGAAAGGCCGAGCTCTGCCATGCGCTTGAGTGTCTCACGGCGGGACAGTCCGTCATCGACCATAATGAGCCCCTGCGGGCCCTCGATGAGCGCGCAGTTGCCTTTAGAGCCACTGCCGAGGATATGAAGGTGCAGACGAGGCATAAGATTCCAAAGGATACAATGGGTGCGGACGAATAGAGGAGGAAGCGAATGCCAACGGTATCACAGCATTACGGACACCATGCCGCGCCTGTGGCAGTCGATGGGACACGGACGAGGCAGCAGGCTGCTCCTGTGGTACTCATGGTATCAGGCGGTGCGGACTCGACGGCGCTGCTTCTTATGGCGTGCACATCAAAGCTGGATATCCAAGATGGGCGCGGCGTTGCCCCCATTGCTCGCGAGCGCCTTCATGTGCTGCATGTAAACCATCATCTACGAGGCAAGGCGTCCGATGGCGACGAGGCCTTTGTGCGTGAGCTCTGCGCGCAATATGGTTTACCGCTGTGTGTGGAGCACGCTTATTTTGATGGGGAGTCGGGAAATATCGAGGCGGCGGCGCGCGAGGTGCGCTATGCCGCGGCGCGAAGGTATGTACGCGAGCTGTGCGCCAAGACGGGGGCGCCGAGAACGGCGGCGCGTATCTGTACTGCCCATACCTCTTCGGACCGCGCGGAAACATTTTTGATGAACGCCATTAAGGGGTCGGGCCCAGCTGGGCTTTCGAGCATTCCCCGTCGAAGGAATATTGTGGTGCGCCCCTTGCTCGACCTAACTCATGGCGAGCTTGTGGGCTATCTGCAGGTACATGGTCAGCCATGGCGTGAAGACGAGAGCAACGAGGATGTCTCGTATCTGCGAAACTATGTGCGCCATCGGGTGATGCCAGTGGTGGCGCAGCGTAATGCGAGTGTGTGCAAGACGATTGGCGCCGCCTGCGAGATCCTTGGTGACGAAGATGCGTTTCTATCCCAGCTGTCGGCACAGGCGTTTCGAAGCTGCCTGCGCAAAGAGGTGGCGGGCGCGCTGGTGCTCGATGCCAGGCGCCTTGCTGCGGCCGAGGTGGTGATTGCGCGGCGCATCGTGCGACTGGCGATTAAACGCATCGATCCGGACGCTCGTCCAGAGATGCGACATGTGGAGCGAGTCCTTTCCTGCGTTGCTGAGGGCGCAGGCTCGGTCACGCTTCCGGCGGGGATTGACGCACGCGTCGAATTTGGCATGCTGGCGTTTAAGGCGCCGGTGGCTCGCGAGGGCCTGGTCGCGGACTGGGTTACCGTACCCGGCCGTTTGCCGTTGGGCGGGGGACGCATGTTGGTCGCAGAGTCGATGGCCGTTGAGCCGGGATGTGATATCGTGCGCCGCGCTCGTGAGCTTGCGGCTGCCGGGGAAGTGACGGCTTTGGTGGACGCGGCTGCTCTGGGTTTTGCCGACAGCGATAGTGAGCGGATCCTGGCGGGCTCACGTGGCGAGATCCCTGTCGAGGCGCGATTGGCGCGCCTGTGGGTGGACGGTCCCGCACCGGGAGACGTGATGTGCCCGTTAGGGATGAGTGGCCGAAGCAAGAAAGTATCCGACTTGCTAGGCGAGGCTCGCATTCCCGTTTCCGAGCGCGCCGGCGTGCCCATGGTGAGGACGGCGCCGGGAGGTGCCGTGGTGTGGGTCGCCGGAGTTCGCGCGGACGAGCGTTTTAAGTGCACGGCCGCAACGCGCGTGGCATATCTGCTTCGTGTGGTCGATGCGGAATAGCGTCCTACGCCAGCTATTCTGTGCGGCGTTGACGGTATTCCCGCGCTGATGGTGCGCGGGCTGGAAAATATACCCCGTGCGCTGCTAGAATGTGTAGTTCGCGTCCATACGGCGGTGTGTGGGCGATTAAGCACAAGAAAGGGTTGTCATGGCTTCTCAACATCCGGATATCGAGAAGGTTCTGTTTACGCAGGAGGATATCGACGGCATCGTTTCTCGCCTGGGCGAGGAGATCACTCGCGACTACGCGGGTAAGGATCTGGTGCTGATCGCGGTTCTGCGCGGTGCCGTTGTCTTTATGGGCGACCTGATGCGCAAGATTGAGCTACCGACCAACATCGATTTCATGGCTGTTTCGAGCTATGGCGACGGTGTGAAGTCTTCGGGCATCGTGCGTATCATTAAGGATCTGGATATCGACATCCGTGGTCGCGACGTGCTGATCGTCGAGGACATTCTGGACTCGGGCCTGACCCTCAAGTACCTGATGAAGAACCTCGAGAGCCGCAAGCCCGCTTCGCTGGAGGTCGCTGCCTTCCTGTGGAAGGACGTTGAGGACCGCACCTCGGCCATCACGCCCAAGTATGTTGGAACCCATTGCCCCGATGCCTTTGTGGTGGGCTACGGCCTCGACTATGCCGAGCGCTATCGCAACCTTCCGTATCTGGGCATTTTGAAACCGGAGGTTTATTCGTAAGATGCCCGACGACCGTAACGACAACAATTCCCAGACTCCCCGGGACCCAAAGATCCCGGGGATGCCCGGAGGCAAGAAGCCCACGCGTACGGGCTGGCTGTATTTTCTTTTGGCTTGCGCGCTTCTGGGCTATGCCTTCTTTAATATGGGTTCCGGCTTTGCCAGCTCCAGCAATACCGTTAAGCTCGCGACGAGCGAGATGGTCAGCGCCATCAAGCAGGATTGCGTCGAAGATCTGACCTATACGGTTCAAGACGGAAGCGTGACGGGTCATTACTGGAAGACAAAAAAGGACAAGGGCGATACGAGCGAGCTCAAGAGCTTTTCCTCGACCTATGTCGGCTCCGATTCGCTTGCCGAGCTTATGGCGGAGCACCCCGACACCAAATACATCGTCAACACCAACGACCCCGATTTTTGGGGCGACTTGGCGATGAGCGTGCTGCCGACGATTGCCCTGATCGCCATCATGTTCTACTTTATGCGCCAGATGATGGGCGCCAATAATAGGAACATGCAGTTTGACAAGACCAATGCCAAGACCAACGAGGCTACGCGTCCCAAGGTCAAGTTCGAGGACGTTGCCGGCGTGGACGAGGCCGTCGAGGAGCTCGAGGAGATCCGCGACTTCCTGAGCGATCCGGACCGCTATCGCAAACTGGGTGCCAAGATTCCGCGCGGCGTTTTGCTGGTGGGCCCTCCGGGTACCGGTAAGACGCTGCTGGCCAAGGCCGTTGCCGGCGAGGCGGGCGTGCCGTTCTTTAGCATCTCGGGTTCTGACTTTGTCGAGATGTTCGTGGGCGTCGGCGCCAGCCGCGTGCGCGACCTCTTTAAGGAGGCCAAGTCCCAGGCTCCGTCGATCATCTTTATTGATGAGATCGATGCCGTGGGACGTCAGCGCGGAGCCGGTCTGGGCGGCGGCCACGACGAGCGCGAGCAGACGCTCAACCAGCTGCTGGTCGAGATGGACGGTTTTGAGGAAAGCGAGTCGGTCATCCTGATCGCCGCAACCAACCGTCCCGATATTCTGGACCCGGCATTGCTGCGCCCCGGTCGTTTTGACCGCCAGGTCACGGTCGACCGTCCGGACGTAAAGGGCCGCGAGCAGATCTTGCGCGTGCATGCCGAGAACAAGCCGATGGACGAGGACGTTAAGTTTGAGAAGCTCGCCCAGATGACCGTTGGCTTTACCGGTGCCGATTTGGCGAACCTGCTCAACGAGTCTGCGCTGCTGGCCGCTCGCCGCCATCGTTCCGTGATCTCGATGGACGAGGTCGAGGAGTCGATGGAGCGCGTGATTGCCGGACCGCAACGCAAGGGTCGTGTGATGACCGAAGCCGAGCGCACCACGATTGCCTACCACGAGAGCGGCCATGCCCTGGTGGGTCACATCTTGGAGCACTCCGACCCGGTTCATAAGATTTCGATTGTCAGCCGCGGCCAGGCTCTGGGCTACACGTTGCAGCTTCCGCAGGAGGATCATTTCCTCAAGACCAAGAACGAGATGCTCGACGAGCTCGCCGTGTTCTTGGGCGGTCGCGTTGCCGAGGAGCTCATGTGCGATGACATCACGTCGGGCGCGAGCAACGATCTGGAGCGCGCAACCAAGATGGCGCGCGAGATGGTCACGCGCCTGGGCATGAGCGAGGAGCTGGGCACGCAAGTGTTTGGCGAGGCGCAACATCAGGTGTTCCTTGGTCGCGATTACGCCGATCACCAGGATTACTCCGAGGAGACGGCGCGCCGCATCGATATCGAGGTTCAGCGCATCATGCGTGAGGCCCATCGCCGCGCGGTCGAGATTCTGGATGCCCGTCGCGATCAGCTCGATCTGATGGCGAAGGTGCTGCTTGAGCGCGAGACCGTCGAGGGCGACGCCGTGAACGCCCTGCTCGACAACGAGTGGAATGCCTACCTTGAGCGCGAGGGCGATATCCTGGCGGCCAAGGAGGAGCGCAATGCCAAGGCGGCCGGCATGCCGACCAAGAAGCGCGTGCCTCGAATGAGCGAGGAGGAGCTGGCGGCTGATGCCGCGGCCTTTGCGCAGGCGGCCATGCAGGAGGATGCATCTGATGGCGGCGAGGACGCTGGCGAAAAAAACGCTGACGCCGACGCAGCCGGCGGCGAGTAGCCTTTGCCACGAGAGCCTCCGCGGGGAAACCTGCGGAGGCTTTTCCTTTTGGCCGATATAGGGCCGTCTGTTGATTGGGGACAGACTTAAATGAGCGTTTTCACGCATTTAAGTCTGTCCCCAATCAACATTGCTGCGGCACTTTGCTCGGCTAAAGCGTACAATAGCGCCTATGCGAAAGGGGAACAGATGATCAACGAAACTATGTATGCTCGCGGTGCGGAAAGCTCCATCATCCGTGAGATTTTTAGCTATGGCCTTGAGCGCAAGGCGCAGATCGGTGCGGAAAACGTATTTGATTTTTCGCTGGGCAATCCGAGCGTTCCGGCACCCGCTGCTGTGGCGGAGTCCATTAAGAAGGCCCTGGAGCTGCCGAGTGACCAGTTGCACGGCTACACCCCCGCTCCGGGCCTGCCGCAATGTCGAGCAGCCGTCGCCGAATCGCTCAACCGCCGCTTTGGAACGAACTATGAGGGTAAGGACGTCTTTATGACGGTGGGTGCCGCGGCTTCGCTCACCTGCACGCTCAACGCCGTTACGAACCCGGGCGACGAGGTCATTGTTATCGCCCCGTACTTTCCGGAGTATCGCGTGTGGATTGAGAAGGCCGGCTGCACGTGTGTCGAAGCGCCTGCCGATGAAGACACGTTCCAGCTGAGCGTGGACAACGTGTTCAAGGCGATTAGCGATAAGACAGCGGCCGTCATTATTGACTCGCCCAACAACCCGACCGGTGCCGTATATACGCGCGACACGCTGACGCGACTGGCCAATGTTCTGCGCGAGGTCAACGCCAAACGCGATCCCGAGAATCCGATTATGCTCATCTCGGATGAGCCGTACCGCGAGATCGTGTACGGTGCCGAGGTGCCTTGGGTGCCCTCGATCTACGAGCACACCATCGTGTGCTACTCGTATTCCAAGTCGCTTTCGCTGCCGGGCGAGCGCGTGGGATGGATCCTTGTTCCCAATACGAATCCTCAGGCAGATCGTCTAATGCCCGCCGTTGCCGGTGCCGCCCGTACGCTGGGTTTCGTGTGCGCGCCGGCGCTCTTTCAGCGCGTAATTATCGACTGCATCGATGAGCCGAGTGACGTTGAGGCCTATGCCCGCAACCGCACCGCGCTTACCGACGCACTAGCGGAGTACGGCTACACCTATGTTGAGCCGGATGGCGCGTTCTACCTATGGGTGAAAGCGTTGGAGCCCGATGCGAATGCGTTTTGCGAGCGCGCAAAGAAGTATGAGTTGCTTGCGGTTCCCTCGGACAGCTTTGGTATGCCGGGTTGGTTCCGCCTGGGCTATTGCGTGAGCTACGAAACGATTGTCAATTCGCTACCCGCTTGGAAACAGTTGGCGGACGAGTATCGTTAAAAGTAAAGCGCTCTGCCTACAATGTTTTACGTGAAACGGGGTTTGGTGTTAAGCCGGACCCCGTTGTCATGGACGTTGTGTCTTTGGGATGGAGTGGTTTTACGACTATCGAAGGCTATGCGTACAATGAATATAAGCGACGGCCGTGCCAGATAAGGAGACCTGATGCCCTACCTGCTTTCTTGTGACATTCATACCCATACGATGTTCTCTGCGCATGCATATTCGACCATTGAGGAGAATGTGTACTGGGCGGCAGAGCGTGGTCTGCAGGTGCTCGGATCTGCCGACCATTTGAGCTCTATGGTTACGGCTTGCCCCAATGACCTGCGCAGTTACCAGTTCTTTATCAACCAGGATATCTGGCCGCGCATTTGGAGCGGCGTGCTGGTGCTGCGTGGTGCCGAGGCCGATATCGTTTCGCTGGACGGAAGCCTGTTTGGCGAGGACACTCCTGTCACGCTCGATATTGCCGGCGATTCGTACAGCCGTCAGCATTCGCTGTTCGATTTGGTTACGCGTAATTTGGATTATTTGGTTGCAAGCGTGCATAATCCGCAGATTGCTGAGGGCGCGACGCTGGCCCAGACGACCGAGATGTATATCAATGCCCTGGAGCACCCCAAGGTGTTCATGCTGGGTCACACGGGGCGTTCGGGTGTGCCGTTCGATATCGACGAGGTGCTGTTGGCAGCTAAGGCCAAACACAAGATTATCGAGATCAACAACCATAGTCTTGAACACGGTGTCGACACTGAGCATTGGGCCGTATGCCGCAAGATCGCCGAGCGCTGCGCCGAGCTGGGCGTGGGCATTGGCGTGTCGACCGATGCCCACATTGGCATGGCCATTGGCAAGCTCGATCACGCGCGCAAGATGCTCGACGAGATTCACTTCCCGCTGGATTTGATCGTGACGCGCGACCGCGAGACGCTGCTGCGCGAGATGGCGGCAGCCGGCGTGTGCGATCTGCGCAATGGGATGTAGCGGAGTTTATAAACCAAGCGAAGGGGGCGGCCCAGGCGGGTCGCCCCCTTTCTTGTCCCAAAAATCTACTGAGGTTGGTTAGCGGCGTTCGAGGACCGCTACGGTTTCGGTGTGGTCGGTGTGAGGGAACATGTCGACGGGCGTGATCTTGAGCAGGCGATAGCCTCCGTCGAGGAGCTGGTGCAGGTCGCGCTCTTGGGTCACGGGGTTGCAGCTGATATAGGTGATGCGGCGCGGCTTAAGCGCGCGGGCAGCTTCGAGGAACTCGGGGGTAGAGCCGGCGCGCGGCGGATCGATGGAAAGGACATCGACCCTCTCGTTGTTGTCGGCGGCATCCAGGATGTAATCGGTGGCATCGTCGGCCATAAACCAGGCGCTGCGGGTAAGACCGTTGAGCTCGGCATTGCGGCGTGCGTCGGCAATGCCCGCCGGGTTGCGCTCCACGCCGAGCAGTATGATGCCGATCCCCTTGTTCTGGGCATCTTTAGCTGCGCAAAGACCGATGGTGCCGCTGCCGCAGTAAGCATCCATAAGCACATCGCCCTGGTGCAGATCCATGCCGTCGATAGCGAGCTGGTAGAGCAGCTCGGTCTGCTGCGGGTTGGTCTGGTAGAACGCGGTAGGGGAGATATCGAATTCGCAACCGAGCAGCTGGTCGCGCATGCACACGGCGCCATATACAATGCGGGTTTCCTCGCCGAGGATGGCGTTGCCGGGACGTCCGTTGATGTTTTGGGCGACGGTGACGATGCGCGGATCGAGTGCAGCGACGGCATCAAAGAATTCCTGTGCATGCGGCAGGTCGCGCTGGGCGGTCACGAGGGTGACCATAATCTGGTCGGTGCGCCAGCCGCAGCGAACGACGGCATAGCGAAGCAAACCCAGATGCTTGTCCTCGTTAAAGGCAGGAATGCGCAGGCGCTCAGCTTCACGCGCGATGCCGTTAAGAATCTGTCGGGCGCCCGGTGCCTCAACAGGGCATTCGGGAACAGCAACGATTCTGTGCGTGCCGCGCTCAAAAAAGCCGCAGCGGACAGTGCCCTCCTTGCCGGGAGCAAAGGGGGTGGCAGCCTTATGACGAAAACCACGCGGAGCAGGATATTTGCCCGGGTCGCCCAGGGTGACGCCCAAACCGCGAATGGGATCGACGCTAATACCCTCGCGCTCGCATAGAGCAGCAAAAAGCTCCTCCATAACAGCCTGCTTAGCTGCCAACTGCTTTTTATAAGGACGATTGAGCGCCGTGCACCCACCGCAAGCTTTCATAATGGAACAGGGAGACTTGGGGTCCACAGCTTTACGCGCAGACGAAACCTGATCTTTATGCGGGCGCTTGGAACGAGTCTGAGACGCCTTGTCCCCGCTCCGACGAGAGCCGGGACGCTTGGCCTTAGCCCTGCTCTTGGTCGATTTGCTTTTTGCAGCTTTAGAAGACTTGGATTTCGTAGAAGATTTCTCCTCCTTCGACCCCTCAGCCGCCTCCACCAAAGCACGACGAGCCCTACGCTCCGCACGAGATTCTGCCATGAATTAACTCCACTATTAAATAAAAGAAAAGTCCAAAGTAATTGTACCGTGCATTCAACGTGCCCGATTGGAGGGGACGCCTATTTAAGGCTTCGAGCACGTTGTCTCCCGGAATGCCGGCAGCCGTCACGGTATTTAATTTGTCGCGAGTTCCGCACGAACAGGAGGCCACTTAATGTGGCCTCCGTCGTGAGCAGGACTGTAGAGCAGCAAATTAAATACCGTGACGGCTGCCGGCATTCCGGGTGCACCAACCTTGTGCTCTATCACGCTAAAGTGTATGATTCTGAACGTTACATGACTCACTTTAGTTAACTAAAGTGCCACCAAGGGGGAATACCATGAATACCGATATGTCTCGTCGTCAGTTTGTTGGCCTAGCCAGCTCGCTCGTCACGGTGCTTGGCCTTGGTCTTGTCGGTTGCGGCGGTGGTGCCGGCAAGGGCTCCGCTGCTGGCTCTGCCGCGGCCAAGGATGTGAAGGGCGCTGCAGAGTCCAAGAAGCTTGTGGTGGGCTTTGATAAGTCCTATCCTCCGTATGGTTTTGTGGGCGACGATGGCGAGTACACCGGCTTTGATCTCGATCTGGCCAAGACCGTTGCCGATAAGCAGGGCTGGGAGGTCAAATACGAGGCCATCGACTGGGACGCTAAAGACACACTGCTCAACTCGGGCGCCATCAACTGCATCTGGAACGGCTTTACCATGGAGGGCCGCGAGGACGACTACACGTTCTCCGAGCCGTATATGCTCAACGAGCAGGTGCTGGTGGTAAAGAAGGATGCGGGCATCAAGAGCTGGGACGATCTTGCTGGAAAGACCGTGATTACCCAGACCGATTCCGCTGCGCAGGATGTGCTCGAGGGTGACCAGAAGGATCTGGCGGCGACGTTTGCCACGCTCGATACCATCGGCGAGTACAACACGGCCTTTATGCAGCTCGAGAGCGGCGCGGTCGATGCCGTGGCTTGCGACCTTTCGATTGCCCAGTATCAGCTCGCCGCCAAGCCCGATGCCTATACGCAGCTTGATGAGCCGCTGTCCAGCGAGCACTACGCCGTTGGCTTTAAGAAGGGCGACACCAAGTCGGCCGACGCCGTGACCGAGTCGCTCAAGGCACTCTATGAGGATGGTACGGTCAAGGACCTGTGCGACGAGTATTCAAGCTATGGTCTATCTTTCGATAATTGGGTGCTCAAATAGCGGCTTTCCCAGGCACCCGATTTTGCCGTTCAAACCGTCGCTTGCGTACATTTAGTACGCGGCGCTCCTCTTTCACGGCAAACTCGGGTACCTGGAAAACCCGCTTTAGCATTGGGTTTGCTGTTCTGTTGTCGCGAAAGAGAGCTTAGGTTGTCTATTCAGGTCATGATGCAGATGCTTGGCCAGGGATTCTTGGTCAGTTTGCAGTTGTTTGTGCTGACGCTGCTGGGGTCGATTCCGCTGGGAATCCCCGTGGCGTTTATGCGCATGAGCAAAATCACGCCGCTTCGCTGGATTGCGCGCATCTACATTTCGGTCATGCGCGGTACGCCGCTCATGCTGCAGATGTTTGCCATCTACTTTGCCCCGTACTACGTGTTCGGTATCTCGCTCACGCCCGATTCCAAGTGGACGGCGTGCGTTGTGGCGTTCATCATCAACTACGCCGGCTACTTTGCCGAGATCTATCGCTCGGGCCTGCAGTCGATTCCGCGCGGTCAATATGAGGCCGCCGAGGTGCTGGGCTACTCGCGCCTGCAGACGTTTTTGTACATCGTGATGCCGCAGGTTGCCAAACGCATTTTGCCGGCGATGGGCAACGAGATCATCACGCTGGTCAAAGACACGTCGCTGGCGTTTGCCATCGGCGTGGGGGAGATGTTCTCGACGGCTAAGGCGCTGGTCGCCTCGCAGGTGAGCATGGTGCCGTTTGCGATCGCGGCGCTGATTTACTGGGTCTTTAACTTCGTCGTCGAGATGCTGCTGGGCGCCGCCGAGACAAAATTGGATTACTACCATGACTAGATCGTTCCGCCGTTCTAGCGAACGGCGGACTGCTCGACGCTGCGCGCGTGCCTGACGGCCAATCTGCTCCTCAAGCCGTCGCTTGCGTACAGAAGTACGCGGCGCTCCTCTTTCGGAGCACATTGTCTCGCCAGTCACACGCTCGCTGACTTTTTAAACACATGGAGGTTCCCGTGTCCGGAACGGTAATGAAAATATTGAACGCGCGCAAGGCGTTTGGCGGCAATGAGGTGCTCAAGGATATCTCGCTCGAGGTCAAGCGCGGCGAGGTCGTGGCGATTATCGGGCCTTCAGGCGGCGGTAAGTCCACGCTTCTGCGCTGCGCCACGCTGCTCGAGACGCTCGACGGCGGCTCGCTTTCGTTTGGTGATCTTGCCGTTGCGACGGACGCGGGGTCGGGTGCGGTATATGCGAAAGGCGACGTGCCCAAGCAGGCGCGCTCGCGATTTGGCCTGGTGTTTCAGAACTACAATCTGTTTCCGCACTATACGGTGATGAAAAACATCACCGATGCTCCGATTCGCGTGCTCAAGCGCCCGCGCGAGCAGGCCGAAGCGCGTGCGCTTGAGTTGATTGCGCAGATGGGGCTTATGGGCAACGAGAACAAGGTGCCCTGCGAGCTTTCGGGCGGTCAGCAACAGCGTGTGAGCATCGCCCGCGCCTTGGCGCTCGACCCGGAGATCTTGTTCTTTGACGAGCCGACTTCGGCACTCGATCCCGAGCTAACGGCCGAGGTGCTGCGTGTCATTA
>CAUBGU010000046.1 GCA_958435545.1 uncultured Collinsella sp.
CCGGCAGCCACGCGTGCAACTCGATCATCTCGGCCGGCTGCATCATCAAGGGCACCGTGCGCAACTCGATCCTGTCGCGCGGCGTTGTGGTCGAAGAGGGCGCATCGGTGACCAACTCGATCATCAACCAGAGCTGTGTCATCAAGAGCGGCGCACGCGTTGAGAACGCCATTCTGGACAAGAACAACGTGGTTCCCACCAACACCGAGCTTCGCGGCACGCCCGAGAACATCCTGGTGCTGGGCAAGGCTCCGTTAACTTCCGACACCACCATCGTACGTTAACGTTGGCACCGCAACATCGCTCGTAACAGGTAGAATAGCCGCCCGGTTAGCGCCAGGCGGCTATTCTCGAATTGCAACATGGGAGACAATATGGCAGATTCCAGCAAAAAGATGCAGATCGTGTTTGCCTCGGCCGAGTGCGCACCGTTTGTTAAGACCGGTGGCCTGGGCGACGTGGCGGGCTCGCTGCCTGCGGCGCTTGTACGCGCCGGCGCCGAGGTCATCGTGATGGTGCCCAAGTACGCCACCATCAAGGACGAGTACAAGGCGCAGATGGAGCACTTTTCCGACTTTTACGTGAGCCTGGGCTGGCGCAACGAGTATTGCGGGCTCGAGAAGCTCGAGCACGACGGCGTCACCTATATGTTCGTGGACAACGAGCGCTACTTTGCGCGCGATTATCCGTACGGCTTCTTTGACGACGGCGAGCGCTTCGCGTTCTTCTCCAAGGCCATTACCGAGAGCCTGCAGCACCTGCCCGAGGGCTTTGAGTGCGACATCCTGCACTGCAACGACTGGCAGACGGCACTGGCGCCCTTGTTCTTGCGCGAGTTCTACCAGGGCCTGCCGCTGTACGACCGCGTCAAGACTGTGTTCTCGATCCACAACGTGGCGTTCCAGGGCCAGTTTAGCGACACCGTGATGGAGGACATCCTGGGTGTGGCGCATATTCCCGCGGCTGCTACGCAGCTGCGCTGCGACGCCTGCAGCATCAACTACATGCTGGGCGCGCTGCACTATGCCGATGCCATCACCACGGTGAGCCCCACCTACGCGGGCGAGATCCAGACGCCCGAGTTTGGCGAGGGCCTGGACGGCGTACTGCGCGAGCGCTCCTACGCGCTGCAGGGCATCCTCAACGGCATTGACGTGGCGGCCTTTGACCCGGCAACCGACAAGCGCATTGCCGCCAACTACACCCTGGAGGACCGTTCCGGCAAGGCCGTGTGCAAGGCCAAGCTACAGGAAGAGCTGGGCCTCGAGGTTCGCGACGACCGCCCGCTCATGGTGATGGTCACGCGCCTGACGCGCCAGAAGGGCATGGACCTGGTCATGTACGCGCTCGACCGAATCCTGTCCGGCGGCGTTCAGGTGGCCGTGCTGGGTACCGGCGACCGCGACTACGAGGACGGCCTGCGCTACTTCCAGGACAAGTACCCCGGCACCATGGCCGCGCGCATCGAGTTCGATCCGGCGCTGTCGCAGCGCATGTACGCCGCCGCCGATATGTTCCTGATGCCTTCGAAGTTTGAGCCCTGCGGCCTGTCGCAGATCATCGCCATGCGCTACGGCACCCTGCCCATCGTGCGCGAGACCGGTGGCCTGAAGGACACCGTGATCCCGTATAACGAGTTTACCGGCGAGGGCACGGGCTTCTCGTTTACCAACTTTAACGGCGACGAGATGGGCGACGCGGTGTTCCGCGCAGCACGCCTGTTCTGGGATAACCGTGAGGCATGGAACCAGCTAGTCACGCAGGCCATGAGCCAGGACTTTAGCTGGACGCGTTCGGCCGATAAGTATCTGGACCTGTACTTCTTTATGCATCCGGAGATTGAGAGGCCGGCGGCTGTTGTCGACGAGCCTGAGGCTGCAGCTGAGCCGGTGACCGTTGAGGAGCCCAAGGCCGAGGAGAAGCCGGTTGAGGCTGAGCCCGCAAAGGCCGAGCCTGAGGTGAAGGCTGAGGTTGCTCCTGAGGCAGAGACCGAGGTCAAGCCCGCTGCAAAGCCCGCAGCTAAGAAGACCACGACTCGCAAGACGACGGCCAAGAAGGCTACGACAACCAAGACTGCCGCCACCAAGACCGCCGCAGCAAAGACGACTGCTGCCAAGGCAACGACCACGCGCAAGCGCACGACCGCCGCTGCCGAGAAGGCCGCAGAAGCCGAGGCTGCTCCCGAGGTAAAGGCCGAGGTCGCTGATGCCAAGCCGGCCGCCAAGGCTCCGGTAAAGACCGCTGCCAAGAAGACGACCACGACCAAGACCACGACCGCCAAGAAGGCCACGGCTACGAAGTCGACAACGACCAAGGCCGCTGCGACGAAGGCTGCTACGAAGACCACTACGAAGGCTGCCGCAAAGCCCGCCGTCAAGGTCGAGGAGGCGGGTGCCGAGCCCAAGGCCGAGGCAAAGCCGGCCGCCAAGACCACCACGCGCAAGCGCGCTACGACGACGGCCAAAAAGGCCACGACCAAGGCCGCTGCTCCCAAGGCAGAGGCTACGGCCGAGGACAAGCCCGCAGTAAAGGCCGAGCCGGCACCGAAGGCCGCTGAGGTCAAGACCGCTCCGAAGGCTACTGCAAAGACCGAGCCCGCCAAGGAGAGCCCGGTCTCCCCCGCCGCTCCGGCAGAGAAAAAGGCTCCGTCCAAGAAGACGTCCGTCCGCAAGGCCACGGCCACCCGCAAGCGCCGCTAGCCCACAGACGATCCAAAACCTCATCAAACCCTATGTAAGGGGCGCTCCAACCGGGCGCCCCTTCTCTGTTGATAGTTGGTAAAACGATTTTCTAGGACAACCGTTCGCCGATGGTAAACGGATGTTGTTTATACAGCCTGTGTACAACAGATATACTTACATCCTGTGCGTAAAGCCCATGGCCCGCAGGCCGTGATTCTATTGAACTGGACCGTACTATGAGATTGATACACAACAGCCGTCTGCCGCAGTTTCGCACTCCGTTTGGCGCTGTGACCACTGGAACTTCCGTTTCCCTCTCGGTGATTTTGGAGGATGCCGACCCCAACCAGGCAACGCTTACGCTGCGCACCTGGGTCGATGAGATCGGTGAGTCTTTGTATCCCATGACGCACGAGGGCGACGGCATATTTACCGTAGAGCTTGAGTGCACCGAGCCCTGTCTTATCTGGTACAGCTTTATCTGCAATATCGAGGGTCAGCCCGAGGTCCGTTTGGGCGCACCACAGGGTCGCACCGGTGGCGAGGGCGTAACTTACAACTACGCCGAGGTCCCGTCCTTCCAGATCACCGTCTACAAGCACCGCAAAGTTCGTCCTGAGTGGTACGAGCGTGGCATGGTCTACCAGATCTTCCCCGACCGCTATGCCCGCGACGAAAACTGGCGCGAGCGCACGCTTACCGAAGTTGAAAAACCGCGCAAAGGAATCCAGCGCCGCATGGTCGAGGACTGGAACGAACCGCCCGAGTACGAGCGTGCCGAAGACGGCTCCATCAAGACCTGGGATTTTTACGGCGGTTCGCTCAAGGGTATCCAAAATGACCTGCCCCGCATTGCCGAGCTAGGCTTTACGGCCATCTACCTCAACCCCATCTTTGAGGCCGCGAGCAACCACCGCTACGACACGGCCGACTACACCAAGATCGACCCGATTCTGGGCACCGAGCAGGACTTTACCGAGCTGTGCGAGGCGGCCGAGAAGCTTGGCATTTCCATCATTCTGGACGGTGTGTTCAACCATACGGGCGACGACTCGATCTACTTTAACCGCTACGGCAATTATCCCGGCGTCGGTGCTTGGCAGAGCGAGGACTCGCCGTGGCGCGATGCATTTTACTTCCATGAGGACGGTTCGTATGACTGCTGGTGGGGCGTGGGCAACATGCCCGCCATCAATGAGAGCTCCGAACTGGTGCGCGAGCGGCTCCTGGGCAAGGACGGCGTGATCCGTAAATGGCTGCGCGCCGGTGCCCATGGCTGGCGACTCGATGTGGCCGACGAGCTTTCCGACGACTTCCTGGCCGAGATCAAAAAGGCCGTGCTCGCCGAGAAGCCCGACGCGCTGCTGCTCGGCGAAGTCTGGGAAGACGCCTCCAACAAGATCAGCTATGGCCACCTGCGCCGCTATCTGCAGGGCTCGGAGCTCGACTCCGCCATGGACTACCCCTTCCGCGACATGGTCATCGGCTTTTTGATGGGCTACAAGAACGCTTACCAGGCAGCCGAGGATATCGAAACCCTGCGCGAGAACTACCCGCGCGAGGCACTGGCCTGCGCGCTCAATCTGCTTTCGAGCCACGACCGTCCGCGTATCATCTCGGTGCTCGGCGGTGGCCCCGACGAGTCGCAGCTGCCCGAGAGCGAGCGCAGCAAATGGCGCCTGGACGATAACTCGATGGGCCTGGCCAAGAGCCGTTTTTGGCTGGCGACGCTCATGCAGATGACCTTCCCGGGTGTACCCTCAATCTATTACGGCGACGAGTACGGCTTGGAGGGCCTTACCGACCCGGGCAACCGCCGCACCCTGCCGACCAAGGACCAACTCCACGACTTCGACACACTGGCCATCGTTAAGAACGCGTCTGCCGTGCGCCGTGCGCTGCCCTTTATGGTCGATGGCGAGATCAAGGCCTTTGCGCTCAACGACGAAGTCTTGGCTTACACCCGCACGGGCAAAGACGGCGAGGCCGCGACGGTTATCATCAACCGCAGCCTGCGCAATTCGCACCGCGTGACGATTCCGGCGCTCGGCGAATGCGCGAGCGACGTGATCAGCGGTCACGAGTGCGAGATCCACAACGGTACCGTCACGCTCGACCTGTACCCGCTGGGCTCTTCGATCATCTATCACCATGCCGAGAAGCGCCTGCAGGAGCCGCTCGATCATGGCGCGGGCGTTGTGTGCCACATCACCTCGGTGCCGACCGATGACGGCAAGCCCGGCACAATCGGTGCGCCCACGCGTCGCTTTATCGACCATCTGGCCGCTATGGGCATGCGCTACTGGCAAGTCCTGCCCGTCAACCCGACGGACTTCTTCCGCTCCCCTTACGCTGGGCCTTCGGCCTTTGCGGGCAATATTGACCTGCTGCCCGAGAGTCACGAGGAGCTGGCCGCCGACTTTGCTGCATGGAAGGCTCACGGCGGCGAGGATGCCGACCCGCTGTACACGGCGTTTAAACATCGCAACGCTGATTGGCTCGAAAAGTACTGCGTCTACATGGCCGTTAAGAAGTACTTTGAGGGCGAGTCGCGCCACGATTGGCCGGCAGATGTAGCGCGCTACAACGAGTATCTAATCGATGACAAGCGCTTCCACGACGAGGCCGAGCTGCAGGCGTACATGCAGTATCGCTTTGACCTTGCCTGGTGCGAGCTCATGAACTATGCGCACAAGAAGGGCATCGAGGTCATCGGCGATATCCCGATGTATGTCTCGGACGATTCGGCCGACGCGTGGAGCGAGCCCGAGAACTTCTGGCTGTCCGATACCGGCAAGGCGATTGAGATTTCGGGCGCGCCGCCCGACAACTTTGCGCCCGAGGGCCAGGTGTGGGGCAACCCCACCTTCCGCTGGGATCGCATGAAAGAGAACGGCTATCGTTGGTGGCTCGACCGCCTGCGCCGTGCGTTTTCGCTCTACGACCGCGTGCGCCTGGACCACTTCCTGGGCTTCCACAGCTACTTTAGCATTCCCGCCGGTAAGGCCTGTGCCGACGGCCGCTGGCTGGCAGGCCCGGGCAAGGACCTGTTCCAGACCGCCTATGACGAGCTGGGTCCGCTCAACTTTATCGCCGAGGATCTGGGCTATCTGACGCCCGGCGTTCGCGCCATGGCTTCGACCTGCGGCTTCCCCGGCATGGACGTGCTGGAGTTTAGCGACTACGACGTTCGTTGCGGAATTCACCCCACACCGGGAAAGATCCTGTACACCTCGACGCACGACACCTCGACACTTGCCGGCTGGTGCACGCGCTCCTTTGCAGGCGGCGATGAGCCGAGCGGCATTACATTGGCAAGCGAGCTCATGGGCAATGCCCTGGCAAGCGATGCACCGCTCGTGATGATGCCGCTGCAGGACGTGCTGGGCCTGGGCGACGGTGCACGTATGAACGTGCCGGGTGTAGCCACAGGCAACTGGACATGGCAGGCTGACGAGGCCGACGTTGCTGCAGCCGAGGAGAAAACTGCGAAGCTCCTGCGCAACACCCATAGATTCTTGGGCGAAGCGTGATAAAACCCCCGATATAGGGTACAGTTACAGCTGTTTGAATTTTTGCGGGCAGAGCGATCTGCCCGCTTTGTGCTGAAAAGGAAGTATTATGGCGCGCTACGATTACAAGTGCACGAGCTGCGGCAACGTGTTTGAGGTTGAGCACCCCATGTCCGAGACGCCCGAGGTCGTATGCCCTAGCTGCGGTGCCCCGGCATCCAAGACGTTCTCGGCCAGCGGCATTAAGTTCGAAGGCAGCGGTTTCTACAACACCGACCAGCGAAGCGGTGGTTCCAGCACCAACGCCACCAGCGGCTGCTGCGCCAACTGCCCGCATAACCACTAGAAACCAAGCAGCCCCGCGACCGACACCGATCGCGGGGCTATTTCTTTGCGCTAAAGGTGGCTCTATGAGTTGCGGTGAAATAAGGACTGTTTGGCAGTTAGAAGCCGCTATTCAATCCCTATTTCACCGCAACTTAGTAGTTACTTGCGGACCAGTCTGGCGCAGAAGTGGCCGTCGTAGGAGTCGGCGTTTACGGGAACGCTTTGGAAGAGGCCTCGATCGTTCTGGCGTACGGAAACGAGCTTCTTGGCCTGATCGAACTCGGGGAGTTGCAGAATCTGTGCTTCGGAAAGCGGCGCCACGCTAAAGCCGGAACCCTCGGGAGAAGCAAGGAACGCGTCCACCACCTGCGTGTTCTCCTCGTCGAAGACCGAGCAGGTTGCATAGATGAGCTCGCCGCCGGCGGCCACGCGCGCGGCGGCTTCCTTGAGCATCGTAAGCTGCAATTTGGGCAACTCGGTCGTAACGTCGTTCTCAGTTAGGCGCCACGGGATCTCAGGATGACGGCGCATGGTGCCGGTACCCGAGCACGGGGCATCGATAAACACCGTATCGAACAGGACAGGCTTACCAAGCATGGCATCGAACGACGTGAGGACCGCATCGAGCTCGCAGGCATCGCCCGAGACCGTGCGAACACCCTTGATACCGGCCTTATGCAGACGCGCGAGATTTTGATCGCACTTGCGGTCGTGCAGATCGAGCGCGGTGTGCTGACGATCGTAGCCGGCACGCTTGGCCTGGCACATCATCACATAGGTCTTGGTGCCACGACCGGCGCCGATCTCTAGGCAACGCCCGGGACGGGTCGCCGCGGTAGCGATGAGCTGGGCGTTAAGGTCCGAGGCCACGGCCGCCGCGCGCTCAAACACGCCCGACGCAACGGTGGCCTGGGCATCGACCGGCGCATGGCAGCCCGGGAACACCGGCGCCACAAGCTGCGATAGGTACGGATCAGGCTTGGTTGCAAAGGCGTTCTCGTGCAAAGCGAGCGGCGCGGGCGCCAGATTTCCGGCAAAGTTAAGCGCGCCCTCGGGCGTATCGAACGAGGCCATTATGCGAACGCACAGCCAGCGCGGCATACCCATCAGGCGAGACAGGCGAACCAATCGGCGCTCGGACTCATCGGCATCCGCCGCAGTGGCAAAGTCCTCGACATTGTCCGCGACCTTATGCAGTACGGCGTTCGCCAGACCGGCGGCCGATTTAGCGCCGCTACGAACCAGCTCAACGCCCTGACTCACGGCAACTCGGCCAGGGGTATGCAGGTAGAGCATCTCGAAGGCCGAGATGCGAAGCGCCATGCGAACACGCGGCGCGACCTTTTTGGGCTTATCGAGGAACTGATCGAGCAGCTCGTCCAAAATGCCCTGCGTCGCGGCAACACCGAGCGCCAAGCGAGCGGCAAACGCGGAATCGCGCTGGTCAATGGCCTTGGCGGAAGCACGGGAAGACAACACGTCGCGCGCATACATGCCGCGACGGTCGGCCTCCATCAACACATCGAGCGCAAGCTTGCGAGCGGGAGACAACTTGCTCATGACAGTACACCCCACCTAAGTTCGGCACCCTGCAGGCCGGCAGCCCAGGCCGAAGCGGCCATGGCACGCTTACCGTCGGGCTTAACCTCGAGCAGCTCAATCGTACCATCGGAAAGCCCCAGGTAAACACGCTTGCTCTTGACGGCAACAGCGCCCTCGGCAAGCGACACGTCGGCAGGCGCGGCATCGAGCACACGCACGGTCTTGCCGGCAATCACGCAACGGGCAGGCGCGGTATCGGACGAAGCGAGCACATGGCGCACGCAATCGAGCGCCCCCATCTGCGGATCCAGACGCATCTCCAACTTGGAAATCTTGGCTGCATGGGTCACAAGCGACTCATCCTGCTCAGTCCAAACAGCCGAGCCATCGGCAAGAGAAGGAAGCGTATCGGCAAGCAGTTTGCCGCCAAGCTCACCAAGCTCCATGGTCAACGCATCAGCATGCTTACCGGCAACCGAGGTCGAGGCCTGCGCACAATAAGCGCCAGTATCCACGCCATGCCCAATGCGCATAATGGAAACGCCAGCAACCTCATCACCAGCAAGAATGGCACGCTGAATAGGAGCAGCCCCACGCCAACGAGGCAGCAAGGACGCATGAACATTCACAATACCAAGCGGCGCCATATGCAGCACCTCATCGGGCAAAATGCAACCATAGGCAGCCACACAGAAAATATCAGCCTGGGCAGTCTGGAGCGCCTCAACAACCTCAGGCGTCATACGATTAGCCTCAACAACCGGCAGGCCAAGCTCAAGCGCCTTGGCCTTAACAGGAGACGGCTCCAGCTTCTTACCACGCCCACGAACAGCATCGGGACGCGTAATAACAAGCGCAATCTCGTTCCCAGCCTCAACAAGCGAAGTCAGCGAAGGCACAGCAAAATCAGGCGTACCCATAAACACAATACGCATAAAGAACGTCTCCCCTCAACCAAAGCCGAGACGGCTACAAACAACAGCGGAAAGCCAAGTACCCAGCCCATCCGCAATAACAATTCAACAAGAACAAATATACCCAAAACCAAAGAAAGAGCCGCAATAAAAGCAGCTCTTCCAACAAAGCAATTATCAGTGAAGACGCCCATCCCTGGCCCGACGGCACCCGGGCGAGACAAGCAGCGTCAACGTAGTCCCCGGGGCGCCCGCCTATATCGTCCCGCGCGCAGTTTCGCAGCGCAGCGAGAATGTTTGAGCACGGGATGATATAGGCGGGCGCCCCGGGGACGGACAAACCTACTCCGTCTCGCCCGGTCGAGCGCCGCGGGCTAGGGCGTCCTGGTACTCCTTGACTGCCTTGATCCTCTGCATCGGCTTGAGTCGCTCGAACATGGTATTGCCGTGCAGGTGATCGATCTCGTGCTGCAGGCACACGCAGAACAGGTCGCCTGTGGCCTCATAGCGAATCAGGTTGGCATCCAGGTCATACGCCTCGACGACAACGTGATCGGGACGCTCGATCTCGCAGCTAATGCCGGGGATGGAAAGGCAGCCCTCGCTAAACGGCACCAAATGGTCACTCTGCTCGACAATGACGGGGTTGATGAGCACGTACGGGTCGTAATCGTTCTTGTCGCTGTAGTCGCAGTCGATGGTGACGAGCTGAATGAGCTCACCGATCTGCGGGGCGGCCAGGCCGCAACCGCCGTTGTCGAACATCATCTTCTTCATCTTCTCGGCAAGCGCCTCAATCGCCGGGGTGATCTCCTCGATGACGGCGCACTCCTGGCGCAGACGAGGGTCGGGCGACAGTACGATTCCGTTGGCTTCCATGGCCATCCTTTCGGGTTGTTACATCAAATCATAGGCATCGACGTCAACGCTCACGCTCACGCCGCGCATGGAGCCCGCCTCTTTGAGGCAGGCGTCGATATCATCAGAGACATGGTACCCCACGGGCGACTTCACAAGCAGATGGAAGCGGTAACGGTCCTTGGCTCTCTCGATTACACACGAAGCCGGGCCCAGCACCTGCGGCACCGCGCTGCCCGCCCGCAAAAAGTCTGGCGCGGCGGCATGCCAGCGGCGCTTAAGAAGCTTTGCAATGCGCCCGATGTAGTCGTGCGCGTCGTCTCGGTTCGCCGACCACACCAAAATGTTGACCAGGCGAATAAACGGCGGGTACAGCGCGTCGCGGCGCTGATCCAGGTCGTAGTCGGTAAAGATCGAACGGTCGTGCTCAGCGACGGCGCGAATGACCGGATCCTCGGGCAGGTAGGTCTGGATGATCACCTCACCGGGACGATCGCCGCGACCGGCACGGCCCGCCACCTGTTCCAGCAGGTCGTAGGCGCGCTCCTCTGCGCGGAAGTCCGGCAGCTTGAGGGCAAAGTCGGCATTGACCACGCCCACAAGCGTGACCTCGGGAAAGTCAAGGCCCTTGGCGATCATCTGCGTGCCCAGCAGCACCGCACAATCGGCGGCATCGAACTGCTCGAGCAGTTTTTTGTGCGCATCCTTGCCGCGCGTGGAATCGGCATCCATGCGAATGATGGCGACATCCTCGGGCAGCATCTGGTGCAGTGCGTCCTCGATCTGCTGAGTGCCCAGGCCCATTTTTGCCAGATAGCGGCTACCGCATTTGGGGCAACGACTCGTGGGCGCGGGATACGGCTGCACGCGCCAAGACGATCCGCAGGTGTGACACTGCAGCGTGTGCGTGCGCTCGTGATACGTAAGCGCGGTGGAGCAGTGGTTGCAGGTTGGGACGCAGCCGCACTCGCGGCACATCAGGAACGGCGCAAAGCCACGGCGGTTATGTAGTAGCACTGCCTTCTCGCGGCGCTCGACCACACGCTCCAGACCTTCCATCAAGGGTTTTGAGAACATAGAGCGGCTGCCGTGCGAGAACTCGCGGCGCAGGTCGGCAATGCGGACTGTCGGCAGCACGGCGTGTCCCGGGCGCTCGGGCATCTCGACGCGCGTCCAGGTGGCACCGTTATACGTGCCACGGCGGCAGCGGTCGAGGGCCTCGGCCGAGGGCGTGGCGGAGCCCAACACGAGCGGGCAGCGGTAGCGCCGCGCCATCTCGGCCGCCACCTCGCGCGCATGGTAGCGCGGACTAGAGCCCTGCTTGTAGCTGGTCTCGTGCTCCTCGTCGATGATGATGAGACCAAGGTCGCTGAGCGGGCAAAAGAGCGCCGAGCGGGCGCCGACTACCACGCGGGCCGCACCGCTGGCGACCATATCCCACTGGTCCAGACGCTCGCCGGCCGAAAGGCGCGAATGGAACACGGCGACCGTCTCGCCAAAGCGCGAACGGAAGCGGCCGACGGTCTGGGCCGTAAGCGAGATCTCGGGCACGAGCACGCAGGCCGAACGGCCGGTCGCCAGCACGCGCTCAATCGCCGAGAGGTAGACCTCGGTTTTGCCGGAGCCGGTGACGCCGTCGACCAGCACCACGTCGCCATGAGCGTCCAGACGGGCGCGCTCAATCTGCGCGAGTGCCTGTTGCTGGCCGTTGGTAAGAGAGACCGGCGCCTTGCCGCTTGCCGAGGACAGCGTGGTCTGCTCGCTGCAACCGCGCCAGGCACGGCGCTCCTCCACCACCACGACGCCGCGTTTTTCGAGCGCCTTGATGGTCGCCGACATACTGTTATAGAGCAGGTTGAGGTCGCGCGTCGTGACCGGGCCGCACTGGAGCGCCTCGATGAGCTGACGCTGACGGACCGCGGTCTTTGGCGGCGTGTAGTCGAAACCCTCGGGCGTGAGCATGACCCAGCGGTTTTGGATGGGTTTAACGGCAGGGCGCTCAACGGTCCACACGCCGTCATCGCCCTTGACCACGCGCGGGCTTCCGCCTGGAGGCAAGAACAGGCGCAGGCACTCGGAAAGCGTCGCAACATACTCGCGGCTCATCCAACGTGCAATACGGGCGGACTCGGCGCCAAAGAGCGGTTTGCTGAGGATGGTCTCGATAGGCTTGATGCGCGCGGTGTCGAGGGTAATGTTGCCTTGCAAGTCGCCCAGTTCGGGCGCAATATCGACGATATAGCCTGCGGCGGCACGGTTGCCAAAGTGGACCAGGACCGTGGATCCGATCTGCGCTTCGCTAGCAAGGGGTTGAGGAATGCCATAGGCAAACGGCTCGGACAGCGCACGCGTCGGGATGTCGAGAACCACGCTCGCATAGGCGGCAATGGGCTCTGGCACAGGCTCAGGCTTGGCCTGCTCGGCAGTGCGGCCGGCCCTTACGGGAGCCTGCTCGGGTTCAGGCGAACAAAACAGTGACAGTTGCTCGGCCATGGTCTCTGTGCCTCCCATCCCATACGCCTTAAGAAACAAGAGCCCCGCTCGGGTGAGCGGGGCTCGGATACATGCGTTTGCGCGACTGTTACAGCGCCATCGTGCGGGCGCGATCGATGCGCGCCAGGCAGTCGTCACGGCCGACGAGCGCCATAGTCTCGCCCAGCGGAGGGCTCACCATGTTGCCGCAGACGGCGACGCGCACGACCTGGAACACCACGCGCTTCTTGAGGTCCATCTGCTCGGGCAGCGGTTCAAGCGCGGCATCGATGTTGGCGGCCGTCCACTCGTCCACGCCCTCGAGCGCGGCCTTGGCGGCATCCAGAATGGCGCCCATGCCCTCCTTGGCCAGGCCCTTGTTGACGGACTTCTCGTCATACTCGAGCGTCTCGGCCGTGGCAAAGATGGGGGCGGCGACGGTCACGGCGTCGGCCGGCATCTTGGTGCGCGGCTTGACGATGGCAGCGAGCGCGTCGATCCAGTCCTCGCCGTACTCGACGTTACCCTCGATAAGGCCTGCCTCGTGCAGCTCGGGGACCATGATCTCGTCGGCAAACTGGGCATCGGACATGCTGTTGATGTACTCGGCATTGACCCAGTCGAGCTTCTTGGGGTCGAAGGTAGCCGGGTTCTTGGAGATGCGGTCGAGCGAGAACTTGCTGGCCAGGACATCGCGCGGGATGATCGTGGTCTCGCCGTCGAGCGACCAACCGAGCAGCGCCAGGTAGTTGACGAAGGCGTCGGACAGGTAGCCGGCGTCGCGGTACTCCTCCACCGAGGTGGCGCCGTGGCGCTTGGAGAGCTTCT
>CAUBGU010000047.1 GCA_958435545.1 uncultured Collinsella sp.
CTTTTTAGTGCCCTCGGATTGGGTCATAGTGTCTGTCGTTGCCAAAACATCGGCGCCATCTTTGTAATGTGAAAAGGGGCTGAACCTTTGTCACATTCGGTCTGCGACGTTATTTTGTTTGGAGCGAGCGAGGGGTCCTATGACAGTTCGTCGGCTACTTGGTGCTCGTAGAAGGCTTCGATTACGG
The DNA here is from genome assembly GCA_958435545.1 of uncultured Collinsella sp. The sequence goes on from CAUBGU010000047.1 coordinate 188, forward strand.
CGTTGAAGTCGCGGGCGAAGTCTTCCATGGTTCCGCGCCAGGTGGCTCGGCCGGGTTTTCCCTGGCCAACATAGGCAGTTTGAATGCCGCAGGCGGGACTGGGGAAGTCGCGCTTGGGATCGTTGCCCACCATAAGGACCTCGTGCGGCTCGAGCCCCATCACCTGAAGCTGCTCTAGATAGTAGGTGGCATCGGGCTTGCAGCGGGTGGTGTTTCCCATGTGCGTGACGAGCTCAAAGGGGGCGTCGGCCAGGTCGCCCCAACCCATGCGGCACTCGATGGCCCCCTGCGGAAAGCTGGGGTTGGTAAAGAGCGCGCAACGTAGCCCTGCATCCTGTACGGCCTGAAGCGCGGCGTGTGCGCCCGGCATGGCGTGGGCGTTGATGACATCGTCGTTCTTGTACGGAAGAACTTCGCGGTCGTAGTAGGTAAACGCCTCGTAGATGAGTGGGTCCGAGAGGCAAATGCCGCACCGGCGCTCAACCTCTTCTTGGTAGAACTCAAGATTGGTGCGATTATCCGTGCCGCTTCGGCGATTGGCGTTGAGGTCGACCAAGATAGTGCCGAGGCGTGCCATCGTGCCACCGTGGCTGCGGCGACCGATATCCGCGAGCATCGACGAGACATCCTTAAAATAGCGAAGGATGAACGCGTTGAGGTTGATGCTGAGAAGCGTTTCGTCCATATCGAAAACGACTGCTTTGAGCACGCGGGCACCTTTCTCGATAAATCGTTCCAGAATCGTTGGCTCCGGATACTTTACCCCAAAGCCAAATGCCTGGCTGGTTATCGTCAAGTTGTGGAGACGTGTGTTCATAAGATTACGAAAAAGTCTCCACACGAGTAAAAAATCGCAGTTCACGCTTGAAATCGAACTCATTTCCCCGTAACCTATACGAACGTGATTGCATAAGCGTCACATTAGTATCTGTCGGCTCCCGAGTGTTCCTAAACGTTGTGTGCTTGTCGCACCCTTCTGTAGGTCCTAGCAATCGGGGCCCCGTAGTTCGAAAGGGGTCCACCTTTGAGTGAGATTCAGAACTCGTCCATTTTCTCTCTTGACGATGTCAATGAGGAGGAGATGAACAACCTCATCGACGGTACGATTACCGACTTTGATGAGGGCGATCTCGTTAACGGCACTGTCGTTAAGATCGAGCATGACGAGGTGCTCGTTGACATCGGATTCAAGTCCGAGGGCGTTATCCCGGTCCGCGAGCTGTCCATCCGCAAGGACGCTAACCCTGCAGACATCGTTGCACTCGGTGATCCCATCGAGGCTCTGGTTCTCCAGAAGGAGGACAAGGACGGTCGTCTGGTCCTGTCCAAGAAGCGTGCCGAGTACGAGCGTGCTTGGAACCGCATCGAGGAGAAGTTCAACTCCGGCGAGAACGTCGAGGGCGAGGTTATCGAGGTTGTCAAGGGCGGCCTGATCCTCGACATCGGCCTGCGTGGCTTCCTGCCCGCTTCCCTCGTCGACCTCCGTCGTGTCAAGGACCTCACCTCCTACATGGGCACCCGCATCGAGGCTCGCGTCATCGAGATGGACCGCAACCGCAACAACGTCGTCCTCTCCCGTCGCGTCGTGCTCGAGGAGTCCCGTAAGGCCGAGCGCTCCGAGATTCTGTCCAAGCTCAAGTCTGGCATGCGTCTCCAGGGCACCGTTTCCTCCATCGTCGACTTCGGCGCCTTCGTCGACCTCGGCGGTATCGACGGCCTCATCCACATCTCCGAGCTCTCCTGGAACCACGTCAACCATCCTTCTGAGGTTGTCAAGGTCGGCCAGGAGGTCGAGGTCGAGGTTCTCGACGTCGATCTCAACCGCGAGCGCATCTCCCTGGGTCTCAAGCAGACCACCGAGGATCCGTGGCGTGCACTGGTCAAGAAGTACCCCGTCGGCGCTATCGTCGAGGGCACTGTGACCAAGCTTGTCCCGTTCGGCGCTTTCGTCGACCTGGGCGAGGGCATCGAGGGCCTGGTGCACATCTCCGAGATGGCCAACAAGCACGTCGATCAGCCTTCTCAGGTCACCCATGTGGGCGACAAGGTTCAGGTCAAGGTCATGGAGATCGACCTCGACCGTCGTCGTATCTCCCTGTCCATGAAGTCCGCTGCTGAGACTCTGGGCGTCGAGATCGAGGTTACCCCGCTTCCTTCCGAGAAGAAGGACGAGGAGACCGACGCCGAGTAAATCGGTTTGACGATCACTTGTTTTAAGGGATCCGTCCGTAATGGACGGGTCCCTTTTTGCAATTGGTGCCGAGATGCATGATGCTGCCCATGCTGTCTGCAGGCTATTTGGTTGTCGTGCATGAAAAAATGCCGACATCCCGCCTCGGGGAGGAGGCGGGAACGCACCGAGTAGACGGAGGGGTGCGGAGCGCGGTCGCGTCTCGACTGACGACGTTGCCCATCGACAACCCTATTGTACTGCATGGCGTGGTTCTTGGTTTATCGTGTCGAACGCTTGTGTTGTGCCATTGCCTGTGGTGACGGTGTGCTACACTCTTGCACTGCTGAGTGGGCCAGACGGTCGCGCGATGTGCTGCTTGCAGTACGCGTGAGGAAAGTCCGGGCTCCAGAGGGCGGGATGCCGGCTAACGGCCGGGCGGAGTGATCCGACGGAAAGCGCCGCAGAAAAGAAGACTCCCACCTGCGCCGCAAGGCGTAAAGGGAAAAGCTGAAACGGTGGTGTAAGAGACCACCAGCGTCGTGGCAACACGGCGGCTTGGCAAGCCCCATCCGGAGCAAGCGCGAGTAGGAACGCTATGGGCCGGCCCGGTCCGCGTTCGGGTAGCGTGCGTGGAGCTGCATGGTAACGTGCAGACAAGATAAATGACCGTTCACGACAGAACCCGGCTTATAGGCCCACTTGGCAACTATGTTGACGCTGCGAACCCGTCAGCGCGGCAATCTGCCTTTCAAGCCTTCGGGCATGACCATAAGGTCAATGCCCTCGTCTTTCAAGGCACCTTGCTCGCGCTGACGGGTTCTCGCCTTCGACGGCGTCAGCTGGCCGATTTGGCGCTCATTCGTCGGTCGCCGCCATAAGGCGTGCTCCCTCCTCTTTCGGGCCAAATCGACTCAGCTGACGCCGTCTCGCTGTTTTTGCCTGGTCATTGACTTTGCCGTTCTATTTACCGGGGTTACCGGTACTGTCTTTGCCGTATTATTGAGGCTGTTTGTTGCTGCGCTTTATTCTGTTGAGGGACTTTGTTGGACAGCTATTTTACTCTGCAATCGAATATTGAGGCTTCGGGCGAGTTTGTGGACCGCAAGAGCCGGTTTATTGCCCAGCTGGTCCATATTGAGTCCGAGGATGAGGCGAATGCCTTTATCGAGATGGTTCGCAAGCGTCATTACGACGCTCGACACAATGTTCCCGCGTGGATTTTGGTCGATGGGCGCGAGCGCCAGAGCGATGATGGTGAGCCGAGCCGCACGAGCGGCATGCCGACGCTCGAGGTGCTGCGCGGTGCGGGGCTCAAAAATGTTTGCTGCGTGGTGACGCGCTATTTTGGTGGCACGCTGTTGGGGCCTGGTGGCTTGGTACGCGCCTATACCGCGGCGACGCAGGCGGCGGTGGCCGCGGCTCAGGAGGCAGGGCAGATCGTTGAGATGACAAGCGTCGTGCCGGTTGACGTGCATGTGGCCTATCCGCAGTATGAGCAGGTGCTTCGTTTGGCGCAGGATTCGGGTGCCAAGGTTTCGGATACCGATTTCGCGGATGCCGTGACACTTCATTTTGTGTTTAAGGCAGGGGAGCAGGAGTCGTTTTGCGTTAAGATGCGCGAGCTTATGGCGGGGCGCGAGGAGATCGAGGTCGGCGCTCCCGAGTTTGCCGAGTTCTAACGACGACGGCCGGCGTTCTTTTGGATGGATCCCAAACGCGCCGGCCGTCGTTTTATGTTGCTGCCGTTTACTCGGCGAGCTGCTTTAGCACATCGCAGGCGATCTCGACGGCATCGTCGATGCAGCCGGGGCAGCTGCGGAGCGGACCTTTATCCGATCCGATGCCCTTGAGCGTGCCGCAGACGGTCGTCGTGTTCTTCTCGCCAAATCGCTTGGCAATCTCGCGCGACAGCTTGTAGGTCTGGCCTTTGGTCTTGGGGTTTTCCATGCCGTCGCTCATTACAAAGCCCATGATGGCCACGGCGCCCGAGATGGCGCCGCAGGTCTCGGTCATGCCACCCATGCCGGCGCCAAAGCCCTCGGTGAGGGTAAAGGCGGTCTGGGGGTCGAGCCCGACGGCAGGTGCGAGCGTGCAGGCAACGGCCTGTGCGCAGTTAAAGCCGCGGGCGTGGTATTCGGCAGCCTGAGCCTGGCAGGCGGCGGTGTCGAGCTGGGTGGTATCGATCTGCTTCATCGTTGTCTCCTTGGTCACGGTGTACCCGCCTATGGTACCCGTGACGGGGCATGTAATCATCGAGAGCTTCATGTATGCCTCATTTTTATCTATCGAGCAAATGCCCAAGGCTTGAGATAAATACCCCTAATCAATTTGTCCCATAACCTACCTTGGGGATGGGTTGAGAGGGGTGCAGGGTAGCGGTATCGTGAACCGAATAAAACGTAACCCAGGTAAGGGAGCTAGATATGAGCGAGCAGACTATCGGTACTACATGTGTTCAGGGCGGCTATCACCCGGGAGATGCGGAGCCGCGCCAGGTGCCCATCTACCAGTCCACCACGTGGAAGTACGACACGTCGGAGCACATGGGCAAGCTGTTTGACCTGGAGGAGTCTGGCTACTTCTACAGCCGTCTGCAGAACCCCACGTGCGATTTGGTTGCCGCCAAGATCTGCGAGATGGAGGGCGGCACCGCAGCGATGCTCACGAGTTCGGGCATGGCTGCGAACTTCCTCGCGATCTTTAACGTTGCCGGTGCCGGCGATCACGTGGTCGCAAGCTCTGCCATTTACGGCGGTACGTATAACCTGCTCGCCCACACCATGGGTCGCATGGGCTTGACCTGCACGTTCGTTGCCCCCGACTGCACCGATGAGGAGCTCGAGGCAGCCTTCCAGCCCAACACAAAGCTCGTCTTTGGCGAGACGATCGCAAACCCCGCCCTTGCCGTGCTCGATATTGAGCGCTTTGCCAAGGCCGCACATGACCACGGTGTGCCGTTGATGGTCGACAACACCTTCCCGACGCCCGTGATGTGCCGTCCCTTTGAGTGGGGCGCCGACATCGTTACGCACTCCACCACCAAGTACATGGATGGACATGCTGCCTACCTGGGCGGCGTGATCGTCGACCACGGCCAGTTTGACTGGATGGCCCATGCGGACAAGTTCCCGGGTCTCACCACGCCTGACGAGAGCTACCATGGCGTGACCTATGCCGAGAAGTTCGGTCGCGAGGGCGCCTTCATTACCAAGGCCACCGCGCAGCTCATGCGCGATCTTGGCCCCATGCAGAACCCGCAGGCGGCGTTCTTCTTGAACAGCTCGCTCGAGAGCCTGCATGTGCGCATGCCGCGTCATTGCGAGAACGGCCTGGCCGTTGCCAAGTTCCTGCAGAGCCATCCCAAGGTGCGCTTCGTGAGCTATCCGGGCCTGGAGGGCGACAAGTACTATGACCTCGCTCAGAAGTACATGCCAAACGGTACCTGCGGCGTTGTGAGCTTTGGCTTTAATGGTGGTCGCGCGGCGGCCGAGACCTTTATGAAGAGCCTCAAGCTCGCCCAGATCGCCACGCATGTGGCCGACGCCCGCACCTGCTGCCTGCATCCCGCTAACGCTACGCACCGCCAGATGAACGATGAGGAGCTCATCGCCTGTGGCATCTCCGCCGACATGGTGCGCCTGTCGTGCGGCCTCGAGGACACGGCCGATCTGATTGCCGACCTTGAGCAGGCACTCGAGCAGTGCTAGGCTAGCTCCGTACAAGGTGCCGATGCTGGCAGAAAGCTTCGGTGACCTTTCGTTCCGATTCCGTAGGCGGGACCCCAATCGCGGCTGTTTGCAGGCGATCGGGGCCCCGTTTTTTGCGTTAGGCCACTCGAAAGGATGGATATGGAGAAAACTGCAGAGCAGCTGCGCCGCGAGCACATTGTCCTAGAGGGCGACACCCATGGCAAGAACAAGTGGGCGATTCTGTTCACCGTGCTCATCATGACGTTTATGGTGTGTCTGGATTCGACCGTCGTGACCGTGGCGCTGCCCGTGATGCAAAAGGAGCTGGGCGTGGGCCTCGATCGCATTCAGCTGGTAAGTTCGGTGTATCTGCTTGCGACTTGCGTGGCTATGTTGCCGTTTGGCCGTCTGGGCGACGTGCGCGGCAAGGTGAATGTGTTCCAGTTGGGCGTCATCGTCTTTTCGGTCGGTTCGCTGCTGTGCGGCCTTTCGGCCTCGCTTGAGGTTCTTATCCTGGCACGCATTGTTCAGGGCATCGGTTGCGCGGCGGCCATGGCTAACAACATGGGTATCATCACCGAGTCGTTTCCGGCGCGCGAACGAGGCCGTGCCATGGGTATTCTCGCGACCTTTGTGGCCCTCGGCATGATGTGTGGCCCCGTGCTCGGCGGCATGCTGGTGGCAAGCTTTCCCTGGGAGAGCATCTTCCTCATCAACCTGCCCATTGGCGTGATCTCGTTTATCGTGGGACTCTACACGCTGCCGCATGTTAGGCCAGAGGCCGGCGAACGTCCCATGCCCCTTGCCGAGGCCGCTCGTCGCTGCTTTGCAAATTCGGCCTTCACCATCAACCTTGCCTGCATGCTCATCGTGTTCGTTGGCATTGGCGCATCCGAGTTTATTCTGCCGTTCTATTTTCAGGACGCCCACGGCTTTGGTTCTGACATTTCCGGATTGCTCTTTTTGGCGCTGCCAATGGTGAATGCCTTTATCGGCCCGCTTTCGGGAACGGTTTCGGACCGTGTTGGCTGCGAGGGTCCCACGGCGGTCGGCCTGGGCGTGTATGTGTGCGGTCTCTTTGCAGTAAGCACGCTCGACGAGCACTCTTCTATCCCTGTGATCGTGTGCTGCGTCGCATTTATGTCGTGCGGTACGTCGATTTTCCAGAGCCCCAACAACTCGCTGTACATGGGCTCGGCTCCGCGCGAGGCACTTGGCTTTGCGGGTAGTCTGGGTAGCCTGGCGCGTTATGCGGGTATGGCACTCGGCATTACGGTGGCGTCGAATATCCTGTATGGACAGATGAGCGTGGCGATGGGCGAGGCCGTGACCAGTTTTGTTGCAGGACGTCCGGATATGTTCCTGTTTGGTTTCCGTTCGGTGTTCTATGTGTTGATGGCTGTGGCCGCTGTGGGCTTTGCGCTTGCCATGGTGCGTTTGGTGAAGATGCGCGCCCGCCATTAGCGTGTTGGGAGGCTGTCTGCCACGATTCGCGCCGTCCCAAAAAGACTGGTTTGTGGTGCGATGCGGCTTGTGGGACGGGCGGGGGTCGGTCCGTGGTAGACTATCGAACAACGTTTATTAATCGCGCGGTATCGTTGCCGCGAGAAGGGGTTGCGCCATGCAGGAGCTTGAGGATCGTATTCGCCATGACGGCATCGTAAAGGCCGGTAACGTCCTTAAGGTTGATGCCTTCCTCAACCACCAATGCGACGTTGAGCTGTTCGACCACATGGGCGCCGAGTGGGCCCGACTGTTCGAGGGTGTCGAGATCAACAAGATCCTGACGATTGAGGCTTCGGGCATTGGCATGGCTTGCATCGCGGCTCAGCATTTTGGCGGCGTGCCGGTGGTCTTTGCCAAGAAGGCGCAGTCCATCAACCTCGACGGCGAGCAGTATGCCACGACCATCTACTCCTTTACCAAGCAGAAGGAGTACCCGGTCATTGTGGGTAAGCGCTTCCTGTCCGAGGGCGACAAGGTCCTGATTATCGACGACTTCCTGGCCAACGGCTGCGCGCTTGAGGGCCTTATTAAGATCTGCGAGGCTGCGGGCGCCGAAGTTGCCGGCATTGGCATCGCCGTTGAGAAGGGCTTCCAGGGCGGCGGCGATAAGCTCCGTAAGCGCGGCTTCCGCGTTGAGAGCCTGGCGCGTATCGCCGATATGGACTGCGAGAACGGCGAGATCACCTTCGCCTAAGCGCGCAACACAAGCGATTGGTATGCGATGTGACAAAGGGACTGTCCCTTTGTCACATTTTTTGTATGAGGGGAGGTGTTGATATGGATGGGGACAAGATGGGATGGCGCGAGTATGCGCGCTATGCCGAGATGTCGGCCGAGGAGTTGGCGCGCGATTGCGAGGTGCAGGTGTTTCGCGCGACGGGTCCGGGCGGACAGGGCGTGAACACGACGGACTCGGCGGTACGCATGAAACATATCCCTTCGGGGATTGTCGTGACGGCGCGTGAGAGCCGCAGTCAGTTCCAGAATCGTGCGAGCTGTTTGCGTAAGCTGAGGGCAGAGCTTGAGCGTCGCGGGCGTCCACCGCGTCGACGCGTAAAGACCAAGGTGCCTCAACGCTCTCGCCAGCGCAGGCTCAACGACAAACGCTTCAACGCCATTAAAAAGGCCAACCGACGCAAACCGGGCAGCGACGAATAGCCTCCTTGTAAGTTGCGGTGAAATAGGGACTGTTTTGCGGCTTTAACTGCATAAACAGTCCCTATTTCACCGCAACTTATGGGGGGGTTAGCGGGTTGGGTGCCAGACCTCGAGAGCGGCGGGAAGGATGTCCACCTCGATACGCGAGGCGACAACGGGCTCGCCGTCGGCCTGGATGGGGTAGTCGGGCTCCTCAAAGGTAAGCTCGGCATGGCGACAACGGCGCATGCGAACCGGTGGCAGCTTGGTATGGTGGCCATCTTTGGCCGAAAGGAACATGGGAAGCGCGACCGCGCGCGGAACGGGGCCGCAGGCGTAGCAGACGTCGAGTATGCCGTCACAGGGGTCGGCGTCGGGACAGATGCGATAGCCCGAGCCATAGGTAGGACCCAGCTGAATCGCCATGATGATCGCCCTCACGCGCTCGGCGGGCGTCCCGTCAAAGCTGACTGTCATGGGGTAGTTGCGATAGCGAAGGCCAAACTGCTCAAGTCCCGAGAGAGTGTAGAGCGGAGCGCCCGTCAAGCCGGTCTTTTTGCGTAGCTCGGTGGTGCCAAGGCCGATGGCGGCATCGATGCCGACCGAAAGCGTCTGGTCGTAGTACTCAACGGTAGCCTCGCCGCTGCCGCTTGCGGGGTTCCATGAGCGAATGCGCCCGATGTCCTGACGCTGCAGCTCACAGGTGAGCAGTGCGCCAAAATCCTTGCCGGAGAAATCGTCGATGCCGAGCGTTTGGGCAAAATCGTTGCCGGAGCCCACGGGCAGGACGGCAAGGGCGGGGCGGGTGCCCTCCTCTTGCGTCATAAGCCCGTTGACGACCTCGTGAATCACGCCGTCGCCGCCAAGGGCGATAACGGTGCGATAGCCCTGAGCCTGTGCGGCCAGCTCCTTGGCGTGTCCCATGCGCTCGGTCAGCACCAGGTCAAACTGGGATGCGCGCGCGGTCATATCCAAAAAGCGTTGCAGGCGCTCGGCAACTTCGCGCGCCGCACCCGACTGGGCGGCTGGGTTGGCGATGATGAGCGTGCGGCCAAAATCAGTTGCGTGCATGGGGCGACTCCCGGCGTATGACGTGACGGTGCGGTCGCGTTCAGGTCGAATTGCCCCCGATTGTGGCTGCACGGCGAATACTAACGTCTACTCTATCAGGTCGTTGTGGCGCTCGATAGCATCCGCTACCGTTCCGCCCTCATCCACAATAAGCGAACGGCGCTTGGGTGAGATGATGCGCTGGGCGGGGTAAACGCCGCGGTGTCCGCCGGCGAGATAGCTGATAAAGGCCACGATGACAAAGAACCCGGCGGCCGTGCCGTGGAACAGGTCGATGGCCATCATGCAAGTGGTGATGGGCACGTTGAGGCCGGCACAGAACACGCCGAGCATGCCGAGAGCCGCCAGAAAACTGGGGTCGATTCCGACGAGGCAACCGATCCAGCCGCCGAGCGCCGCACCGATGCCAAACAGGGGCGTGACCTCGCCGCCTTGGAAGCCCGCACCCAGGGTAAGCGCTGTGACGACCAACTTGATGGCTGCGTCTGCCAGGGTGGTGTTGCCGGCAAATCCGGCGCCGGAAAGCCACGTGGAAAGGCCGGCGTAGTCCCAGACGTCGAGAAGGGCATAGGCGGCCAAAACCACGAGTGCGCCCATAAGTGCGCGAACGAGATAATTGGTGATAAAGCGACCGTACAGGCTCTTGACGGTTCGAACTGACCAGGCAAAGAGGCGTGCCGTCAGACCGAAGATAATGGCGCTGATAACAACGATGACAACCGTCCGTGGTGTCATGTTGGGAACGCTGACGATAACATTCGCCTCGTACTCGGTACCCAGGGCGAGTGATGTAAAGTAGCCGGTAAACGAGGCGACCAGGCAGTAGATGCCCGCGGTGTAGTCGATCTTGCCGATAAAGCACATCTCCATGCCAAAGAAAGCTCCGGCAAGGGGCGAACCGAATACGGCGCCAAAGGCCGACGAGATGCCGGCGAGCATGAGGTCGTGGTGGTCATGCTTTTTAAGGTGGGCGAGGCTCGAGATGTTGCTGGCGATGGTGCCGCCAATCTGAACCGCGGCTCCCTCGCGACCGGCCGATCCACCCGTTAGGTGCGTGAGCGTGGAGCAGACGAAGGTGAGGACGGCCATGCGCATATGGATGAGGCGTGTGCCCAGAGCGGAGTCGATGACCAGGTTGTTACCGCGTTTGGCGGCAAGACCGTGGTTTTTGTACACCCATGCGGTGGCAACGCCCACAACGGGAAGCAGTGCGTAAATCCACGCATGGTGCTCGCGATAGTCGGTGGCGATATTCAGCGAGGCCAAAAACGCCCAAGCGGCAACGCCCATGGCGACCGAGACGATGACGACGAGTACGAGCAACTTGGCGCTCGCGAGTAGGTTGCGGGCGTTGCGGCGCGTGTCGGCAGCCAAGAGTTGCTCGGAGCGGGTGAGCTGATGCCTGCCTGCCGTGATGACGTCGTTCAGGGAGAAAAAGCCGCCATCGTCGAGCGGCTGGGAATGATCCTGCGTTTCGTTTGCGCTTTCGGTTTTGTCGGTAAAAGCCATACGTTCCTCTTTTGGGTTGCAACACGAGCATTATAGAACGTGCCAAACGAGACAAACCGGCAGGTTGGTTTCGGCTCTGTTTCGCCGTCCGTTACCGACAGGTGTATTCGCGGTCGCAGGCCAGGTCTTGAGCAGGCGGCGAGGGATTATACTGAGATAAACATAAAGAATCGGCGCCCGTGATGTGCGCCGCTGCATGCTAGAGGTGTATATGGCAGAGATACTCATTCCGTTGGAGGACGCACAGGCGATCGTCTTGTCGCACGTGAATCGCACCGAAGTTGTCGAGATTCCCGCGTGGCAGGCTGCCGGTCTTCCCTTGGCAGAGGACGCGGTGGCCGATATCGACATCTCGCCGTTTGCCAACAGCGCTATGGACGGATATGCCGTGCGCTCGGCGGACTTGACGCAGGCGTCTGACGAGGCGCCGGTGACGCTTGACGTTATCGGACACGAGGCCGCGGGCCATGTGTTTGAGGGCGCAATCGGCGCGGGCGAGACGGTCCGCATCATGACGGGCGCGCCGGTACCCGAAGGTGCCGATGCCGTGGTGAAGTATGAGATCGTCGATGTGCTCGACGGTGACGGCAACGAGGGCTCGCGAGCGAGGTTCTCGGCGCCGGCCAAGGTAGGGGAGAACGTTCGCTCTGCTGCCGAGGAGGCCCATGCCGGCGATGTTGTGATGCACGCCGGCGAGGTCGTGGCTCCGGCGGGCGCGGGTCTGCTGGCGAGCGCCGGATACGCGAGCGTGAAGGTGCACGCTGCCCCGCGTGTGGGCATCATCTCGCTGGGCACGGAACTGGTCGCACCGAGTAAGGTACCGGCGCGTGGTCAGATTCGCGATTCCAACTCCTCGGCGCTGATGGCCGAGGCACTCGATGCCGGCGCCGAGCCCGTGTTCTACGGCATCGCGCCCGATGATGAGCAGGCGATTGCCGAGCTGGTACATCGCGCCACGCGAGAGTGCGATTTTGTCATTACGAGCGGTGGCGCCTCGGCGGGCGATTACGACTATGTGACGGCGCTCGTCCGGCGCGAGGGCGAGGTGCTGTTTGACCGCATCTCGATGCGTCCGGGCAAGGCCATCACGTTTGGCTTGCTCGGGGGTAAGCCCTACCTAGGGCTTTCAGGCAATCCGGCCGCGGCGTATGTAGGCTTTGAGATGCTTGCCCGTCCGGCGATCCGCAAGATGCGCGGCTTTGCCGAGGGCGTGCGTCCCGTGCAGCAGGCGACGCTCACACATGGCGTGAAAAAGCGACAGCATCGCCGCTTCTTCGATCGCGCCACGGTTTTGCGCGACCCCGAGACCGGTGAGCTGTTGGTGACCGAGGCCAAGACGCAGAATTCGGCGCTGCTCGGCACGATGCAGCGGGCCAATTGCCTGTTGCGTATTGACGAAGGACCGTGCGACCTTGCGGCGGGCGACGTCGTGGATGTCGTGCGTGTCGACCTGCCTGAGGGAACGGTGCTATAGGAGGATCGCTATGGAGTTGAAGATTTCGATCGTGACGTGCTCGGATACGCGCGACCTTGCCCAGGACGAGGCTGGGGCCGCACTCGAGGAGCTTATCGAGGCACAGGGCTGGACGGTCGCCTCACATGTGGTCGTGCGCGACGACGTCAGCGAGATTGGTGATGCCATCGTGGAGGCCGCCGATGAGTGTCACGCCAATGTCGTGCTCACCTGCGGCGGCACGGGGCTTTCGATGCGCGATGTGA
>CAUBGU010000048.1 GCA_958435545.1 uncultured Collinsella sp.
CCACGATCGGCTGCAGCGCGCCGGCATCGCTCACCTGACGCATACCGCGCTCGTCGACGATCTTGTTGGGGTCGTCGCCGGTCTGGGCCATGGCCTCAAAGACCTCGTGCGCCTGGTTGGAGCTGATGGCATCGGTCGCCAGCAGCTTGGCAAGCGCCGCCACCTGAGCCGGCGCGATGCCGGACTCGGCGAGCGACACGCCTGCGCCCTTAAGGTAGGCGATCATCTCGTTGACCAGCAGGTTTGCAACCGTCTGGGCCTCCTTGCCGGCCATACCGGCAGCAGCGGCCTCAAAGAAGTCAGCAAACTCCGGGTCGCCGGCGATCTGCTCGGCGTCGGCCGCCTTAATGCCAAAGTCGGCCTCAAAACGAGCGCACTTGGCATCGGGCAGCTCAGGGATCTCGCCACGGCAGCGGTCGATGAACTCGTCGTCCAGATCGAACGGCGCCAGGTCGGGATCGGGGAACAGACGATAGTCGTCTGCCGTCTCCTTCACGCGCATGACCACGGTGCGTTTGCGGCTGGGCTCCCAGTGACGGGTCTCCTGGTAGATAATACCGCCCTCCTCGAGCACCTCGGCCTGACGGCAGATCTCGTAGGCTAGACCGTCATGCAGGCTCTTAAACGAGTTGAGGTTCTTGAGCTCGGTCTTGGTGCCCAGCTTGGTCTCGCCGCGGCGGCGCAGCGACACGTTGCCGTCGCAGCGCATGGAGCCCTTCTCCATGGAGCAGTCCGAAATGCCCAGCGTCACAAAGATGCGACGGAGCTTCTCCATAAACAGGCGAGCCTCCTCGGGCGTGCGCAGGTCGGGCTCGGTGACGAGCTCAATCAGCGGCGTGCCGCAGCGGTTGTAGTCGACGAGCGACTCAGCAGCAGCGGTAATGCGGCCCTCGGCACCGCCCACGTGCACCATCTTGGCGGCATCCTCCTCCATGTGGATGCGCAGGATGCGAATGGGTACCGTGTAGGAACCGTCCTCGCGGCGCTCAGGCATCTGCAGGTTGGACGCGTCGTAGCTGGCCAGATGGCCGGCACGCTGATTGCCTTCGCGCATGGTCGACGTCATGGACGTGGACAGGCCCTCGGCGTTGGCCGAAGCGCTCGCCAGGCTCTGGGCCTCGGCCTCGCCAAACGCGCAGTCGGGGCGCTCGGCGGCACCGCGACCGGTCACGTCTAGATCCAGGTGGCCGTACATAGCAAAGGCGACCGGGCCCTGCGTGGTCTGGAAGTTCTTGGCCATGTCAGGATAGAAGTAGTGCTTGCGGTAGAACATCGAGTGGCGCTGGATCTCGCAGTTGGTGGCCAGACCGGCCTTGACGATGCTCTCGATGGCGCGCTTGTTGGGCACCGGCAGGGCGCCGGGCAGGCCCAGGCACACCGGGCACACGTTGGCGTTGGGCTCGTCATCGTGGCTGAGCTTGCAGTTGCAGAACATCTTGGTATCGAGTGCGGTGAGCTCGGTATGGATCTCCAGGCCGATCACGGCCTCCCAATCCTGCAGGACCTCGGAAAGCTCCTTCATTACAGCTCGCCTCCCTTCCCGGCAAAATCGGGCGCGACGGAAAGCGCGGGCGCACCCGTGGCGGCATCGGCAAAGCCGCGCTCCAGGGCGCGGGCAAACGTGAGCAGCTGACGGTCCTTAAACGCCGGACCAACCAGCTGGGCAGAAACGGGCAGCTGAGTATCCTCGCCCAGGCCCAGCGGCACCGAGATGCCACCGTTGCCGCAAATGTTGAGCGAGATGGTGTACAGGTCCGAAAGGTACATCTGTGTGGGGTCGCTAATCTCGCCAAACTTAAAGGCCGTGCGCGGCGAGGCGGGCATGAGGATGGTGTCCACCTTGGCGTACGCGGCGTCGTAGTCCTGCGTGATGAGTGTGCGGGCCTTTTGCGCTGCGTAGTAATACTTGTCGTACACGCCCGAGCTCAGCAGGTAGGCGCCGAGCATCTGACGGCGCTTGGCCTCGGCACCAAAGCCGTGGGCGCGCGACAGCGAGCTCTGGTCGGACAGGTTGGCGCAGCCCTCCTCCTGATAGCCGTAGCGAATGCCGTCGAAGCGGGCCAGGTTGGAGAACGCCTCGGCCGGGCCGATGACGTAGTAGGCGGCGATGGCGGCGTCCAGGTGCGGCAGGTCGACCTCGACCAGCTCGGCACCCTGGTTCTGCAGCTCCTGGGCGGCGCGCTGAACAGCGGCCTTGACCTCGGGCGTCAGGCCCTCGGCCTCCATAAACGCGGGGATGATGCCCACGCGCTTGCCCTCGATACTGTCGTTGAGGTGCTCGGTAAAGTCGACGGCACAATCCTGGCTGGTGCAGTCGTACGGATCGTGGCCCGCGCCGGTAAGCGCGTTCATGGCCAGCGCAACATCCTCGACCGTGCGGCCAAAGGGGCCCACCTGGTCGAGCGACGAGCCAAAGGCGACCACGCCGTAACGGCTCACGGCGCCATACGTGGGCTTAAAGCCCACCACGCCGCACAGCGACGCCGGCTGGCGAATGGAGCCGCCGGTGTCCGAACCCAGCGAGAGCGCAACCTCGCCCGCGGCGACGGCGGCAGCGGAGCCGCCCGAAGAGCCGCCGGGCACGCGCTCGGTATCCCAGGGGTTGTTGGTGCGATGGAACGCCGAGCTCTCGGTAGAGCTGCCAAAGGCGAACTCGTCCATGTTGGCCTTGCCCATGGGCAGGCAGCCGGCATCGAGCATGCGCTGGACGCAGGTAGCGGTGTAGACGCTCTGATAGTTCTCGAGCATGCGGGAAGCGCAGGTGGTGCGCGTGCCCACGAGGTTCATGTTGTCCTTAATGGCCAGCGGCACGCCCGCGAGCGGGGGCAGCGGCTTGCCTGCGGCACGGTCGGCATCCACGCGCGCGGCGGCCTCGAGCGCGAGCTCGGGCGACACCTGCAGGAATGCCTGAACCCCGCCCTCGCGCGCCTCGATGGCAGCAAGGGAGGCCTGGGCCACCTCGGTGGCGGTAAAGTCGCCGGCGGCAACGCCCGCGGCGATCTGGGCGGCGGTAAGGGAATCGAAGCTCTGCGCCATTACTCGCTCTCCCCCTCTCCCAAAATGGACGGCACGCGGAAGTAGCGGTCGCGCGCGCTGCCGGCGTTTTCGAGCGCGACGTCGAGCGACAGGTCGCGCTCGGGCTCGCGTAGGTCATCGCCCATCACGTTGGACAGGCTTCCGATGGGATGGAACGTGGGTTCCACGTCGGGCAAGTCATATTGCAAGACGGGCTCGAGCATCTGGACGGCGTCGTTCATGTAGGACGTCATCTGGGTGAGCTCGTCATCGGTCAGTGCGATCTTTGCGTACTCGGCGATGCCGCGCACGTCTTTCTCGCTGAGTGCCATAGGCGCTCCCTTCCGCATAACAGTTAAACCGCTCTAGTATACAAGGCAACGCCGCTTGGAGCAGATGCTTTACCTAAATGCAGCGAAAACGTAACGAGGGCGGCGGCTGACAGGCGGCGGGCTGGCGGTTTTGTAGCGAAAACCGCCAGCCCGCAACGAAAACCGTCTCGCCCACAACGAAAAGCATCACAACATTCGACGCTTTTCGTCCAAATCGCGATTTTCATCGAATGTTGTGATGGTTTGGAAGTCCCGACCACCACAAAGGTGCCTGTCCCCTTTGTGGTGGTTCTGGAGAATGTCCTATGCCGAGGCCTTGGCCTTGCGGCGCTTGCGGACCGCGTGGATCACGATGTCCAGCAGCAACAGCACAATGGCTACGACCACGATGAGCACGGCAAACTCGCGCTTGCCCCAGTGGCGACCGGCCAGCGATTTTTGCTTGTCGACGTCCTTCTTGCTGTACTTGGTGCGCACGCAATGCACCAGCAGGCGATGGTCGTTCACGCCGTAGGGCGTGCAGGTGACGAGCGTCACCTTGTCGGCGCCGGGCTCGATGGTTAGCGACTCCATCTCCTCGGGCAGCACCACCTCGGAGTCCACCATCTTGTAGGCGAGCGTCTTGTTCATGGTGTGCAGCAACACCAGGTCGCCGGGCTCCAGCGAGTGGATGTCGTCGAACATGCTCAGGTTGCGCATGCCCGAGTGCGCGGTGAGCACGCAATGAGTCGAGGTGCCGCCCACCGGCAGGCTCGTGCCCTCCAGGTGGCCGACGCCCGCCATAAGGACTTCTTCGCTCGTGCCGTGGTAGATGGGCATGCTCACGTCGATGGAGGGAATCTCGACCCAGCTCATCATGGGGTCGCGGTCAAAGATGAGCTGCTGAGCGTAGGGCTCGATCTGGTCGGCGGGAAGCTCGGTGGCCTCGCCCGCCAGCTGCTCGTTATAGGAGCGCGCCTGAAGCAGGATGCGCTCGCGCTCCTCGGCAGACAGCGCGTCCACGGTGCTGGACACCGTGCTGATCTGGTTGAACACGCCCGAGGCCTCGAGCCGGTCCAAGATCCACGGCCAGGTCATAAGGCCCACGCCAATAAGAATGATGACGATGGTGATGAGACGGTCGGCCCAGCGCGGCAGTCGCTTGCGGCGGCGCTTGGGCTTTGGTTGAGGTTTGGGCTGAGGGCTTGAGCCGCCGTTGTCCGCGGCGTTACTGCTCTTCATATGTTTGGCGCCCTGCACCATCGCCGGTCACTCCTCTACAACTCAAGTTGTCTGAACAAATAATAGCCGATTAGCGAGCTCATGCGCTGCGCAACGCAGCCTGGCAGCATTGCGCAGTGCAAGTATGGGCCCGCATTTGAGTTTTCAAAATATCCCGAATCGGCTGGGCGATTCGGGATACAATGGCAATAGAAAACGACGCATCCCGCGTAAGTGTTCGAAAGCGCGGGCGGCCTAGTTTTCTGGTTTTGTTAAATGCCCGGGCCTCTAACCCCGGGCATTCTTATTTGCGCTTGTTGCGGCGCAAATGCCTTCTACCGTCCGCACCGCGCGTGCGCCTACGGACCTTAAACCGAACCTCATACGAGTCAAGAAACGCGATGACGAACGTGCCCACCGCCGCGAGGGCGGCGAGCGCGTTAAGGAATTTCAGCATTTGGGGACCTCCGATCGAGTCGTCGGCCGCCCGCGCACGGGATGCGTCGCAAGGGTATTTTACTGCGAGCACTCGCACTTACAGCTGGTAAACGCAATATTTGCAAACACCTGTTCGCTAACCATACGCCCGATCCTTCGAGCAACGGCGCCCCGCCTGCGTTGTCCAAAAAGAACGGGGCAGACTCCAGTGCGGAGTCTGCCCCGAAAAGAGAATGGCAAAGCAAGAACGTGGATGGACGAGAAAAGTGTCCGCAAGTCTCACGGCCATCACATCCCACCTGCCAAAGGGATGGGTGAGCGAGCGTTACTCCTGCTCGGACTCCTCAGCCTGCTTACGGCTGCGGATGAGGTGCGCCACGCCAATGCACAGCACCGCGCCACCAGCGATCCAAGTGAAGGTCACGCCGTTAAGACCAGTCAGCGGGAGGCCAACCTGCTTGGTATCGCCAACGGTGATGTTGAAGTAGCCATCGGTGTCCTTCTCCGAGCCGGTCTGCATCGTTAGCTTGTTATCACCGGCACGCTTATCGGTAAGGCCAGCGATGACCTTGTCACCCTGACTCTTGTTATCAAGCTCGCCGGTGAGCCCAGTAAGGCCAGCACCCGGATCTTTGGCGTTCATGGTCGGCTTGATTTCGAAGGTGAAGGGTTCGACCTTGGTGTAACCATCGGGAGCAGAAGTTTCCGTGACCGTATAGACGCCAGCATCGAGACCGGTAACCTTAATGACACCATCGAGGCCCGTCGGAAGCTCAACCACGCTGTCGCTCAAAGTGCCGTCACTCTTGACATATTTAACGTTTGTGCTGTTCTCGTCACCGTTAGTTGTGTCACCAGCTGCGATGGTGAACTTAGCATCTTTCAGCGCATTCTCAGTGCCAAGGTCAACCTTGTTGATCTTGAGGCCGTAGGTATAGTCCACGACGGTGTCGGGCGCCGAGGTGCCAGTGCCTGCGACCATGGGGTTGTTAGAATACTCGAGCGTAACAGTATTGGAGTTGCCCTTCAGATTGTTGTTGGCCCCTGCAATAACCGCCTTTGCGTTGAGCTTTGCCTTGTAGAAGACAACAATCTTGGTCTTGGCATTGATCGTAAGCGTTCCGTCATTTTTCGCGGCGGCTGACTTCAGCCCATTGGTTCCAATAAAGTTAACTGTCAAAACACGCTGATTTGACTCAGAAGGGGCATCCACATTGTAACTTGTCGGATTAATCTCGGTGTATTCACCATTATTCAGCGCATAAACGCTGAGCGAGCCATCGACGAAGTCAAGACCCTTATCCAATGAATCCATAAACTTATAGGAATAAGAGTCGTAGCTGTCGTAGTTATCTGCGATCGTACCGGTAAGTCTATAGTTCACATCCTGGCCGATCTGGGAGTCGGCAGCATCCGCCCATTCGGTCTCGTCAGTAACGTTACCGCCTTTCACCTTAGAATCATCGAGAATCTTTTTCTCAACCGTGGGGACGCTCTTCTTGGGCTTAACGGTCGTTGCACTGATGCCGTCGATAAAAGTGTACACGGGAGAGGTAAATGCATCGGTAGACTTGCCGGCGGGCTTGCCGGCGGTATCGGTGAGGAACAGCCAGTAGCCAGCATCAAGGCCGGTAAGGGACGAGCTGCCAGCGGACGTCTTGGTCCAATCGCCAGTCTTCTCCAGTTTGGAGGCAATTACGCTCAAAACATGGCCGCTATTGACCCTAGTGTTTGAATCGGTCTGATCGGCATCTTTGTTGTGCTCATTCAGCCAATCGGCAGCATCCTGCGCGTTTGTACTGGTGTAGGTAGAGTCCTTCTCATGAATAGCGGCAACCACAGCCGTCTGGACCTCAGAACTACCCCAGTCGATGTTGCTCGCCGTCGTGGTCCCATTGGTCGTAGTCACATTCGCCTTGAAAATTTGGATGCCCTTATAAATCGTTGATCCAGCGTAGTCACCGCAATCGAACGTCACAGTCGACCCGCCCTCAGCAAACGCCATCGTGACCGGGGCCATCACACCGCCGAAGCTCAGCGCTGCCGTGAGGCCGGCGGTTACTGCCAGGCGTGCGATGTTCTTGCTCATGCTCATCTTCTTTTCCTCTGCTTTCTGCTCGAATTCCATTTGATCTAAATCTGTCTGTCTGTGTCTTAGCATCTGCTTCGCTATGTCTCGCCCCGCTCTCTGCGGGGCTGCCAGCTACTCTTTATGGCTGCCACCTCCCCGCTTGACCAAGAGCGCGACCACGATGAGCGCAGCTCCGGCGACCGCTGCGGCGGCCGCGGCGTACATTGCCATATCGCCAGTCGAGGGCATAAAGCCTCCGGTGGTAATGCTAGGGGGTGTGCCGGTGGGCGTGTTGATGAGCGACGCCTCCAGGCTGCCCGTCGACCCGTCCGCGCTGTCGGCGCGCAGGGGCGACTCGGCCGTGATGGTGAGTTTGGGCTTGGCGGCGGCCACCTGGTCGACGTCCAGGCCCTCGGCCTTGACCGTCACGGAGCGCGTGCCCTCAAAGGCGGTGTAGCCCTTGGGCGCCTTGAGCTCGCGGACCTCCAGCTTGCCCGAGTCCACGCCCGAGACGGTCACGCGGCCGTCCTCGCCCGTGGTGACGGTGGCCTTGCCATCCGCATCCCACGTGCCGTCGGCCGCCAGCGTGCGACCACGGTCGTCGGCGATGCTCAGGACCGCCCCGGCAAGCGGCTTGTCGCCGTCGCTGCCGCGCTTGGTGAGCGCGAGATCCCAGGTGTAGGCGCACGCATCGTCGCTCGGCGTGCGGGTGAAGCCGGCGTCGCCGGACTGGTCGGCAAAGGGAGAGCGCGGGTAGCGCAGGTAGACCTCGTTGGGGTTGCCCTTCGCGATGCCGTGGTTGCATGCGCTGTTGAGCGGCGCGTTGTACACGGCGACCACGCGGGCGCCCGCGGTGAAGGCGTCGGCCCCGCCGAGCGCGGCGATCAGGTCGCCGGTGCGCACGGCGAAGGTATTGCCCTCGACCGAGACCTTGCACTGTGAAGTAATGTCTGTCCACCCTTTAGCCGGCGTCGAGTTGGCGTTACCGCCCTCACATGCGACGGCGTCGAAGCCGCCCTCGGCGCCCGCCGCCACGTACACGCGCATGCTCGCGGCGACCTTGGAGGGGTCGAGCCCCGCGCCCATGGTGTCGACGAACCGCACCGTATAGGTGTCGTAGACGGCAAGGCCCGCCGGGACCGTGGCAGAGAGGCGCCAGTACAGGTCGTCGGCGACCGTGGCGTCGGCGGCCTTCTGCCAGGCGGCGGTGCTGTCCTCCAGCACATGCTTGGCGACCTTGGGGGTCGCCGCCTTGGGCTTGACGGTGACGGCGCTGCCGCCGACCAGGGCCATGATCGGCGCAGTGCCGACCTCGCCCTGGGCGATGGCGTCGTCGTCGGCGACGATGAGCCAGTAGCCGCAGGGCAGCTCGGCCGCCGTGCCCGCGTTAAGGGCCACGGGCTCGGCGCCAGAGCTCTGGAGAGAACGAGCGAGCTGTGCGCTCAGCGCGCTCGTAAGGTGGGAATCGGTGTTGAGCCACTCGGCAGCTTCCTGCGCGGTGGTCTGGGAATTGGGCATGCCGGCGCTGTGCAGCACAGGCAGCGCGGCGTCGCGCACGGCGTCGCTTGCCCAGGCGAGGTCGGTGGCGATCTTGGCGTCGCTGTCGCCGTCGACGACGTTGGCGCTAAAGATCTGGTAGGCGTCGTAGCTGCTCGCCACGGTGCCGCTCACCGTGATGGAACCGGTCGAGGTCGGCGCGGCCTGCGCGGAAGCGGGGAACACAACCGCGCAGGTGCCGATCAGGAGGGCAAGCAGCGCAAACAAGATCGGGAAGGAGCAAACTTTCTTATTCACGACGCTCACCTCCCTTCGCATTCGCCTTGCGACGAATGTGCATCCAGGCCGCAGCAGCGCAAAGCACCACCGCGCCGGCAAGGTACGTCAGAGTGACGCCCGACATACCAGAAAGGGGCAAAGAGGTGGAGTAGGTGTTGGTGAAGACCGGAACGCTCTGTTCCTTGCCAGTGGCCTCGTCCTTAGCTGGAACGTAGGTGACCGGCTTTTGCTCTTTCTCGGGGATATCCTTGCCATCGGCATTGACGATCTTGGTGTAGGTCACATCGCACTTGATCGTCTTATCAGACTGATCAGTTGCCGTGACCGTGATCTTGTAGACCGACTTGTCGTATTTGTAGTTCGTGAACGGTGTGGTCAGCTGCTGTTCGCGAACGTAATAGGTGAAGGTCTTAGAAGCGCCACGACCAGTAGGGTCCTCGCCCTTGTTGAGGTCATTAAGTTTGTACGTGATTTTATCGACAAAACTCAGAGTCTGGGGGTTATTGGTACCGTCGGCCGTTGTCTTCACCGTCTTGGCGTCTTCAAACTTCTCGTTATCCGCAAACTCGAGCGTAAACTCCTTCATCTCGCCACCCTTAACGACCTTAGTCGCCTTAGGAGTCCAGGAGCCGTCGGAAGTGTACAGAGTGTACGTGTTGTTGAAAGTCTTTGAACCATCGGAGTTGGCAATCGAATAATAGCCGTCAGCATCTGCTGGCACAGTGCTCGACAAGGCAGTTGAAGCCCCAAGATTCTTAACATTCACACTTTTAATCGTGTAGTTATGGACCTTAAGGTCTTTAGTCGCATTCGGATCGTTCTGCGTCGGAACAGACATGAGCACGGTCGTGTGGTCCTCGACTGTCACCTTAATCTCATATACAGCATGATCGTAGTCGACATCAGGATCCTTGCCCGCATCTTCGACCAAGTAGTACGTAATTTCGCCAGTGCCACTCGCTAAGAACTGTTCGCCAAGGTCAAAGGTGATGTTACCGTCAGCGCTATTCTTGGCAGACCCAACAAAGGTGCAGTCACCATTGTTGAATGTCTTGTTATTCCAATAAGGCGCTGTCGCGCTGTCTGAATCTTTACGGTAAACCGCAAAGGAGAACTCCCCCTCTTTGAGAGCACGGCCGGACAGGGCTTTGGTCGCTTTCAGCTTAAGACTCGGATAGACATACGTATCAGCAGGCTGGCCTAAGTACAGGTCGCCATTCGACATGATGCCGCCACCATGGTCCCAAGAATAGTTGCCCGTGATGAAAGTTCCGGCAGCTTCCTGCGCTTTATTCGCTTCATCACTTCCAGCTATGACAGCCGAAGACAGACCGACGCTCCGATAAATCTTCACGCCGCCATTGGCAGGGATTTTGATAGCCTCATAGAGTTCTTCGTTATCACTGGGTTCTTTGTTATCACTGCGTTCTTTGCTTCCCGAATACTTGGCATCTCCGCCGCCGAGCATCTTGCCGATTATCGCCGCAAGCGGTTCCTGATGGCCAGCCTTTGCCGCAAGGAAGAAGTCCGCGTGGCCGTGTTCGCGAAACACCTTCGAGTTGTATGCATCTTGATCTTGATTCTTTTCGCTACCGCCACTTGAAAGATGGGGCTTGCCATTATTACCTTTGTTATTTACCGGATCGTAACCGTTGGCATTTTGCTTATCGCCATCTGCATTTTGCTCATCGCCAGCAGATGTATTGCCAAAGATTGCAGTGCCGTCAGTGTTCGTCACCAGCGTCTTGCCCGTCGGGCAGACTGCAACGCCACCACCATAGCCACCGGCGATATTGCTGCTAATGTACGAGTTGTATACAAATAATCTACCAGCAGTATATTCCTTATCCGCATTCGAGTTTCCCTGGACAAAGATGCCGCCGCCGCCCCAGTCAAAGCGAGACATGCAATGGTTATTCGTAATGTAGACCTTGCTGCTCGTAGTGCCGTTAATCATCGCGTCAACCATCTGGCCCACACGAATGCCGGCACCCTCAGATCGAAAGCTCACGTTGGAGGCAATAATTCCACCCGTGATATTCAGCCGCGCCATTCCCGTACGAGACTGGTTATTTCGATCCACATCGGTAACGTAAACGCCGCCACCGGCTTCCTCGGAATAATTGCCAGTAATCTGGCCACCAGAAATGGTGACATGAGCGCCGTTATTGGCAGCAAGCCCAGCGCCGCCATGGTCACCGTAGCCATCTTTGCCGCAAAAATTAGCCATTCTATTATTCGTGATATAGCCACCAGAAACGTCTACGATGCCGCCCTCGGCCATAATGCCGCCACCGAGTCCCGCGCCGAATGTGCTATTACCGGAGATTACGCCACTGGTCACCTTACCGGAGATTACGCCACTGGTCACCTTGACTGCAGACCCCTTGGCATATACACCGCCGCCACTCGAAGCGCAGTTGCCAGCAATTACGCCACCGGTCAGGTTAAGGGCCGAAGCGCTGCCCCCTTCATTAGACACCATGACACCTGCACCGTTGGCCCAAGTATTCGTAGAAGCACCGCAAACATAGCCACCGCTCATATTGACGGTAGAACCGTTCTCGGCATAGATGAGGCTGCCGACATTGCAGCCCTTTTTCTGCGTAATAGCGCCACTTACGAGGTTAAACGTGCCATGTCGGTAAACGTTAATGAGCCTCATCGTGGAGTTCTCGGTGACTCCAACAATTGCACCCTTAATAGTCGCCTTGTACTCTTTGATCTTCTCAGTGGTATCTACACCACTTGCAGTCGATTCGGTTACGTAATAGGTAAGATCTTTCGGAACTTCATTAACGTCATAAGACATTATTGCCGTCTTGCCATAATTGTCAGGTGTCAGATGCTCGTCCTTATCTTGCAGCTGCTGGCCGTCGGCAACATTCTCCGGTTCTTTCCCGGAATCCACGACCGTAAGCGTCGCATAATCTGCAACATCGAACAACGGGCTGGTACCACTATTGTGCTTAATCTTGTGTCCATTTAAGTCCAAGGTGATATTGATGGGATTGTCGCTGGACTGTTCGAGCCTAATCTCATCGTCATAGACGATATCGGCCATAAGCTTAAAAGTAGCAACGCCGTCTCCATCGCGCAGTTCCCTGTTAAGGAGCTTTGAGCTCAGCTCTGCCGCGTTGCGAATTTCATAATCCGATTCATTCACTGTAGCAGGCGCGATTGCGTCTTCACCATTAGTGTCGTCTTCGGCAGGCTGCGCAGCGCTTTTGGCTCCCGTGTCATCGGACGACAGGCCTGCCGCGCCAGCGTCACCAGAGGTCTCGTCGCCCTCGGTCTCGTCACTTTTCTGGTTTTCGGCATCCCCGCCAGTAGTGTTGTCCACATCAGTAGACTCAGTTAAGGAACCACCCGTCACAGTTTCTTCGGTCTGGGCATCGTTGGCAATGGCCTGCGAGATCGGAGGCATGACAAGCGACAGTATCAGGCTCAACACGGAGGCTCCGCACAAAACGCCTGCCAGTACACGGCGCGTCGCTTTTTTACTCTGCTTAGTTTTTTCTGAATTCGCTTTCATCGATGTCTCCTCCCCAAGAGACCGCGATCTTGCTCTTTCACTATCAAACGTATCTGCGCAATCTGTAATTGCGCACGCTTATAGTACATATTGTAACGATTGTTTGAACATCTAAGCAAAAATACCGATAGTTTTGTAGCGAATTCTCAATTCTCTTGACATTTGCTCGGATTTACCTTCGTTTATTCGCTATGAAATATCTATTTCTACTGGTAATTAAGCTAGTTATCATTTTTTAATAGCATTTTATTTATTTGCACAACATTTTGCTCAAGAGCATGCGTCCTATGAACGGTCGAAAATCGACCGTGAACGGTAGATCATTAACCGGGAGGAATAGACTACAAAATTGATGGGAATATCTTTAACTCATCGGCGGTTAGAAGCATGATGTTCAGACAACGTTATTTGAATTTTCGCGCAGATTTTAGGTATCAATTCACCCAAATCGCCAGAGGCCACCGCAAAGGAGCCTGCCCCCTTTGCGGTGGTTCCCCCATTACAGTCTGAAATAGGTCATCGATAAATTTCGATGGCGAGCATTCGGCG
>CAUBGU010000049.1 GCA_958435545.1 uncultured Collinsella sp.
AAACGGCCTGGTCGGAGGGGATGGTCCACGGCGTGGTCGTCCAGATGATAAAGTCAACCGGGCCGTCGAAGTTATCGAGGCCGGCGGGCTTGGAAGTCATCTCGAAGCGCACGAAAATGGACGGGCTCGTCTCGTCGGAGTACTCGATCTCGGCCTCGGCCAGCGCGGTGTGGCAGTGCTTGCACCAGTGAACCGGCTTGTGACCGCGATATATCATGCCCTTATCGAACATGGCCTTGAAAACCTCGATGTCGGCGGCGTCGTGCTGGTGATAGAGCGTCAGATAGGGGTTGTCCCAATCGCCGAGCACGCCCAGGCGACGGAAGCCGGCCTTCTGCAGCTCGATGTTCTCGACAGCGAACTTGTTGCAAAGCTCGCGGATCTTAGCCGTGGAGGTCTGGTTGAACTTCTCGGTGCCGAGCTTCTCCTCGACCTTATGCTCGATCGGCTGACCATGGCAGTCCCAACCGGGGACATAGGGAACCTCATAGCCCTGCATCATCCAGTAACGGTTGATCATGTCCTTGGAGATCTTGTTCATGGCGTGGCCGATGTGGATCGGGCCGTTGGCGTACGGAGGGCCGTCGTGCAGCACGAACCTCTTGTGACCCTCGTTCTTCTTCAGAACCTGCTCGTAGACCTTGTTGTCCTGCCAGTCCTTGAGTCGCTTGGGCTCGGACTTGGAAAGACCGGCACGCATGGGAAAACCGGTCTTGGGCAGATTCATCGTCTGCTTGTACTCGTTTGCCACGGTACCCCTTTCATGTCGTGGGCGCGCACGCCCGTTGGGCACCAAAAAAGCGCCCGTCCCTACAAGCTGGGACGAAGCGCCACAAAACGGACTGTACGCCCGCAAAAGCTCTTCGTTTAACCACCCAGCTTAGATGCCCTCGCCCGCGTATTCGCGCGCTCGCATCCGTTACTCGGCTGGCCTGTATCGACGACCATCTCGGCGATATCTACTAAGACGAGCCTGTGCGACGCGTCCGTTGGGACCGCAGCTCCGGGGTGATTTTCATCGGTCGCATGCACGGGTTCTCAGCGCTCCCCGCTCTCTGTAACATGCGGACGGCCGACTACTCGTCCCCATCAACGCTTATGCGGAGTATGCTAGCACGTTCCGCGCCGGCGAAAAACCCTCAACACTGGTTTTATACGTTCGAAATTTCTCGCGGCTGTGGACCTTCTCTAGGAGCAAAATACCTGAAAGCACTTTATCGAACGAAAGAAGGCTGCTATGCGCACAATTGGAATGAGCGACTACACCGTTGGCGAGGATTGCTTTACCGAGCTGCCAACTGCACTGGCGGAGTACGGCGCGAAGAAAGTCGCCATCATTGGCGGCAAGCGAGCCCTGGCTGCGGCGCTGCCGGGAATCGAGGCGGCACTTGAAGGTACCGATGTCGAGGTCCTGGAGACGCGCGTCTATGGCACCAACAGTACGCGTGCCAATATCGCCAAGGTCGTGAACTCCCCTGCCTGCCAGGAAGCCGACGTGCTCATCGCATGCGGCGGCGGCAAGGCGCTCGACACCGTGAAGACCGCAGCCATCGAGCTCAAGAAGATCGTCTTCACCGTCCCGACGATCTGTTCTAACTGCTCCGCCGCGACCGCCATTGCCGTTGTCTACAACGACGACGGCTCGCTCGAGGGCTATTCGTACCCCAACCGACCCGCGCACATCTTCATCAACCCCAAGATCATCGCCGAGGCACCGGCAGAGTACTTCTGGGCCGGCGTGGGCGATGCCCTGTCTAAGCAGCCCGAGGTCGAATACGCCACGAGCGCCGGCAATTTGGAGCATACCGCCGGTCTTGGCCTGGCACTCGCCCACACCTGCTCCGAGCCGCTGTTTACTTATGGCGTCCAGGGTCTTGAGGACGTGCGCCGGAATCTGTCGAGCGAGGCCGTCAAGCAGATCGCGCTCGACATCGTGGTCAACACGGGCTATGTCTCGAACCTGACCAACCAAAACGATTACTACTACAACTCGAGCGTGGCGCATGCGTTCTACAACGCCACGTGCAGCATCCCGCGAGAGAGCTCTTACCTGCACGGCGAGGTCGTAAGTCTAGGCGTGCTGGTGCTGTTTGCCTATACGGGCGATACCGAGAACCTTGAGCGCTACGCCGCCTTTAACAAGCAGATGGGCCTGCCCGTGACGCTTGAGCAGGTCGGCCTTACCGAGGCCGATATCCCAGCCCTGTGCGAATACGCGCACGCCACCAACGAGTGGAAGCAGGGCAACCCGGAGCCCTTCACCGACGAGAAATTCGCCGCCGCCATCAAGACCGCCAACGCCTACGGCCACACCCTCTAGTTCTAACCCAAAACCACCACAAGGGAGCAGCACCTTTGTGGTGGTTTTTTATTGCTCCAACATGCTGGGATCAAACTCGCTTGCCGGGATCACACGGTAGCCGTGGCGCAGGAGCAGGTCGACGAAAACACCGTTGCCCGCGGTGAGCGTACCGCTAAAGGTGCCGTCGTAGATGTGACCCGCACCGCACGAGGGGCTGCGGTCCTGAAGGATGCACGCGACTATCTCTTCCGGTCCGCCTGCCTGCTCGCACATATCAAACGCGCGCTGAGCACCCTGGCGAAACTCGCGATCGACTGAGGTACCCTCGCAGGTACGGACCTCGCCGTTCACAATCTCGGACGGCTTGCGCGGCGTGGGCAGGCCCCCAAAGACCTCAGGGCACACGAGGAGGGCCTCGGTCCCCGTGCGCTCGCAAGCCTCGACCAACGCGCGGTGGTAGTTATCGAGCCCGTTATACTTGCAGCTCTCGCCCATCAAGCAGGCGCTCACCACGATCTTCATTTCCATCCCTCTCAAGAAAAACGCCCCATTTGAGAAAGCTGCTCAAATGGGGCGTCGGCGTTTACTGGCTCGACTGCGGCTTTACTGTTGCTTGGGCATCAGCGGATTCTCGCGCGTGAGGAGATTCATGAACTCCTCACCCGTGATGGTCTCCTTCTTGTACAGATAACGAGCCAGCTCATGGAGCTTGAACTTGTTCTCCTTGAGGATCTGCAGGGCGCGATCGTGCGCATCCTCGATCAGCTTAGCGACAATCGCGTCCACACGCTCGGCCGTACCAGGGGCGCAGGTGAGCGACGTATCCTGATTGAGATACGCGTTCTGCACGGTACCGAGCGCCATCATGCCAAACTCGTCGGACATACCAAAGCGCGTCACCATGTTGCGGGCGAGCTTGGTGGCCTGCTCGATATCGTTGGCGGCGCCGGTCGTCATCTCGCCAAAGATGAGTTCCTCGGCCGCACGGCCACCGCAATAGACGGCGAGCTTGTCCAGGACCTCCTGGCGTGTGGTCAGGAAGCGCTCGTCCTCCTCCACCTGCATGGTGTAGCCCAGAGCACCGCTCGTGCGCGGCACGATGGTGATCTTCGTGACCGGCGCAGAGCCCTTCTGGCGGGCAGCGACGATAGCATGGCCGATCTCGTGATAAGAAACGACCTGCTTCTCGTGGTCGGACAGCACCGTGGACTTGCGCTGCTGGCCGGCAATGACAACCTCCACCGACTCCTCAAAGTCATCCTGGGTTGCACGCTTGCGACCCTCACGAACGGCGCGCAGAGCGCCCTCGTTGATGATATTGGCCAGGTCGGCGCCCGAGGCACCGGGCGTGGCGCGGGCAATCGCGGTCAGATCGATCGGCGGCTCGGTCTTCACACTCTTGGCGTGGAGCTCGAGGATGTTCTTACGGCCGGTCAGATCGGGCAGCTCGACGGGGATGCGGCGGTCAAAACGACCGGGGCGCAGTAGAGCGGGATCGAGACTGTCGGGGCGGTTGGTTGCGGCAAGGACAACGATACCCTTGTGGTTATCGAAGCCATCCATCTCGGTCAGCAACTGATTGAGCGTCTGCTCGCGCTCGTCGTTGCCGCTAAAGCCGCCGCCATCGCGCTTCTTACCGATGGTATCGATCTCATCGATAAAGACGATACACGGTGCCTTTTCCTTGGCCTGCTTAAACAGGTCACGAACCTTAGCAGCGCCGCGACCAACAAACATCTCAACGAACTCAGAGCCCGAAATGCTAAAGAACGGAACGCCCGCCTCGCCGGCAACAGCCTTGGCAAGCAGGGTCTTACCGGTACCCGGAGGGCCAACAAGGAGAGCACCGCGCGGCAACTTGGCGCCGATTTCCTCGTAGCGCTGCGGTTTCTCCAGAAAGTCAACGACCTCCTTGAGAGACTCCTTGGCCTCTTCCTGGCCAGCGACGTCCTTAAAGGTCACGCCCACATCCTTGGAAGCGATCACGCGTGCACCGGACTTGCCCAGTCCGCCGCCGCCAAAGCCACCGCCCCCAAAGTTCATCGACGGGCCGTCATCGCCCATAGCCTTCTTCATACGGCGGTTGAGCCACCAACCGATGAGGAAGAAGATGGCCATGGGAAGAATGAGCGTAAGCAGGTAGTAGGTCATCAGACCCGAGTTTTTATCGGGAACGACCGACTCCAGGGACGCACCGGATTCAAGCACGCGATCGGTAAAACCCGCGTCATTCGGCACACCGGTCGTCTTGTAGGCGATGTTCTCGTCCTCGCCCTTCTTGGTGTAATAAATCGTGTAATCGTCCGTGTTGTACTCGACCTTGTCGACGCTCTTCTTATCGAGTGCTTTGACAAACGTCGAGTAATCGGTCTTCGTAATCTGCTGCGTGTGACCGATGTTGGGGAACAGAACGGTCGAGAGCACGAGGTAGACGACGAAGGCGATGAGCACGTAGAGGATCATATTCCGTCTACGCTTGTTGTCATCCATCTCCATCTGCTTGAACTCCATCTACTGGGGTTGATAATGCTAACTAGAATACCCAACACGGCCGGCGATAAACCGACGCCGGGCACGAAAGGATAGAGATGGCATCACTGTAAGTCGGCAAGGTTCAAATCTATACGGGAGACGGCAAGGGCAAGACGAAGGCTGCTTTGGGGCGCGAGAGGATGTCGAGGAACTGATTGCGATAAAGCCCGCCACCACGGAGCTCGTGCTAACCGGCCGCGGCCTGCTGCCCCTCGCAGACCTCGCGGACCTGGTCACCGAAATGCGACCCGTCAAACACTACTTCGACGAAGGCCTCCTAGCCCGTCAGGGCATCGAATACTAATTTGATTCGTTTTCCGCCAACACCTACAGCTCATAAGGAAGTTGCGGTGGAATAGTACTTGTTTGACGGTCCGCAAGGGCTTTTCAGGAACTATTTCACCGCAACTTATCAGGGGTATCCGACGGATGAGCTAGGCGGTGGCGCGGCCTAGCCAGTTGCCGCTGTGGTGGTAGATGGTGAACATGGTTGCGGTGATGAGCCAGGTTACGGGGTAGACCAGCAGTAGATGCTCGAGCGACGGATCGAAGGGCATGATCGCAAACACCCAAATCACTCTGAGTACGACGGTGCCAAAGATGGTGAGCATCATAGGCTGCAGACTCACGCCGGCGCCGCGGATGGAACCCGAGGCGTTCTCGATAATCGAGAAAATCGCATAGAACGGCGCAATGAAATGGAGGATGGTCGTGGTGTACGCCGAAATCGAAGCATCGTCGACAAACAAACGCGACAGCGGGCCCGAGAACACCAGCAGCACGGCAGACAGGCCACCAATGAGCATAAACGACAGCACGAGCGACGTATGGTAGCCCTTGCGCATGCGCTCGTAGTTGCGCGCGCCAAAGTTCTGCGCCGAGAACGTAGTGATCGATACGCCGAGCGCCTCGGTCACCATCCAGATAATGCCATCCAGGCGCCCAGATAGACCCCAAGCAGTCGTGACATCGGCGCCAAACGAGTTGACCGACACCTGAATCAAAACGTTGGAAATCGAATACGCAGCAGACTGAAAGCCAAGCGGCAGACCACACGAGATCATGCTCTTGCAAATACCGCGATCGATACCGAGCTTAGACAGCGAAAGACGCCATGCACCCGGAGCGCGCATCATGCGCAACACGATCATCGTTGCATTGGAGCAAATGGTCAGCGCCACTGCGATGCCACAGCCCAGCGCCTCCATATGCAACACAGCGACAAAGATGATATCCAGCACCACGTTAACCAGGCAGCCAGAGGCAATGATCACGGCGGGCCCGCGTGTGTCGCCCACGGCACGCAGCAGTGCGGTTCCCATATTAAGCAGCAGTGCCGCAACCATCGCGGCAAAATAACAGCGAGCATAGGCCACGCCCTCGGCCAATAGTTCATGCGGCGTGTTCATAAGCACCAGCATGGGCTCAACGAACACTATGCCAAGAATCGAGAAAACGATACCGCCCACCAGCGCAAGCGTCATGGCCGTATGGACCGAACGGCTCAGACGCTCATCATCGTGCTGGCCAAAAAACTGACCGGTAATAACGGCACAGCCAGCACCCACACCGACGCAAAAACCAATGCAGAGCTCGGTGAGCACCATCGTGGCCTGAATGCCACCCAGCGCGAGCTTGCCGCCAAACTGACCGACGATATAGGTACCGATAAGCGTGTATGCCTGCTGAAAGAACGAACTAAAGAAAATGGGAACGCACAGCGACAGCAGCTGCTGCCAAATGACACCCTGCGTTACATCGATAGCCGTAGATTTCTTAGCCACACGCCCTCCCCACTAGCGTACGCCAAACAACACATCAATAGTACGGCAAAGCCGCTATCAGCTTAACACCGACCGAAGGCAGTCGAAACACCTCTGGCGGCAAAGCTCGAGAGCACCCCGCTAGTGATACAGCCCCGGCTGGTAGTGGTACTCGTTGCTCACATGCGGGCACAGCTGCCAAAAGGCGACAGCACTTGCCGCGGCCACGTTGAGCGAATCGACCCCATGCGCCATCGGAATACGCACGGCGCAGTCGCAGCCTGCAATGGTCTTGACGCCCAAGCCAGCACCCTCGGTGCCCATAAAGATTGCCAGGCGGTCGATCTCCTGCAGCGCGGGATCGTCCAACGACACCGAATCATCCGTCAACGCCATGGCGGCACACGAAAAGCCGGCATCGTGCAGCGCCGCCAGCCCATCATGCGGCCATACGCGCGCCTCGCTGCCAATGCGCGTCCAGGGCACCTGGAACACCGTGCCCATACTCACGCGGGCCGAGCGACGATACAGCGGGTCACAGCACGTAGGGCTCACCAAAATGCCATCGACGTTCAGCGCAGCCGCCGAGCGGAAAATCGCGCCGACGTTGGTGTGGTCGACAATGCCCTCGAGCACGCACACGCGCACCGGACGACCCCCCGCCGCCTCGACAACGCCGCCCAAGAACTCATCAACCGGAATCTGACGCAGGCGACGGAACGCCGCCAGCGCGCCGCGCGTCACGTTAAAGCCCGTCAACTGCTCCATGAGCTCCATGGAGGCCACGAACACGGGAACCGGACCCGCTCCCTCGCGCACGACAAGCTGGTCAAACAGCGGCATCATCTGGTCGAGCCAGCGCTCGCCCAGAAGAAAGCTCACCGGCTCATATCCGGCGCGAACCGCACGCTCGATGACCTTGGCACTCTCAGCGATAAAAATGCCCTTCTGCGGCTCCAGCACGCAGCGAAGCTCACGCTCGGTCAGTCGCACGTAGGCATCGAGCCGCTCGTCCTCGAGCGAATCAATTCGCAGAACCTCAACGGCATCAGTCATAGCAGCCTGCCCGCACCCTTCTTTACAGCACATCTATACCAAACGAGGCGACGCTAAGCGCCGCCCCATACATTCAATCAACCCGATAATACCGTTCACGCCAGGCGATTTACGCCTCAACGCGACGATACGTCACGAACTCATAATCGACACCCTCGTCGCCCTCGCCCGAGGCAATCGTGGCAACACCGCCACGCCACGCAATCTCCCACGCGGGATCGGCGTCCAAATCGGGAAAGTACGTGTCCACGGCATGAGTGCAATGGTCGTGCGTGACCTCGGCCTCGGCGCAATACGGCAAAAACCGCCGATACACCTCGCCGCCACCGATCACCCAGGCAACGGGCTCATCGGCAACCGCGGCGAGCGCCTCGTCGATGCTATGCACCACGTCGACGCCCTCGACAGCAAAATCCTCGTCGCGGGTAAGCACGATATTGCGACGGTTCTTAAGTGGACGCCCACCGGGAAAACTCAGCAGCGTCTTGCGTCCCATGATGACCGGGCAGCCCTTGGTGCAGGCCACAAAATGGCGCATGTCGGCGCGATTGGACACCACCATGTCGCCCTCGCACCCAATGCCCCAATCGTCACACACGGCAACGATAGCAGATAGCTTACACGTCATGAGCACCACCTACACCGCAATGGGAATGTTCTTGACCTGCGGACCGTGCTCGTAGCCCTCCACAATCAGGTCGTCGGTCGTAAACGCATAGAAATCGTGCACGTCGGGGTTCAGCGTTACCTTAGGCGCCGCAAACTGCGGACGCTCGATAAGTTCGCGGACAATATCGACATGACGGTCGTAGATATGGGCGTCGGCGATCACATGCAGCAGCTCGCCGGGAATCATATCGATCGACTGCGCAACCATCATCAGCAAGATGGCGTACTGGCACACATTCCAGTTGTTCGCGGCCAAAATGTCCTGGCTGCGCTGGTTGAGAATCATGTTGAGCGTCGGCTTGTCGTCCTGCGGGCGCTGCGTGACGTTATAGGTCACGCTGTACGCGCACGGATACAGGTGCATCTCGGACAGGTCGCTAAACACATACGTGTTGGTCATGATGCGGCGACTGTACGGTGTGTGCTTAAGATCGTACAGCACTCGGTCCATCTGGTCGAAATCGCCCTCGGCATAATGGCTCTTCTGGCCAATCTGGTACCCGTAGGCCTTGCCGATGGAGCCGGTCTCGTCGGCCCACTCATCCCAAATATGGCTGTTGAGGTCATGGACGTTATTGGACTTCTTTTGATAGATCCACAAAATCTCGTCCATCGCAGACTTAAGCGCCGTGCGGCGCAGGGTGAGCGCAGGGAACTCCTCGCGCAGGTCGTAGCGCGCCGTAACGCCAAAGTTTTTAATGGTATAGGCAGGGGTGCCGTCCTCCCACACCGGACGGACCTTTTGCCCCTCGGTGGTGGTGCCATGGTCCAGAATGTCGCGGCACATGGATACAAACTGTTGATCAGCCTTGCTCATTGACCCTCCTGTCAGTCGCCTATAAGCGATTTTTATTGTAGCTCAGGCGCGCACAGCCCCACAGCCCAAACATAAGCCCTCATTTTCTGACATATGACAGAAATTCCTTGCGCAAATCCCCACGTTCGCTATTCTATTGTTGACATATGTCAGATTTGGAGAGTGTATGGCAGGAAGACGCGAAAAATTGCGCCGTGTTGGGATCATCCCCGAATATCGTTGCTTTACCCCCGACGGCCTTGCCAGCGGAGACGCTATCGATATGACAGTCGACGAGCTCGAGGTCTTGCGCCTATGCGACCTGGAAGGCCTCAATCAGGAGGAAGTCGCC
Organism: uncultured Collinsella sp.; assembly: GCA_958435545.1. The sequence goes on from CAUBGU010000049.1 coordinate 9,471, forward strand.
CAGTGCATGGGCATTGCCCGCGCCACGGTGGCGGCAATCTGCAGCCGCGCGCATCGCAAGGTGGCAAACGCGCTGGTCAATGGACGGGCGATCGTCATCGAAGGCGGAAACATCGCGTACTCCCCCATCACCACGACAACGGCCGCATGGCCAGCAAAGGAGGCTGACACCATGAGGGTGGCAACGACGTACGACAACGGCAACATCTTTATGCACTTTGGCCGCAGCGAACAGTTCAAGATCTATGACATCCAGGATGACAAGGTGCTCAACGAGCAGGTCGTAGGCACCGGTGGCACCGGCCACGGCGCCTTGGCGGGCCTGCTTGCCAACGGTGGCGTTGACACGCTCATCTGCGGCGGCATCGGCGGTGGCGCTATCAACGCGCTTGCTCAAGCCGGCATCACGGTATACGCAGGCGCCCAGGGCAGCTGCGACGCTTGCGTCGAGGCCCTTATCGCCGGCACGCTTGCACAGAACGGCGAGGCCACGTGCGGCTGCCACGGCCATGACCACGAGCACGCACATGAGCATGGCGAGTCCTGTGGTTGTCACGGCCATCACGAGCACGAGGGCCACGAGGGCTGCGGCTGCCACTAGCGGCACGGCACCGCGAACTCGGGGCGCGACACAGAACGCAACCCAACAATCAAAGCCAACAACAAAGGCCACCCGGTAGCTTCCGAGTGGCCTATGCCATATCAAGCTGGAATTACAGCACTATTTCTTATTACGCATCTGCGCTTCCATTTGACGCAGCAGGTCCATATCGGACTTGGGGCCGCCCGTTCCCAGGCCGCCCATGCCGCCCAGCCCCATGGCATCCAAACCGGGAATATTGGGCATGCGCATCTTTTTGCCCTTCTTACCCTTCTTGCCCTTCTTACCGCCGGCCTGCGCCTGATTGGCCATCGTGCGCATGCGGCCCATCATCTTATTCATCTCGCCCCACTGCTTCATAAGGCTATTGACCTCGGTGGGGGTCACGCCGGCGCCCTTGGCAATGCGGGCACGGCGCTGGCCGTTGATGATGGAGGGGCGAAGGCGCTCCTCCTTGGTCATCGACATGATGATGGCCTCGTTCTTATCGAAGATACCTTCGTCCAGGTTGCCACCCATCTGGTTAAGCGCACGCTGGCCACCGGGGAGCATGCCCAGAATGCCCTTCATGCCGCCCATCTTCTTGACGGCCTTCATCTGGTCGAGCATGTCGTTCATGGTGAAGCCCTCGCGCAGCATGCGCTCGGCAGCCTCGAGCTGCTCGGCGTCGGCCGCCTCCTGGGCCTTCTCGATGATGCCGACAACGTCGCCCATACCCAGAATGCGCTTGGCCATACGATCGGGGTAGAACGGCTCCAGCGAATCGGGCTTCTCGCCCATGCTCACAAACTTGATGGGCTTGCCGGTCACCTGGCGCACGGAAAGCGCGCCGCCGCCACGGGCGTCGCCATCGAGCTTGGAGATGATCACGCCGTCAAAGTCGGTGCGCTCGGCGAAGGTCGAGACGACGTTGACGATATCCTGGCCGGTCATGGCATCGACGACCATCAGCACCTGATCGGGCTTGACGGCCTTCTTGATGTCCACGGCCTCCTGCATCATCTGTTCGTCGATCTGAAGACGTCCGGCGGTATCGACGATGACCACGTCGCGCAGGTGATCGACGGCCTCCTGGATGGCGCCCTTGGCGATATCGACCGGGTGCGCACCGTCGCCGCGGAAGACCGGTACGCCGATCTCGCCACCGAGCGTGGCCAGCTGGTCGGCAGCAGCGGGACGGTAGACGTCGCACGCGGCGAGCAACGGCGAGCGGCCCTGCTTCTTGAGCAGGTAGGCCAGCTTTACGGCCGCCGTGGTCTTACCGGAGCCCTGCAGGCCCACGAGCATGATGACGTTGGGAATACGGTTACTAAAGACGAGCTTGCTCTCGGTGGAGCCGAGCATCTCGGTGAGCTCGTCGAGCACAATCTTGACGACGTTTTGCGCCGGCGACAGCGACTCCATGACCTCGGCGGTCATGCAGCGCTCCTTGGTCTTGGCGACGAACTCCTTGACGACCTTAAAGTTAACGTCGGCCTCGAGCAGCGCCATGCGAATATCGCGCATGGCCGAAGTAATATCGGCCTCGGTCAGCTTGCCCTTGCCGCGCAGGCGGTCAAATGTGTCGTTGAGGCGATCGCTCAGGGAATCAAACACTAGTCACTCCTTAATTGGACTCGCCCACCAGGGCGCGGCAGAAATCTTTGGCATTGAACTCCTGCAGGTCATCGACCTGCTCGCCCACGCCCACGCGCAGGATCGGGAGCTTGAGTTTCTCGGCCACGGCCATGGCGATACCGCCCTTAGCCGTGCCGTCGAGCTTAGTCATGATAATACCGTCCAGGCCCAGCGCCTCGTTAAACTCGAGCGCCTGGTTCAGACCGTTTTGACCCGTCGCGGCGTCGATCACAAGCACGACCGAAACCGGCATGGGACCGGCGGCCATATTGGCGGCGCGCTTACGCGTCACGTTAACCACCTTGGCAAGCTCGCGCATGAGCTCAGGGCTCGTGTGCAGACGGCCGGCGGTATCGATAAGCACCAGGTCGCTGCCGCGCTTATCGGCCTCGTCGAGCACGTCATAGCACACGCTCGCCGGATCGGAGCCGCGGTCACGCTTGATGACGGGGACGCCAGCGCGCTGGCCCCACACATCGAGCTGCTCGATAGCGGCAGCGCGGAAGGTATCGGCCGAACCGATCACGACGTTCTTGCCGCGGGCGGCCATGGCGCTCGCGATCTTACCGACCGTCGTGGTCTTGCCGGCACCGTTAATGCCCACAAACAGCACGCAGCTCGGCGTATCGGAGAACGGATCGCGCTCGATGGGCACAAAGTGATGCTCAAGCTGCTCGGCCAGGGCGCGACGGAGTTGCGGGGCGGTCTTGAGGTTCTTCTTGGCCGCGGCATCGCGCAGGTCATCGGAGACCTTGATGGCGACCTCGGCGCCCATGTCACCCATGACGAGGGTGTCCTCCAGGTCCTCCCAAAAATCCTCGTCGACCTCACCGCCAAAGTAGAAGACCTCGTTGAGGGCCTCGCGGCTTCGCTCAAGTCCGCGCGAGAGAGCATCGAAGAATCCCATTATGCATTCACGACCTT
>CAUBGU010000050.1 GCA_958435545.1 uncultured Collinsella sp.
GCTCAACGTCCTGGGGAGCGGCGGCGTCCACCAGAGCCTGCTTGAGCTCGGTGTATTGACGCTCCACCTCGCCCTCGGCCCAGACCTGGTCGGCGATAGCGTCGACCTGGCAGGCGGAGAACTTGTCCTCGGGCGTGTGCGAGACCGGGTCGACCTTGTGAATGGTCAGCTCGTTGCATTTGCCGATCCACCACTGGTAGGTCATATAGACCGTGCCCTTGTTGATGCGGTCGCTCACGTCGGCACGGCTGTATACCTGGCCGCGGCGGCTGTGAATCGAGACGATGTCGCCATTCTTGATGCCGCGTGCCTCGGCGTCCGCGGGATTCATGCGGACAAAGCCGGGCTCGTCGGCGAGCAGTGCCAGCGTCTTGCAGTTGCCGGTCATCGAGCGGCAGCTGTAGTGGCCGACCTCGCGGACGGTGCACAGGATGAGCGGGTACTCATCATCGGGAAGCTCGGAGGGCGCCTCCCAGTCGTGCGCCATCAGGTTGGCGCGGCCGTCCTTGGTGGTGAACTTGCCACCAGCGAACATGTCGGGCGTACCGTGGTCGTTCACATCGGTGCTCTTGACCGGCCACTGGGCGTAGCCGCCCTCGGGAGCCATCTTCTCGTAGGTCGCGCCCACAAAGTTGGGGCACAGGCTAATGCACTCGTTCCAGATCTGCTCGGTGTTGTCGTAGTGCATGGGATAGCCCATACGCGTGGACAGGTCCGCGAAGATCTCCCAGTCGTGACGGCACTCGCCCTTGGGCGGAACGGCCGCGTCAAAGTGCTGGAAGCTACGGTCGGATGCGGTAAAGACACCCTCGTGCTCGCCCCAAGAGGTGGCGGGCAGGATGACATCGGCGAGCATGGTCGTCTGCGTCATAAAGATGTCCTGGCAAATGAACAGATCCAGCTCGGAGAGCGTCTTGCGCATACCGGCCGAATCGGGCTCGGTCTGCACCGGGTCCTCGCCGTAGTTGTAGAAGCAGTGCACCTTGCCCTCGTCGACCAGGTGGCCCAGGTCGGTGAGCTTGTAGCCCTCCTCGAGCGGGAGCTTTTCCTCGGGCACGCCCCAAGCCTTGGCAAACTTGGCACGCACAGCCGGGTCGGTGACCTTCTGGTAGCCAGGGTACAGGTTGGGCAGCATGCCCATATCGCAGGAGCCCTGGACGTTGTTCTGACCACGCACGGGCGCGAGGCCGGAATTGGGTTTGCCGATCTGGCCGGCAACGCAGGCGATGGAGGCGATGGTGTGCACCGTCTTCAGGTTCTGCTTCTGCTGGCATACGCCCATGCCCCAGCCAATGATGGCAGAGGGCTTCGCCGTGGCGTACATCTCGGCAGCTTGGTGGATCAACGCGGGCTCGACACCCGTGATGTCCTGTACGGATTCGGGAGTGTAGTTCTTGATGGTCTCCCACCACTCGTCAAAGCCGTTCGTGTGCTCGGCGACGAATTCCTTGTCGTAGAGGCCATCGTTGACCAAGCAGTTGGCAAAGGCGTTGAGGAACGCAACGTTGCAACCGTTCTTGATCGGAAGGTAGAGATCGGCGATACGCGCGGTTTCGATATGGCGCGGATCGGCGACGATGATCTTGCAACCCTTTTCTTTGGCTCGCACGATACGCCTTGCGACGATGGGGTGCGAATCGGCAGGGTTATAGCCGAAGAGGAAAATGCAGCCCGCATCCTCCATACCGGGGATGGAGCATGACATGCAACCTGAACCAACCGTGTCCATCAGACCGAGGACAGTAGGGCCGTGTCAAGTACGGGCGCAGTTGTCCACGCTGTGGGTGCCGATGCACGCACGCGTAAACTTCTGCATGACGTAGTTCGCCTCATTGCCGCCGCCTCGCGAAGAGCCGGTGGTCATGACAGCGTTAGGACCATATTCGTCAATTATGGCCTGCATCTTAGATGCGGTGAAATCCAGTGCCTCGTCCCAGCTTACGCGCTCAAGATCCGCGCCCTTAGTGCGGCGGATCATCGGGTGCAGTACGCGAGGAGTCAAGATCTTGGTGTCGTTGATGAAGTCGTAGCCGCTCATGCCCTTAAGGCACAGCTCGCTCTGGTTGGTGATGCCGTTGAGCGGTTCGGTGCCCACGACCTGGCCGTTTTGGACCAGGAGGTTAAACTGGCAACCGGCGCCGCAGTACGGGCAGATCACTTTATGCTTCTCCATGACACCCTCCTTCCTTTCTCTGCTACCGATTAATCGGTACGTATTTGACAATCGTTGGGCCTGTATGGCCGCCCGGCTACGCCTCGTTTTCGATGGTGGCGCGGGCACGCTCGGCAGTCAGTTCTGCCAGGCGCTCCTCGTCTACCAAGGTGAGGCCCTTGGTCGGGCACGCCTCGGCACACGCCGGACCGCCGGGACGGTCCACGCACAGGTCGCACTTGAGCACGAAGCTCTTGGTCTGCGAACCCACGCGCACGTCGCCCATCAAGACGGGGACCTGCGTGGTCGCCACACTCACGGCGCCAAAGGGGCAGGCCATGACGCAGCTCTTGCAGCCGATGCAGTTGTCCTCGTTGACGCCGATGCGATGGTTCTTTGGATCAAAGAACAAGGCACCCGTGGGGCAGGCCTTGGCGCACGGAGCGTCCTCGCAGTGGTGACATGCCACCGGCGCGGAAATCTCGTAGGTGCGCGTTACGCGCAAGCGAGGTGCGGCGATGTTGCCGGGAATATCGTGTGCCTCGATGCACGCCGCCATACAGGTTTGGCACCCAATGCAGCGTGAAGAATCAGCCACGACTCGTTTATTGCCCATGTTGTTCACTCCCTCCTGAATCCCATGCCGGAGAGACCCTGCCGACGTTGCCCCGGACCGCCCGTGGTCCGGCATCGGCGTATCGAGTGCATGCGGCGAAACAGGCACTTCGATAGAATTCCTCCAACGATATACAGGTTAAATATACGCAGTTGCAGGGGGCAAACTTGAGCATAGGCCCTGCAATACGGGTGTATTGCAGGGGTTTTGGCAGGTTGGAATTATTCTCTAGAAGCTATAAAGGTGAGTGTATTACATGCGTACGCCTCAGAGATTTTTACGCGCTCTCATTTTAGATGTACTACGCTTGTATTCAAGTTAATGGTTATTTACTTGAGCGAAATAAAGTAATCGTTATAAGATGCTCAAGTATCGGCACATGCCGCATTTGACCGACTATATTGCACGCTCATTAAGGGGGCCAGTGATGTCATCGACTCAAAAACGAGCCATCCTGCAGGTGCGCATTCGCGAGGAAGACAAGCAGCATGCCGAACATCTCTACGACGCCATGGGCACATCGCTCGCCGAGGCCGTCCGTCTATTTGTCGCGCAGAGCATTTTGATGCGCAAGCTCCCCTTTCAGCCGGTCGCCGTGCGCTCAAAGGACGGCACCGCCGCCTATGGATCGCTCAAAGCATACGGTGACCCCAATCGCCGCTCCGAGGAGCGCAATGCCTGGATTGAATACCTTGCCACAGAAAGCGACGATTCGATTTTGGGTCCCGAGGAAGTAGATATCCATGAGTAGCACCATCATCGACGAGACCGTCATCCTACGCTACCTGCTTGACGACGACGAAGTCCTGTCACCGCGCGCCGCCAAGGTCATCGCCACGCGCACCGCTCGTGTCTATCCCGAAATCATCACGCGCGTCGTGGTCACGCTGCGCGACGTCTATAAGGTTCCCCGCGTTGAGATTGCTGCGGCCATGAAAAGGCTGCTCGATGACGTCATGGTCGACAAGCCCACCGTTGTCGCCCTTGCCGTCAAGCTCTTTGGCAAGACCCATATGGACTTTACCGACTGCCTCCTCGCAGCCCGAACCGCCATCTATAACGACGACGTCGTGAGCTTTGGCAAGCCCATCATCCAAGGCATGATCGATTACCGCCGCAAGCGCCAAACCGCCGCCGACGCCCGCGACCGCGCCGCCGAAGCCCGCAGCCGAAGCACCGACTCCACCATCGACAAGCTCCGCCACCGCCCCCGCAGCTAACCCCATCCCCACCTAAGTTGCGGTGAAATACGGACTGTTTTATGCCTTTAAAGGCCTCAACAGTCCGCATTTCACCGCAACTTATTGAAGGTGGACCGCGAACGATTTCGCTATCGGGATTCGGCGTAGGGTTTTGTTGTCGGAATGCCGTAGCCGCGAATCATGGCACCGAACGATTCTACGTCGTAGGTGTCCGAGAGTTTGAAATGAATGACGTTGTGGCCCATGGAGCGAAGGTTCGCGTCGCGCATGAGGGCCGCTCGATACGTTTTTGCCGCCGCCCGCTCTGGATCATTTTGAGCCTCGTCTTCAAACTTGCCTAGCCCATGCAGCTCTGCCAGCGTCCATGAGCCGTCTGGCATCTGCCAGCCATAATCTGCTAGATAATAGCCAGCGTTTCCCGGTCGCGTTATCTCAACTTGAAGCTCGGGCGCGGCAACCCCAGCGAGAATCATCGCTGCTCTCGCCTCAGACTCGCCGCCATTGTCTGACCTGCCGTCCATATACTCAAAAACGTCAAAAGCACGCGCGATGCCATGCAACCCTCGGCAATTTGCCTGGGCATATGCTCGCAGCTCTTCGCGTTCGACATCGTACTCACGGGCCAAGCCATCGACATAGCCCAGCGCATAGCGAAAGGCGCTCGTTCGAGCGATATCAACAACCGTTCGACACGGATCCGTCAGTGTAAACAGACCTAGCCGCCACACTTCGCCCGCCCGCCAGCGCTTGTATTCAACGAACTCATACTTATCACGCCTTGTAGACCGTGGCAGCAGTACTTGCACTTTATCCAGAAGCGTATACGCCGAGCCGATGCCGTAGAGCAGCGCTGCTGTCGCTCCGCAAAACACAGCATCCGGTTCAACGACCGCAATAGCGGATGCCAGCTGAAAGATACGATCTTCAACCCCAAGATTATTCCAATAGACCGGATCCGCATATACATGGTTGTAAAGACGAAGCATGAGCTCTTCCTGCATAAGCTCGCGCGCACGGCGTTCATCCCAAGGATCAATTGTTATAAGCAGCTGTCCATCTTGATGAATTCCAACGGCCGAGAATAGCATCCTTGCATAGGACTGCGGAAAATGTTTGCCTTTATCGAGCATGGCCAACCCCATAACCATCACGGCGGAGAGAATACCATTACGCTATCGCATGCTTCCGTCCGCAGGCCTTGCCAAAAGCTGACCAAAAGCTTGACGTCGCAGGTCAGGGCTTCAGAAAATATTTCCACTCTCGGTAGACGGTCGTTACGGTCCTCCCAACGGCATCAAAATCCAACCTTACAAATAGTTGCGGTGAAATACGGACTAAATGAGCCAAATAAGCCAAAAAACAGTCCGTATTTCACCGCAACTTAAGAGGGGATGTGGGGCGGCATCGATTCCCGTCACCCCGTGCACTTACGAAAATGGCTCTGGTCCCAAAAGGAACCAGAGCCATTCGTCTATCTTATGGAGCGGGCGACGGGAATCGAACCCGCGTCATCAGCTTGGAAGGCTGGGGTTCTACCATTGAACTACGCCCGCAAGATATGGTCGGGACGACAGGATTTGAACCTGCGACATCCTGCTCCCAAAGCAGGCGCGCTACCAAACTGCGCCACGTCCCGAAGGTGTTGAGCAGCTAAGGTCTAAACCTTGCGTGTCCCAAAGCGAAGGAAATTATAGGGGAGACTTCGCGCCTGTGCAAGCGACGATACCCTAGCTCCTCGAATGTGCGACAAACTGGCTATGGGCCAGGCCAATCACAAACGCCACCACGGCGACTGGCGCCCACGCGGCACCGATATCCGCCAGGGGCAATGCATCGAACGGCAGCCACGCGCCCGCAAAGAACGCGTCGCGAACCGAGGTGATCACACTCTGCACGGCAACCACGCCGCCGACCCAGACCCACACCTGCGGATGAGCGTCGCAAAAGCCGTGCACCAGGCCCATCAGTACCAGCACGATGGCGACGGGATACAAGGCGTTGAGCATGGGCACCGAAAACATGAGGATCATGTCGAGGCCCACGTTGGAGAGCACGCACGAAAACGCCGCGAACACAAAGGCGAGAATCGCAAAGGGACGGCGCATAGCCTCCTCGGAAGCCTCCGCTCCCCCTTCGACCACATACGTCTCGCAGAAGTAGCGCGAGCAGCAGCTGATGAGGCCGATGCACACGTTCATGCAGGCAAGGAAAAAGATCGCAAAGACCACGACCGTGCCGACAAGACCAAAGTGCATAGAGGCCGAACGGGCAAGGATGGCGGCGCCGTTGGTAGCATCGGGCATAACCGTGCCGAGCTGCATGCCGGCAAGCGCCAGGCCGCAGTAGATGACGGCCATGAGCACGCCGGCGATCACACCGGAACGCGAAATCTCGAAGGCCACGCGCTTGTCATCGGTAACACCCAGCTCGTGGATGGTCTCGGCGATGATAATGCCAAAGGCGAGAGACGCGAGCAGGTCCATGGTCTGGTAGCCGGTCAAAAAGCCTTGCACGGCGGCGCCTGCATCGTAGGGAGCTTGAGGCGCGGCAGCCGGTCCCAGCGGCGAGATCACGGCAGCACCCACGACCAGCACGATGAGCGCGATAAGCGCGGGGCCCGTAATGCGACCGAGCACGCGCGTGATGACGCCCGGACGCAGCGTGAGCGCAAACGCGACGACGAAGAACCCGATGGCAAACACCAGACGTGCCGTGCCGAGCGAGACGCCCTCGGGCAGCAGTGGCACCAGCATCTCGAAGGCTGTGGAGCTCGTGCGCGGAATAGCCAGGCACGGGCCGATGGCCAGATACACTGCCGCGACAAAGAACTCACCAAACTTGGGGTGCACGCGGCCGGCAAGCTCGCGCGCCGTTCCGGCAAGCGCCACGGCGATAAAACCCATGACGGGCAGGCCGATGGCGGCGATGAGAAAGCCAAGCATAGCGACCGGCGTGGCAGAACCTGCCTGCAGCGCCAGCAGTGGCGGAATAATGAGGTTGCCGGCGCCAAAGAGCATCGAGAACAGGGCGATGCCGACGGTAACGACATGGTCGGAGCGTAGACCACGCGAGGCGGATGAGGCCATAAGAGCACCTTTCGAATCGAAACAAAAACGGGACGGGCATAAGACCCGTCCCGCAAGTATATACGCTCTAGCAGGCTAAATCGCACAGAGCATCGATAGCCGTGTCGACTTCTTCGGTCGTGTTGAAATACCCAAACGAGAAGCGAACGACACCCTGACGCTCGGTCCCTAGCGCACGGTGCATGAGCGGAGCGCAATGGGCACTGGGGCGCGTCGCAATCCCCCACCCTTGCATGAGCGCATCCGAGATCTCGGCAGAGTCGATATCACCCACGTTGAGTGAGACGATCGCCGAGCGCACGGGCTGGTCAAACGCACCGTAGAGCTTGATCTCCGGGATTTCGCGCACGCCAGCGAGAAAGCGATCCGCCAGTGCTCGCTCGTGTGCCGCGATCGCCTCGACTCCGCCTTGGGCCTCGATAAAGTCGAGACCTGCGGAAAGTCCCGCGATACCGTGACCGTTGAGCGTGCCCGCCTCGAGGCGAGTGGGCCACTCAAGCGGCTGCAGTGCATCGAAGCTGTGCACGCCGGTGCCGCCCATGGCCCACGGTGCCATGTCAATTCCCTCCGCCACGGCCAGGCCGCCGGTGCCTTGAGGTCCCATGAGCCCCTTGTGGCCGGTAAAGCACACGACGTCGAGCCCCATGGCGCGCATATCGATATGCGCCGTGCCGGCAGACTGTGAGGCATCGACGATCACCAGCGCGCCGGCCGCATGGGCCATGGCGGCCACGCGCGCAATGTCGACCTCATTGCCGGTCACATTGGAGGCGTGCGTCACCACCACGGCACGCGTGCCCGGCGTGACCAGCCGCTCGAGTTCGTCGTAGTCAAGCACGCCGCTCGCGTCGCAGCCCGCATGTTCAACGGTCACGCCCTGCTCTGCTGTCAGGCGGTTGAGCGGACGCAGCACGGAGTTGTGCTCGAGCACCGTCGTGACCACGCGGTCGCCGGGGCGCACCACGCCACAGATGGCGGTGTTGAGCGCCGCCGTAGAGTTGGGCGTAAAGCACACATGGTCCGCCCTCGGGCAACCTAAAAGGCGCGCGAGCTTGGCACGGCAACCGTGAATCGTACGAGCGGCATCGAGGGCACCCGACGTGGCGCCACGCCCGGCATTGCCGAGCGAGCACATCGCCTGCGTCACGGCATCGATCACCGTCTGCGGCTTGTGCATGGTCGTCGCCGCGTTATCCAGGTAGATCATCGCACGACCTCCCACATATCAATCACGGTATAGCCCTCGGTAGGAACACTCGCCGCGGCGAGTTCGGCGCGCAGCAGCTCCTCATCGGCAGGCGACGCCTTCCACGCCAAACCGCAGCCGGCAGCGACCTCCCCGGGCACGGGAATCGTTCGCCCGGGAAGGCCGCGCTCAATGCACAGGGACTCGCAACCCATGGCGGCCGCCGTGGTGGGGAACGTGATGACAAGCGCCGGGCGCTTCTCCCTCATGGCAACTCCAACCAATACGCTACGGGCGCACGACGCGCACGGCCTGCTCCATCTTCTCCACGATCACGTACATGTTGGTGACCTCGCCCACTGCAAGTTGGTCTTTAATGCCATAGTGGTCGAGGCAGGTACCGCAGGTGAGAATCTCGACACCCTGCTCAGCCAGCCCCTTCAGGTCGTCGAGCACCGGTGAGCCCTCGACGGTGAGCTTGGCACCGCCGTTGTAGAACAGCATGGTCGCGGGCAGCTCCTCCTGCTGCGTCACGGCAAAGATAAACGCCTTCATGAGCTTGTGGCCCAGCTCGTCATCGCCACGGCCCATGCAGTCGGTGTAGACGGAAATGACGAGCTTGCCCTTGCCGGCGCTGGCGTCGCAGAAGGCAGCGCCATCCTGCTCAGGATCGGCCACGGCAACGGCGCCAGAGGTCGCCACGGTCACGTGCCACTCGGCGTCAGAAACCTTCTCGACCGAGGCCGTGCAGCCCTTCTCCTGCGCCATCTTGGAGATGTTCTTGACGGCGGTCTCGTTGTCGACCGAGGTCACCACGGCACCCTCGCCATCAAGCTGTTTGAGTGCCTTAAGTGTCTTGACGACGGGCAGCGGGCAGGCATCGCCCATGGCATTGACTTCAATTTTGGTAGACATAGCTTTTCCTTTCGAAAGAACCGTTCTAGAGAACGGTAAACAGTTACATAAACGTGCGGGCTAGCGGACAACGCGGACGGCAGGACCGCCCGGCTCCGCCTCGCAAACGCGACCGACGACGGCGGCAACGCGCCCCTCGGCATGCAGACGACGCGCAAGCTCATCCACATCCGCCGCGGGCGCCGCAATAAGCAAACCGCCCGAGGTCTGCGGATCGTACAGCGCATCCAGCATGCCCGGCTCCAGGTCCTCGTCGGCCGCCACGCGCGGGCCAAAGAAGTCCTGGTTGCGGTAGGAGCCCGCGGGGATAATGCCCAGACGCGCCATGTCGAGCACCTGGTCAAAGAGCGGCACCGCCCCCGATGCAAGCTCAACCTGCACGCCCGAGCCCTCGGCCATCTCGCACGCGTGCCCGATCAGACCAAAGCCCGTAATGTCGGTGCAGCCGTGAAGCTCAAGTCCCTCGGCCAGACGAATCGGTGCCTCGTTGAGGGTGCGCATCGAGTCAAACATGGCTGCGGCCTCGTCCTGCTCGATGAGCTCGCCCTTAATGGCCGTGGTGATAATGCCCGAGCCGATGGCCTTGGTCAGCAGCAGAACATCGCCCACGCGCGCGCCGCTGTTGGCGAGCATACGGTCAAGCGCGACAAAACCGCTCACGGACAGGCCGTACTTGGGCTCGTCGTCGTTGATGGTGTGACCGCCCGCGATGGAGCAGCCGGCCTCGACGCACTTGTCGGCGCCGCCCGCCAGAATCTGACCGGCAACCTCAACGCCCAGGCAGCTCGGGATGCACAGCAAGTTCATGGCATGGCTCGGCCGCCCGCCCATGGCGTAGATGTCCGACAGCGAGTTGGCCGCGGCGATCTGGCCAAACAGAAACGGGTCGTCGACCATCGGTGGGAAGAAGTCGATGGACTGCACGAGTCCCAGGTTCTCCCCTACGCGGAAGACGCTCGCATCGTCGGAGGTATCGAACCCCACGAGCAAGTTGTCGTTATGCACATTGGGTAAATCGCCCAGGACCTGGGCGAGGGCTCCGGGGGCCAACTTAGCGGCTCAACCGCTCGCGGCAGTCATAGACGTAAGCTTAATCTGATCGTCAGCCATCGATACCTCCTCTCATCGGTCAATCATTTTCTCCCAGTATACGCATGAATGCGAGCCTACGGCGGATGCATTAATTGAGCGCCTGTGCGCGAATCGCCGCGCCGATGGCACCGGCGAAGCGGGCCTGGGGCGAGGTGGTGACCGGCGACCCCAGCAGCGCCGCCAGCCGCTCCACAACGTAAGCGTTCTCGCACAAGCCTCCCGTCAGGTAGTACGGAGCACCCGTCGCCTGCCCGGCCATAGTGGCCACGCGCGAGACCACGCTGTCGATCACGCCACGCGCAATGTTCTCGCGCGGCTCACCGCGACCGATCAGGCTGATAACCTCACTTTCGGCAAACACCGTGCACATGCTGCTGATCTTGGTGGGCTCACCGGAAAGCGCCAGGACGGCCATCTGCTGCTGGGAAATGCCTAGGCGGTCGGCCATGATCTCCAAAAAGCGCCCCGTGCCGGCAGCGCACTTGTCGTTCATGGCAAATTTGGCCACGCGACCGCCCTTGATCTGAATGACCTTGGTGTCCTGACCGCCCACGTCGATCACGGTGCCGTGGCAGGTAATCTCAGTCACGACCTTATGCGCATAGGGCACGGCGACACGACCGTAGCCGGTCGCGATCACGCGCACGTCGTCGGCAGCCACGTCATAGCCGGCCGCGGCAAGCTCGCCGCGCAGACGCTCCGCCGCATCGACCGAGGAGAACCCGGTTGGCTGCACGCACGTCCACGCCACCGAACCCTCCCCGTCGACCACAGCAGCCTTAGCCGCCGTAGACCCGATATCGATCCCGATCCCTATCATGGCTCTCTCCCAATCTAAATATCAAAGGTAGCGGCGCGTTCAGGCGCCTTAGCTCTAGGTTTCTCAGGTGCCGGAGATTGCCCCGAAAGAGGAGCGCAGCGTACTTTGGGTACGCAAGCGACGGTTTGAGGAGCAAGATCCGGTGCCTGAGGAAGCTAGAGGGTTTCGATAAAGGCGGCGATGCGAGTCTCGATCTGGCCCATGTCGCCGTTGCTGTAGTCGGTCTCGATCTTCATATACGGAATGCCCGCACCCTCGACGGCCTCCTGCATGCGTGCACTCTCAACGTTGAAGGTATGGCAGGCCTGTAGCACGCTCTCTACCACGCCATCGACGTGATACTTCTCGCACATGGCCAGCGTGTTTTCCATACGACCGTCGTTGGGCGTCATGACCGAGCAGTTGATATCCAGATAGCGGTCGGCGATGGCGCGCAGAATGTCGGGAGCCTCCGGGTCGATCATCATGGCCGCCGTGCGCTCGCCCGAGCAGTCGTCCATGCACACGACCACACCGCCGTTGGACTCGATAGTACGGCCGATCTTGTTGATCACGCCGCCCACCGGGCAGCCGGTGATCAGAATGCGCTTGGCGTCTGCCGCGACCGGGCGCTCACCCGCGTCGTAGGTCTCGCGCAGCTTGGCAACCTTTTGCTCCAGCTGCTGCGTATAGGCCTCGATATCAAAGCTGAACGTACCGGCAAACATGGTGCTCATCAGATCGACGCCGCTCATGGCCGCCGGCTGGTTGGCCTGCAGCGCAAACATCTCGAGCTGGGCCGCACGCAAGCGGTTGCGACGACGGACGGCAGCGCGCAGATCATCGTCGGTAATCGCGATGCCGTAGAAGTTCTCGAGCTCCTCCTTGAGCAGGCGGCACTCCTCGTACCAGCCTTCACGCTCGTAGGCGCGATCGCGACCCTGCGGCAGGTGCAGAATGTGCGTACGCTTGAGCTCGTTGAGTAGCTCGTACATCTTCTTCTTGCCGTCGCAGGTGGTCTCACCGATGATCATGTCGCTAAAGTACGTAAACGGGCACTTTTGCGAGTAGGCAAAGCCGTACGTCGACTTGATGAGCGGACAGAGATTTGCCGGCAGCACCTTCTCGGCCTCGGGAATCACCTCGTCGGACGTGCCGCACAGCGCCACGCTCGCAGCCCCCGCGGCATCGATAATCTCGAGCGGCGTGTAGCTGCACAGAAAACCGACCAGGCGATTACCCGCCTGCTTATAATCCTTGACGCGAATAAACGCCGCCTTGCGCTGCTCGTTGAACTCCTCAAACGTGGACGGCAACGGCTGCTCAATATTTTCCGACATATAACTCCTTAACAAACCTTTCAACCAACCAAGGAAACGGCT
>CAUBGU010000051.1 GCA_958435545.1 uncultured Collinsella sp.
CCGTATCTTTGAGCGCCGGGCCCTGCGCGACCTTCCCTGCGAGGAATAGGTTTCGCCATGTCTCAGCACATCAAACACGGCTGCGACCATATCTTCTTTATCGGCTTTTTGGGCGCGGGCAAATCGACGCTCGCGCGCAACGTCGGCACCATGTTCAAGCGGCGTTTTATCGATACCGACCGCCTGGTCGTGCGCCGTTGCGGTAAGTCGGTAACCGAGATTTTTGAGACCGAGGGCGAGGGTCGTTTTCGCGAGCTCGAGACCTCGGCGCTCCGTTCGCTCCAAAGCGAGCGCAGCCTGTTGGTTTCGTGCGGGGGCGGTATCGTCGAAACGCCGGTGAATATTGAGTTGATGCACGAAATGGGTACGTGCGTGTACCTCGAGGGCGACTTTGAGGATTCGATTCGCCAGATTCGTCGGTCCGACACGCGCCCCGATTTCCGCTCGCCCGAGCATGCCGCGCGCCTGTTTGAGCATCGCCGTCCGCTGTATCGCCAGGCCGCCGACCTTACCCTTGATATTCGCAACAAGTCCTTCGAGGACGTTTCCTACCTTTGTGCCGAGATGCTTTTGGAGCGTGGGCTGCTATGATTCGCCGTCAACTGATCAATTTCCAAAACCGCAGTGTCGATGTCCGCGTCGGATTGGGCGCGTTCGATGAGCTGTCGCGCATGTTTTCCTCGGCTGTGGGCAAGCCTAAGCGCGCGATGGTGGTTTGGAACGACGCCACATCCGAGCGTTTTGGTGAGGTCGTCGAGCATGCTCTGGTCGACGCCGGTTTTGCCGTGTCGCTGCTAGTCCTTGAGCTTTCGCCTGCTGGTGCCACGCTGGCCGATGCCGATGCGATCTTTGGCGCCCTGTCTGCCAACGGCATTACCTGCGACGATCTGGTTGTCGCCGTTGGCGATGCCGCAACCTGCTCGGTTGTTAGCTGGTGCGCCAACCAGTGGTGTGGCCGAACCGAGTGCGCGCTGCTGCCGACGACCTTCGACGCCATGCTCACGGTCGCGACGACCATGAAGCCACTCGTCGCCTCGTCGGCCAATTTGCTTCCCGCCATTGCGTTCCGTCCCGAACCGGGCTTGGTCGTGTGTGACCTCGACCTTGTTCGCGAGGCGGACCCCGAGGACCTCAAGCTCGGCTATGCGGTACTTGTTGGCACCATGCTTTCGAGCAGCAAGTCCCGCTGGAATCAGTTTACTGAGACCGTCCCCGAGATTCTCGCGGGCGAGGAGGTCGCGCTCGTCAATGCCGTTCAATGGTCTCAGACTGCCCGTAAGGACGTACTGATGGCCACGAACCCGAGCGCCCGCCATGCGCTCGATTTTGGCAAGACGGGGGAGCGCACCCTGCGCACCTGCTTGGGCGATGCCGCTTCGCAGGTCCCTGCCTACCAGCTGTTGTCCGAGGGCATGCGCTTTGAGGCGCGCCTTGCCCACGACGCCTGCGACTTCGATATCGATTACGTCTTTGAGGTTGATGACTGCTTGGAGGACTTTGGTATCGAGGAACTTGCCTTCGATCTGGAGCCTGCCGCATATATCGAGGAGTTCCGTAAGCAGCAGTTCGCCCGCTCGAACCGCAGCATGCTGCCGCTGCCCGCAGCGCTCGGCGCCATTCGTCTAACGAGCGTTGAGGACGAGGTTCTTGTGCGCCACGCTCATGCCTACTTGGCTTCTCGCAAAGAACTTCTCTAAGATTTATTGACATCCATCGTCTTTCGTATCATGTTGAGGGACGGGTTTCCAATCGGTTGCGGTTTTCATGCGATTCCGACGTTCGGTTGAGACCCGTCCCGCACTTTTTGAGACAACAAGAAAGGAATCTGCATGTCTGAGTTTGCTGCCGGTCCTGCCGGTCGTATCGAGCGTGTCCGTGCCCTGATGGTCGAGCGTGGCTACGACGCCATCGTGGTGCGCGACGAGGCCAACCTTCGTTGGCTTACAGGCGTGAAGGGCGTCTTCGACTACACCTTCGAGTTTCCGCACGCTGCGTTTATTACGGCCGACCAGTGCCTGTTCCACACCGACTCGCGCTACCTCAACAGCTTTGAGGAGAACACGCCCGCCGGCAGCCCTTGGGTCTACGACATGGACGAGGGCACCATCCCCGGTTGGGTCGCCGGCAAGATCGCGGCCAACAAGTGCCGCGTTTGCGCCGTCGAGGACGATATGCAGATTAATTTCTACCAGGGCATTCAGCGCGGTCTGGAGGACCGCTCCGTCGCCTGCATGCTGCCGCTGATGCACGACGACATCCGCAAGATGCGCGCCATCAAGGATGCCGAGGAGATCGAGCTCATGCGCCACGCACAGTCGATCACCGACGCCGCCTTCCAGCACATGCTCGGCTTTATTAAGCCTGGTATGACTGAGAAGCAGGTTCGCAATGAGCTCGAGAACTTTATGTTCGCCAACGGCGCCGACAGCCTTGCCTTTGGCTCCATCGTGGCGAGCGGTCCCAACACCGCCAACCCGCATGCCGTGCCGAGCGACCGCGTGATCGAGAAAGGCGACTTTGTCCTGATGGACTACGGCGCGGGATACTGCGACTACCGCTCCGACATGACTCGTACCGTCGTGATGGGCGAGCCCACCCAGGAGCAGCTCGACCTGTACGCGCTCGTGCGCCGCACGCACGAGGAGTGCGTCGCCGCCATCCATCCGGGCGTCGAGGGCAACGACATCTTCAAGCTCTCCAAGAAGATCATCGGCGATGCCGGCTATGGCGATTACTATAACCATGGCTTGGGCCACGGCGTTGGTATCGACATCCACGAGCTGCCCAACTTCAACCGCAGCAAGAACATCATCGAGGTTGGCTCAGTTGTCACCATGGAGCCCGGCGTCTACCTGCCCGGCGTGGGCGGCGTGCGCCTTGAGGACTACGGCGTGGTCACCGAGAATGGCTACGAGCCCTTCACCAAGACCCCTCACGACCTGCATGTTATCGACTGCTAGTCCACTTCGGTAGATAGTTTGGGGCGGGGCGTCCGAATCGATCCGGACGCCCCGCGTTCTCTTTTTATGCGCTCGCTGCAGGCGCCGTCTGCAAGTGTATAATTTCCATCGTATGTAATTTGGACGCTTGTGCGTTCTGCCCATAACAAGAAAGGTCGCTATGCCTACCATTTCTACCGCCGACTTCAAGAACGGCCTCGGTCTCCGCATCAAGGACAAGGTCTACACCATCGTCGAGTTCCAGCATGTCAAGCCGGGCAAGGGCGGCGCGTTTGTGCGCTACAAGACACGCGACATCAAGAGCGGCCGCGTCGTCGAGAACACCTGCAACGCCGGCACTAAGTTCGAGAGCGTCATGCTCACCACCCGTGAGTTCCAGTACCTCTACAACGATGGCACCGACTACATCTTCATGGACAACGAGTCCTATGAGCAGGTTCCCGTTCCCGAGGACATGGTGGGCGAGAACTCCAAGTGGCTGCGCGAGAACGACATCTGCCAGCTGCTCTTCGCCGACGATGAGCTCATGGGCGTGACTCCGCCGATGTTCATCGAGACCACCATCGTCCAGACCGACCCGGGCTTTAAGGGCGACACCGTCCAGGGTTCCACCAAGCCGGCCACGATCGACACCGGCGCTGTCATCCAGGTCCCCATGTACCTCAACGAGGGCGAGGTCATCAAGGTTGACACTCGCGACGGCAAGTTCGTCTCCCGCGTCTAGCAACCAAATCTTCTAGGAGGACTCATGCCCCAGGAAATCAAGATTGACGGCATCGGCATTTCGCCCGATGTTCTGACCGCCATCGTCTCGCGCGCCGTGTCCGATGTCGAGGGCATCGCCTCCGTTGGCGTCAAGGACCTTGCCACCAACCTTGTCTCCATGATGCTCTCGTCTAAGGCCCCGGCTTCCGAGCCGGCGGTCGAGGCCGAGGTCGTCGGCGACAAGCTCGCACTCACCGTGCGTGTCGTTGTGTTCTTTGGCTATCCGTTCAAGAAACTCGCCGAGTCCGTTCGCGCCGCCGTGGTCGCCGCCATCGATGCCCAGGTGGGCGTTGAGGTTGAGCGTGTTGACGTTTGCATCGACGGCCTCGTTTTCCCCAAGGAGTAACCTTTGAGCCTTAAGGTTTATCGCGGGCGTACGCTTGCCCGCAGTCAGGCGCTGCAGCTGCTGTTTCAGGCCGAGGCCACGGACAGCCCGCTCGAGCGCGTCCTCGAGGGTGATTTCCTGATCTCGAAGGGTCCCCTCGACCCCTATGCGCTGGAGCTGTGCCGCGGTGCCTACGAGCATATCGACCGCATCGACTGCGCTCTGCGTTCCGTTGCCAAGAACTGGGATCTTATGCGCATGCCCGGCGCCGACCGCAATCTGCTACGTATCGCCGTTTACGAGATGCGTTTCCTCACCGACGAGGAGGTCTCGGACGCCATCGTGATCAACGAGGCCGTCGAGCTTGCCAAGGCCTATGGCACCGACCAGTCCGCGTCGTTCGTCAACGGCGTGCTGGGCAAGATCGCTCGCAGCGAGGAGCTGCCGGGCGAGGACCTGTACCAGGAGCTGCTGGCCGAAGATCGCGCTCGCGAGGAGGCACAGGCTGCCGAGGCTGCCGCAAAGGTTGCGGTTGCTCAGGCTGAGGCTGGCGTGCTGGCCGAGGATGCGGACGCCGCCGAGGCTGTTGTCGACTCCGTCGAGGAGTAGCCATGCCAGAGGGTTCCGTCCGCAACTTCGACGAGATCTCGGACCGTCTGGACCAGATCATCGCTACCGTTCGCTCCAAGGATACGTCCTTGGAGCGTTCACTCGATCTGTTTGACGAAGCGATTGAGCTTGGCTCCCGCGCGGTCGATATGGTCGACAAGTTTGAGTTGACGCCGCGTGAGGCCGACAAGCTCGAGCAGGAATACGATGAGGATGCGGCAAACGAATCCCAGGATAGCTAGGCCGCATCTCCGGATACGAATGGTTGATGGCATTCATGAAACGCGTGCGTCTTGATGACGAACTGATTTCACAGGGCATCTGCGCCGATCGCGCGGATGCCCTTCGCACTCTTATGGCCGGCTTGGTCTCGAGTGGCGGCGAGCGCTTGACTTCGCCGGGCCTTAAGGTGATCCCGGGGCTGCCACTGCACGTGAAGGGGCGCATTCCCTATGTTGGCCGCGGCGGTCTTAAGCTCGAAGGCGCGCTTGATGCGTTTGGCATCAATCCGACGGGCCTTGCCTGTCTGGATGTGGGCTGCTCTACCGGCGGTTTTACCGATTGCCTGCTCAAGCGCGGAGCTGCGACCGTTGTCTCGGTGGACGTGGGTCGCGCCCAGTTTGATTGGTCGTTGCGTCAGGACGATCGCGTGATGCTGCATGAGCGCACCAACGTGACGCAGCTGCCTGAGCTTGGCTATGCCGGCGCCATCGACCTGGCAGTGTGTGATGTCTCGTTTACCAGCATCGCGAACATTATCGATGCGGTGCTGGCGTGCCTGGCGCCTACGGGTGCATTCTGCACGCTCGTAAAGCCGCAGTTTGAGGCTCCGGCGGCGCTGGTGGGCGAGGGCGGCATTGTGACCGATCCCGCCGTGCGCCGCGATACACTCGTGGCGGCGGTTAAACTCTTTGCTGCCAAGGGCCTGTTCCCGGTCGATGTGTGCGTGTCGCCCATTCATGGTGCCAAGGGCAACGTTGAGTTTTTCCTGTACGGCACGAGATTTGACCCCGGCGATCGCTCGCAAGACGAGCTGCAATCCCAGGTATCGGTTATGAGCGAGAAAGCTGCAACGCTATGAAGGTCTTTCTGGTTCCCAATTACTACAAGCAAGAGGCGGTCGAGAGCGGCCTGATGCTCGAGCTTTGGCTGACGCGCCAGGGCTATGAGGTCGCATGGGCTGCCGACCAGCGATCGAAGATTCAAAGCACGCCTGATATTGACGGCTCCGATCTGGTCATTACGCTCGGCGGCGACGGCACGTTGCTGCGCGCTGCCCGCATCCTCAACCATCGTGAGATTCCTATCCTCGGTCTTTCCTATGGTCACCTGGGTTTTTTAACTGCTGCGAGTCCCGAGGAGCGCGACATTCTGCAGGTCGTGAGCGACGCCCTGTCCGGCGAGCTGCATGTGAGCCGTCGCGCTACCATCGCCGCGGATATCGTGTCCGTGCGCGAAGATGGTACGAAGGATGTTGTGCGCACCTTCGCCCTCAACGACATGGCGCTTACGCGCGGCCCCCTGTCCGATATGGTCGAGTTTGACATCACGGTGTCCGGTCACCATATCGACCGCCTACGCGGTGACGGTGTCGTCGTTTCGACGGCGACTGGTTCTACGGGTTACGCGCTCAGCGCCGGTGGCCCCATCGTGAGCCCTGACTATACGGGCATGGTCTGCGTACCCATTGCGCCGCACACCATTCAAGCTCGCGCTTTCTTGACTTCGCCGAGCGATGTCGTCGAAATCTTTATGTCTGATGACCGTCCGAGCGTTCCGGCGATCGCTATCGATGGACAGTTTATTACCTGCGACGGCACGGTCGAGAGCGTGGCCGTGCGCCGAGGCCCCGGCGATGTGCTGCTGCTCGACTACGGCCCCGAGAGTTTTTACAACTCGGTGAGCCGCGTATTCTACGGAGTCCGCCATGATCGATGAGCTGCAGGTTTCTAACATTGCACTCATTCGCGAGGCGACGCTGGTGCCGAGTGCCGGCCTGACTGTCCTGACCGGCGAGACCGGCGCCGGCAAGACCGCGCTGCTCTCGGCCCTCAAGCTTATTTTGGGTGAGCGCGCGGATTCGTCGACGGTGCGCGAGGGCGAGGCGCTGGCGAGCGTCGAGGCGCGCCTGTTTGACGGCCCGCACGACACGGAAGGCTTCACGGTCCAGCGCAGCCTTTCCGCCGAGGGCCGCAGCCGCGTCAAGATTGACGGCCGCATCGCCAGCGTGCGCGAGCTTTCGGAGCGCGTCGGCGTGATGATGGATCTGTGCGGCCAGCACGAGCACCAGCGCTTACTCGATCCGGCGCATCACGTTGCGATGGTCGATGCGTGGGCGGGACGCTCTGCGCTCGAGGCGCTGGATGCGTACCGCGCCTGCTTTAAGGCTTCGCGGGCTGCCGCTAAGGAGGTTCGACGTGTCGAAGAGGCCTCGCGTGCGCAGGGGAGCCTCGTCGAGGAGGCGCGCTTTGCGCTCGAGCGCATCGGCGAGGTCGACCCCAAGCCGGGCGAGTATGAGGAACTCGAGGAACTGCTGCCGCGCTCCGAACATGCCGAGGTACTGGTTGCCACGGCTAACGATGCCCATGCATCGCTTGCCTCTGAAGGGGGAGCGCTCGATGCCGTGAACAGCGCCGTGGCAGAGCTTTCCCGAATGGCTACCGTCGATCGCAAACTGGGCGACATTGCCGATGCACTTTCGGATGCCTGCATCTCTCTTGAGGATTGCGCGAACGAGCTTCGTTCCTATCGCGATGGGGTTGCCTTCGATCCTCGCGAGCTCGCTCGCATGCGCGAGCGGTATTCCGACCTCAAGGGCCTGCTGCGTCAGTGGGGTCCGACCATGGACGATGTCTTTGCCATGCGCGACCGCTCACAAGAGCTGCTGTCGCTGGTCGATGATGGCGATGAACAGATCAAAAAGGCGCGTGAGGCACTCGGGAGCGCCGAGCGCGAGCTGTTCGCTGCTGCCAGGGCACTTAAGCGCGCTCGCAATACGGCGGCCCCGCGCTTCTGCCACGAGGTCGGCCGCCAGATGGCTCGCTTGGAGATGGGTGGCGCCGAGCTCGTCTGGGAGTCGCGCGATCTTCCCCGTGCTGAGTGGACGCCCGTTGGTCCTTCGAGCTACGAGCTGCTATACCGCAGCGGTGCCGGCTTGACGCCACGTCCCCTGCGCCGCATTGCGTCGGGCGGCGAGCTCAGCCGCGTCATGCTGGCAAGCAAGGTCGTCCTCGGTAACGCGGACGGTGTTGATACGCTGGTGTTTGACGAGGTCGATGCCGGTGTCGGTGGCTCCACGGCGCGTGCGCTCGCGGGCGTGCTGGCAGATCTCGCCGCTACTCATCAGGTGATTGTCGTAACCCACTTGGCGCAGGTCGCCGTCATGGCTGACAAGCATTATGTCGTCAGCAAGGAACCGGGCGATGTTCCCCAGACGCATTTGGACGAGGTAACCGGCGAAGCGCGTACTGCCGAGATCGCCCGCATGTTGAGCGGCGATCAGTCCGAGGCAAGCTTGGCCCACGCGAAGCAGATGCTCGAAGAAGCTCGAGGTTAGGTCGTATCAGCGGTGTTGGTGGGACAAAATAGACTGAAATTTTTGTCCCACTACGCGTTTTACTCAACGACTTTATCCGGCTGGATGAGCTCCTCGTAGTAGCTGATATGTTCGCGAGCGTCTTCAATCTCGGGCAGCAGGAAGTTGTAGATGACTTCGATGATCATCGTGGCACTGATCTTGGAGAACGCAAAGTCGCCCGTCGTCAGCAGCGCTTCGTGGTTGACGGTATTAAAAGTGTAGTCTGCCAGGCGCGCGAGCGGGGATTTGCTGTCGCTGCTGATGACGACTACGGTTGCGCCGCAGTCGCGAGCCGCTTTTGCCATGCGATTCAGTCGGCGCGATTTGCCAGAGTTTGAGATTAGCACGATAACGTCACCCGGGCGCAACGTGAGCGCAAAGCCGATTGATGTCTCGCTAATGGTGCTCGCCATGCAGCGCAGGCCCAGCTGCGAAAACTTAAACGTCGCATCGAGCGCGACCGCGTTCGTATTGCCCACAGCCGCAAACTCAATAACCCCTGCATGCTTAAGGGCATGCACAACAGCCGCCAGCGTATCGTGGTCGATTCCGTCGATGGTCGCATTAAGCTCGCTCACCTTGGCAGCCAGGATGTTCTTGAGGCTCTGCTCCATATTGTCGAGCGAGACCTCGTCGGTCAGGCCCTCGTTGCGCTGGCTTTCCAAATCCCTCGCCAACGAAAACTGAAAGCTGCGGAAGCTGCCAAACCCAAGCTTGCGGCAGAAGCGCGAAACGGTCGCCTCGGACGTGGCAGCGGCGCGTGAGAGCTGAGCCGCCGTGAGGCGTGGAGCCTCGGACTGGTGCTCCAATATATAGTCGACAATGCGCTGCTCGGATTCGCTGTATCCCTGATGGGTGCTAATGAGGGAAAGTGCGCTCTTGCTACTATCGGTCATGGATGGCTCCTGGTTGGCATGAAAATCTAATTTGATTCGCAATGCCATAGTATACGGGCATTTTCAATTACAAGATACACCTTGCCGTTTCAAGTGTTGATGGTAAACTTTCACTTACCGTTTACGGTTATGAAAGAACCTTTCACCGGAGATTTGCACCTTAGCTCTTCTCACGCGGACGGTAGGTTGGTATCTTTCAGTTGTGGAAAAACGCGCATCGAAGCGCGTGTAGGGGAGCGCCCGCGGGCGCTGTACTCAAGAAGGAGGGACACATGGCTAAGTTTGACATCATCGCCGCAACCGGTTGCCCGACTGGCATTGCGCACACCTTCATGGCGAAGGAGGCGCTGGAGAAGGCAGCTGCCGAGCGCGGTCTGACCATTAAGGTCGAGACTCATGGCCAGGTCGGTGTCGAGAACGAGCTCACCAAGAGTGAGATCGCTGGTGCCAAGGCCGTCGTCGTCGCAGCCGACAAGGATGTCCAGGCTGAGCGTTTCGCCGGCAAGCCCATGGTTTCCGTTGGTGTTTCCAAGGCCCTGTCCGTTGAGGCCGCCGGTAAGCTGATTGACCGCGCGCTCGCCGCCAAGGGCGACGACACGGTTGCGGCTGCTGCCGATGTCGAGGACGAGGTCGAGGAGAAGGAGTCCATCGGCCACATCATCTACAAGCACCTCATGAACGGCGTCAGCCACATGCTGGTCTTCGTCGTTGCTGGTGGTGTCCTGACCGCCGTTTCGTTCCTGTGGGGCATTACGTCCTTCGATTCGACGGCGTCTGACTACAACAGCTTTGCTGCGATGCTCAAGATCATCGGCGGCATCGCCATGAACCTTATGGTCCCGGTGCTTTCCGCCTACATCGCCGAATCCATCGGCAAGCGCCCGGCGCTCGTCCCCGGCTTTGTTGCCGGTATGATCGCCATCCAGGGCCTGCCTGTTAACGCCGAGACCGGCATGATCGACGCCGGTGGCGCCGGCGTGGGCTTCGGCTTCCTGGGCGGCATCGTCGGCGGCTTCCTCGCCGGCTATGTCATCCTGCTACTCGAGAAGGTCTTTGCCGGCCTGCCCAAGAACCTGGACGGCCTCAAGGCTATCTTCCTGTACCCGCTGTTCTCGACGGCTATTGTCGGCCTGGTCATGCTTGGCATTTCCGGCCCCATGGCTGCCATCAACACCGCCATGATGGACTTCCTCAAGGGCCTGTCCGCCTCTGGCGCCGTTGTCCTGGGTCTTGCTATCGGCTGCATGTGCGCCTTTGACATGGGCGGCCCGGTCAACAAGGCTGCTTACGTCACCGGTACCGCTATGCTCACCGAGGCCCTGGCCGCCGGTGTTGGCACCGATACCTACAACTTCGGCACCAACTTCATGGCTGCCGTCTCCGCCGCCTGCATCGTTCCGCCGCTGATCACCACTTTCGCCGTCGTTGTCG
Source organism: uncultured Collinsella sp. (assembly GCA_958435545.1). Next base: position 10,564 of record CAUBGU010000051.1, read on the forward strand.
GCAAGAAGTACTTCAGCCAGGAGGATCACGACGCCGGTGTCGTCAACCTCATCCTTGGTTGCACCCACATCACCGAGGGCGCCATTCCGTTCATGACCAAGAACATCTGGCCCGTCATGCCCATCATGATGCTCGGTTCCTCCATCGCTTCGATCCTGACCATCATGTTCAACGTTCATGATCCGGCGCCCCACGGTGGCTTCCTGGTCCTGCCCGTTGTCGAGAACGGTCCGCTGTGGGTCCTCGCTATCCTCATCGGCGCCGTGATCGGTGGCATCCTGTTCGTGGCCTTCAAGAAGTACGACTTCGAGAAGAACCATAAGGCCGCTCCTGCAGCCAAGCCGGTTGAGGCCCCCAAGGCCGCTGCCGTCGAGGCCCCCAAGGCCGAGGCTTCCGACTTCGTGAAGGTCGAGAACGTCTTTGTCGCCGAGGACTTCGCTTCTCGTGACGAGGCCTTGAGCTTTGTTTCCAACCAGGCCGTCAAGGCCGGTATCGCCGGCGACGCCGACGCCGTTATGAACGCCTTCCTGGCCCGCGAGGCCGAGGGCACCACGGGCATGATGGAGGGCTTCGCTATTCCGCATGCCAAGTCCGACGCCATCACCGAGGCTGCCGTCATCGTCGTCAAGGACGACTCTGGCGTGACCGGTTGGGACACCATGGACGGCGCTCCCGTCAACGTTGCCATTGCCCTGCTCATCCCGGGCGCTCAGGCTGGCACCACGCACCTCAAGATCCTGTCCAAGGTCGCCGAGGCGCTCATGGACGAGGACTTCCGTGCCACCGTCAAGGGTTCCACCGACGCCGCCGAGATCGCCAAGACGATCAACGCCCGCCTGGTCTAATTCCACGGTACGCGAATAACATCGCCCCCTGTAACTAAGGCGGAGGCCCTGGAGAGGGCCTTCGCCTTTTTTCTATCCCTCCCATAAGTTGCGGTGAAATAGGGACTGTTTAAACGATTCAACCCCAAATTCAGTCCTTATTTCACCGCAACTTATAAAAGGGTATAGAGGGGGCTGCCTATCGAGTCTTTGTCGCGAACAGGTTATCAGCCAGAATTCTTTTCAGCCGACATTAGTCTGGACCGACCGAGTTTCCGCAGCTTGCTCGCCGGGCGGGGCGGTTAAGTTTGTCGCGAGTTCCGCACGCAAAGGAAAGCACTTA
>CAUBGU010000052.1 GCA_958435545.1 uncultured Collinsella sp.
CAACTGAGCTACAGGTCCATCGCGCAAGGGATATATTAGACGAGTCGTTACGCGCGCGTCAACAACTTTTTTGAAAATCTTTGGAGGGTGTTCGCCCCGGCCGCACGGCGGCATGTGAAGTCGCCTGCTCGGACAGTCCCGACTCGCGCAGAGAGCACATTAAGTGCTCTCTGGCTCGTGCGGAACTCGCGATCGACTTCACATGCCGCCGTGCGGCCGGGGCGAACGCGAGTCCCGAGGTTTTCAAAAAAGCGGTCGGCGCGCAGTGCGCCGACCGCCGATATATGGGGTCTGATATTTTCTACCAGCTAGGGCCTCTTACTCGTCTAGGAGATCCTCTGGCATGTCGTTGCCGTCGCCTAGGTCGACTGGGGTATTTTCGGCATCGACCGTTGCCTCGGCCTCGGCGCCTTCGCCTTCGGGCTTTTCCTTAGCTGCCGTCATGCGGGCGACAGCGCACACACGGTCGTTGTCGTCGACGGTCATCATCTTGACGCCCTGGGTGGCTCGGCCGGTCTGGCTAATCTCATCGGTCTTGACGCGAATGACCGTCGCGCCTTCCGTCACGATGAACAGCTCGTGCTGCGGACCCACCGTCTTCATGGCCGCGAGGTTTCCCTTACGCTCGGTCATCTGGATGGTGTAGACGCCCTGACCGCCGCGGTTCTGCTCCGGATAGTCCGCGACCGGCGTGCGCTTGCCGTAGCCGCGCTCGGTGATGACAAACAGGTCGCCGTTGCCGTTGGTAACCTCCATACCCAAAACGCTCACGCCGTCCTTCATGCTAATACCGCGAACGCCGCTGGTGTCGCGTCCCGTGGCGCGAACCTGGTCCTCGGGGAACATGATCGCCTTGCCCGCAGTGGTGGCCAGGATGATCTTGTCGCCCTCGCGCACACGGCGCACGGCGAGCAGCGCGTCGTCGTCTCTCAGATTGATGGCGATCAGGCCATCACGGCGGCTGCGGTCGTAAGCGCTCATCACGGTCTTCTTGACCATGCCGCTCTTGGTGGCAAACATCAGGTACTCGTCGGCTGGGAACTCGCGGCAGCTGATGACGCTCGCGATCTTCTCGCCCTCCTCGAAGGGCAGCAGGTTGACGATCGCGGTACCGCGCGCCTGGCGCGTACCCACCGGCAGCTCGTGCACCTTCAGGCGATAGACCTTGCCCTTGCTCGAGAAGAACAGCACGTACTCGTGCGTGGACGCGATGAACATCTCGTCGATGACGTCGTCCTCTTTGAGGTTGACGCCCGACACGCCCTTGCCACCGCGCTTTTGGGCACGGTAGGCGGCCACCGGGATACGCTTAACGTAGCCGGTGTGGGTGATGGTCACGACCATATCCTCGTCGGCGATGAGGTCCTCGACATCCAGGTCCTTCTCAACCTGGCTGATCTCGGTGCGGCGCTTGTCGCCGAACTTCTTGGAGATCTCGCGCATCTCTTCCTTGATGACGCCCAGGATCTTCTCCTCGTGCGCCAGCAGGTCCTCGTAGTAGGCGATGGCGCGGCGCAGGCCGTCCAACTCTTCTTGGATCTTGTCGCGCTCCAGGCCGGTCAGGCGGCGCAGCTTCATCTCGAGGATGGCCGTGGTCTGCTCGGGCGTAAAGCCAAAGCGTTCGATCAGTCGGCTGCTGGCCTCGGAGTCGGTCTGCGAGGAGCGGATGATGCTAATGACCTCGTCGATATGGTCAAGGGCCATCAGGTAGCCCTCGAGGATATGCGCGCGGGCCTGGGCCTTCTTAAGGTCGAAGCGGGTGCGGCGGGTGACGACGTCGACCTGGTGGTCGATGTAGTGCTGCAGCATCTCGCGCAGGCTCAGGCATTTGGGAACGCCGTTGACGAGCGCCAGGTTGTTGGCGCCAAAGGTCGTCTGCAGCGAGGTGTACTTATACAGGTTGTTGAGCACGACCTGCGGAATGACGCCCTTCTTGAGCTCGATGACCAGACGGATGCCCTTCTGGTTGGACTCATCGCGCATATCCGAGATGCCCTCAATGCGCTTGTCGTTGACGAGTTGGGCGATCTTCTCCTGCAGGGTGCCCTTGTTGACCATGTAGGGAATCTCGGTAAAGACCAGGCGGCTGCGGCCGGTCTTGGTGGACTCCACATGTGCCTTGGCACGCACGGTAATGGAGCCGCGGCCGGTCTCGTAGCTCTGCTTAATGCCGGCGCTGCCCATGATGATGGCGCCGGTGGGGAAGTCCGGACCGGGCATGATCTGCATGAGCTCGTCGACGGTGGCGTCGGGGTTGTCGATCAGGTAGCAGGTGGCCTCGATCGCCTCGGTGAGGTTATGCGGGGCGATATTGGTGGCCATGCCGACGGCGATGCCCTGACTACCGTTGACCAGCAGGTTGGGAAAGCGCGCGGGCAGCGCCACGGGCTCGGCGAGCGACTCGTCGTAGTTGGGCTGCCAGTCGACGGTATCCTTTTGCAGGTCGCGCAGCAGCTCCATGGCAGGCTTTGCCAGGCGGCTCTCGGTATAACGCATGGCCGCCGCGCCGTCGCCATCGATGTTGCCGAAGTTGCCGTGGCCATCGATGAGCGGTGTGCGCATGGAGAACCACTGCGCCAGACGAACCATGGCCTCGTAAACCGCGAAGTCACCGTGCGGATGGTACTTGCCGATAACTTCGCCGACCGTCCAGGCCGACTTCTTATGCGGGCGGTTGGGGTAGATGCCGCTCTCGTTCATGGCGTACAGGATGCGGCGGTGCACCGGCTTTAGGCCGTCGCGCACGTCCGGCAGGGCGCGCGCCGTGATGACCGACATCGAGTACTCGATGAACGACTGCTTCATCTCGCGGCCGAACTCCGAAATCTGGAGCTGACCGCCGTTGATATCCTCGCCGGCCGAGGCGCCACGATCGACCGCACCGAAGCTCTCCTCGAGCTCGGCGTCGTCATCCTCATCCTCTTCATCCTCGGCGTCGGGGTTATAGGAATCCGGATCGCCGTCCTCGCCCTGCTCAGCGCGGGCGAGCAGGCGCTTCAGATCATCGGGCATGCCGGCGTCGCCGGCCTCGTCCATACCCTCGTTGTTGTTGATATCGTCTGCCACGTTACCTCCTCTTAAGCGTCAAGGAATCGTGCATCATGCGCATGCTTTTCAATGTACTCACGGCGATAGCCGACCTCGGAACCCATGAGCTCGCGCACGGCGCGGTCCGCCACCACGGCGTCCTCGATCGACACGCGCTGCAGGATACGGGTCTTGGGGTCCATCGTCGTCGAGGCAAGCTGCTTGGGGTCCATCTCGCCCAGGCCCTTGTAGCGCTGAACGGTATAGCCCTTGCGCTTCTTGGTGATCTTGCCGTCCTTGGCCTTGCCGTCCTCGTCGTTGTCGTCGGGGTTCAGGCCCAAGCTCTGAATGGTGTCGCGCAGAATCTCGTCTTCGGGCTGGCGGCCGTTGGGATACACGTAATGGATCTTGTTGCGTACCTTAATGCCAAAGATGGGCGGGCAGGCAACATAGACATAGCCGGCATCGATCAGCGGGCGCATGTACTTGTAGAAGAACGTCAGCAGCAGGATGCGGATATGCGCACCGTCAACGTCTGCATCGGTCATGATGATGATCTTGTGGTAGCGCGCCTTGCTGATATCGAAGTCGCCACCGTCGCCGGCGCTCGTCGTGACGCCGCAGCCGATCGCGGTGATCAGGGATTGGATGGTGTCGCTCGAGAACGCGCGGTGGTCACCCACGCGCTCGACGTTCAAAATCTTGCCGCGCAGGGGCAGAATCGCCTGGATGTCTCGGCGACGGCCGTCCTTGGCCGAACCGCCTGCCGAGTCGCCCTCTACGATAAAGAGCTCGGTCAGCTCGGCATCGCGCACCGAGCAGTCGGCGAGCTTGCCGGGCAGCGACGCCGTCTCGAGCAGACTTTTGCGACGGGTCGCCTCGCGCGCCTTGCGGGCGGCGTTGCGGGCCTTGCAGGCCTGCTGGGCCTTCTTGACGATCTCGCGGGCGGGCTTGGGGTGCTCCTCCAGATAATCGGTCAGTCCATCGGTCACGATCTTGAGCGTGAGCGCGCGCATGTAGGAGCTGCCGAGCTTGGCCTTGGTCTGGCCCTCAAACTGCGGATCGGGCAGTTTAACCGAAATGACGGCCGAAAGGCCCTCGCGCACGTCGTCACCGCTCAGGTTGGCGTCCTTCTCCTTGAGCAGGTTCTGCTTGCGGGCGTAATCGTTAATCACGCGGGTGAGAGCGGTGCGGAAACCCTCGAGATGCATGCCGCCCTCGGGGGTGTAGATGTCGTTGGCAAACGACATGACGTTCTCGCCGTAGCCGCTATTCCACTGCAGGGAAACCTCAACCTCGCCCATCTTGGCCACAGGTGCGTCCGGGTCCGATTTGCCCTCGATGTAGATAGGCTCCTTAAAGGCCTCGGGGACGTCCTTGCCCTCGTTAAGGAACTTGACGAAGTCGATGATGCCGCCCTCGTAGCAAAACTCCTCCACGTGGGGAGTAGACTCGCGCTCGTCAGTCAGCACGATTTTGAGGTTCTTATTGAGGAACGCCGTCTCCTGCAGACGGTTGTGCAGCGTATCGAAATCGTAGACACAGGTCTCGAAAATCTCGTCGTCGGGCCAGAAGCTGACGGTGGTGCCCGTCGAATCCGAGGTGCCCACGACCTCCATCTTCTTGACGGTCTTGCCGCGCGAGAACTCCATCTCGTAGACGCTGCCATCACGGCGCACCTGCACGACCACGCGCTTGGACAGTGCGTTGACGACGGAGATGCCCACGCCGTGCAGTCCGCCCGAGACCTTGTAGGCCGAGTTATCGAACTTACCGCCGGCGTGCAGGATCGTCATAACGACCTCGAGCGTCGGGATCTTTTTGATGGGATGCTCGTCGACGGGGATGCCTCGCCCGTTGTCGACGACCGTGATGGAGTTGTCGGCGTGGACCGTCACGTGAATCTCGGTGCAGAAACCGGCCATGGCCTCGTCAACGGAGTTGTCAACGATCTCCCACACCAGGTGATGCAGGCCGCTGGCGCTCGTCGAGCCGATATACATGCCCGGGCGCTTACGAACGGCCTCGAGACCTTCGAGAATCTTAATCTCGCCGCCATCGTAATCGTTTTCGTTTGCCACACGTCCTCCTTCAGTCAAGAAAATGTGTACAGCCTTACTAGTTTATCGTAAAAAAATACCCTCGGGAACGAGGGTATTTGGCTCTACAAGGCCACCAGATGCGATTTAAGGCTCTTTTTTGCTTTCTACGCCCTTGGCCCACTCGGCACTGGCTCTCATGGCATTCTCGAGGGCCTCGCGCAGTTTTTGGTCTTCGATGGGCGCCACTTGGCGCTCGATCTCGCCGCGTTCGGCTTCGCTTAGATCGGCGTGCGGAACCGGCGGTCGCTCGGTCACGGCCGGGCGCAGGCGCTCCTTGGCAGCCGGCGGCGTGTGACCGAGCGCGGTCGTTTTGAACACCAGGCCGTCCACATGCGCGCCGGCCCGCTCCATGCGCGCCCGGATGATCTCGCGCAGCAGCGTCATCTCCTGCGTCCACGAGGGCGAATCGAGATACACCAGCAGCTCATTGGACTCGGGCAGGTAGCGTAGGCCCGTCACGTGGCGTCCCTCGCGCGTGCCCGAGCACACCGCATTCCAGGCACGATAGACCGCGCGCGACTCCTCGGCAGCCTCCATTTGCGCGCGGCGCTCAGGTGTCGCGGCCGCCAGGATGCGCTGACGCTCGGCATCCAAAAAGCCGCCAAAGGCAACCGTTCCGTTCTCGCGCTCGTAATTAGCACGCCTCACCCATGCTCACCACCTTGGCTCGTTCAAGCAGGTCATCAGTAAAGTACCCCAAGTTGGTGGTGGTTATGACCGTCTGGATGTCATCACCGATCAGCTGCAGAAAAGCGCCTCGACGCCCGGCATCGAGCTCGCTCATCACGTCGTCCAAAAGCAGCAGTGGCGCAGTGCCCAGGATATCGCGCGCCACGGCCACTTCTGCCACCTTCCAGGCAAGCACCAGCGTTCGCTGCTGCCCTTGGCTGGCAAACGAACGGGCAGATCGACCCGCAACGGTAAACTCAATCTCGTCGCGATGCGGACCCACAAGCGTCACGCCGCGGCGCATCTCCTCATCGGCACGCTCATCGAGGGCCGCGAGCATATGCTCGTACGCCCAGCCCTTAAGTTCCTCGCGCCCCTCGGTTTGAGGCAAATCCCCCAGTGTGGACACATAGGACACGCCTGCGTCCTCACCGGACGCCACCTGCCCATACGCGGCGCGCACATGGCCTGCCAGTCGGTCGAGCAGGGTCAAACGATGCACGAGCAGGGCGGACCCGGCGCGAGCGATGGAGTCATTCCATGCGCCGAGCATCTCGCGGCAGCACCAGGACTCCTTGAGCAGGGCGTTGCGCTGCGTCACGCAACGCCCGTAGGTGCTCGCCAGGTCGGCGTAACGGGCGCTCAGTTGCACGCCAAAGTCGTCGAGGGCGGCCCGACGCACGCTGGCACCGCGTTTGACCATATCCAGATGATCGGGGCAAAAAAGCACGCTCGGCAAAACCCCGCGCACGCCGGCGGCCGAACATCTCTTGCCGTTACGGCTAAACGAGCGCTTGCCGTCCTCAACGCCCAGCCCCATATCGAGCACGCGGCCATCGCCCTCGAGTCTCAACTCGAGCCTGCACGAGCCCGTGCCGTCGTGCACGAGCTCGGTAGCGGTGGGATGCCTAAACGAGGCGCCGCTCGTCAAAAGCTGCAGCGCCTCTATAAGGTTGGTCTTTCCCGCCGCGTTGGGTCCCGCAAGCACCGTCACGCCTTCGTCCAGGTCAAGACGGTAGCTATCGAAACTGCGGTAGCGCGCGACGGAAAGGTTGCGGGCAAACATGGTCATGGCGCAGCGCTAGATGCGAACCGGCATGACCAGGTACAGATAGTTGATCTTGTCGTAGGACTTAAAGATACCCGCCTGCGAGTAGCTCTTGAGCTCCAGCGTGATCTCCTTCTCCTTGGATAGGGCATTGAGGCAGCCAAAGATGTAGTGGTAGTTAAAGGCGATGGTGCCCGACTCGCCCTCGGCCTCGACATCGATTGTCTCCTGCGCCAGATCCTGGTCATTGGAGATGGAGGACAGGCCCATCTGGCCGTTCTCGACATCGATCTCGAACTTGACTGCGGGGTTCGCGCTCGCGATGACCGCCACGCGCTTGAGGGCGGCATTAAAAGCCGCCACGTCGATCTTGACGCTCGTCACGCACGAATCGGGGATGAGCTGCTTGTAGTTGGGGTACACGCCCTCGATACGGCGCGACACGTAGGTGGTGTTGCCGGCCTCAAAGACAACCTGGGTGTCGGTGGCGCCGATCATGATGGTCGCCTGGCTGGCCATGATGCTCAGGGCGTCGTTGAAGGCGTCGGCCGGAACGTTGAGCTCAAAGGACCCCTCGAGCGTCGAGGTCTCGACCTGGGTGTCGCATACAGCCAGACGGAAGGAGTCGGTTGCCACCAGGCGCACGGTGTTGTTCTCGACCTTCATGTGCACGCCTCCCAGGATGGGGCGGGCCTTATCAGTCGAAGTGACGCGCCACACGCGGCTGACCATCTCGGACAGGATATCGGTCGGGAGCTCCACCGCACTTTCGATGGCATAGGCGGGGAACTCGGGGAAATCGTTGGCGTCGAGCGTGTTGAGGCGGAAGGAGCTCTTCTCGCATCCGATCAGCACCTGACGCTCCGAGAGCTCAAAGGTAACCGGGGCGTCGGGAAGGGTCTTCGTAATGTTCGAGAGCATCTTGCAGGGAATCACCATCTCGCCCTCTTCTTCGACATGCGCGGCAATGCGATGACGAATCGAGATGGTGTAGTTAGAGGTTTGGAATTCCAAGATGCCGTCCTGCGCCTTAACGAGCACGCCCGACAGGATGGGAAGGGTAGATGCCGAAGCGACGCCTTTCATAACGACGCCAATGGCTTGCGTGAGCGAGCTTTGGCTGACGGTAAACTTCATCTTTTAATACCTTTCTATAGATATAAATATCTTAATAATAGTAATAGCACTGACGAAACTGTTGATTACTCCCAAAAGCGCTGGTCAACCCCAAAAAGAGAATCGACAGCAACCTGTGCGCAACCGACCGTGTTTTCCACGTTCAAAACCTGCGGAAAACTTTTCGTCGCCTTGGGGCGAGTTTTAGACACGTTATGCCCGGCGTTTCGACAAGTTTTCAACAGGTGTCTCTATTTCCCTACGAGCGCAGTGTAATTCTATCTCGCAGCGATTTGAGATCCTCGGTTATGGTGCGGTCTTCCTGAATCATCTTCTGAACCTTTTTATAGCTCGTACTGACGGTTGAGTGGTTGCGGTTGCCAAACTCCGCGCCCACCGCCGTAGTCGTCATCTCGCACATCTCGATAGCCAGATATATGGCGATATGGCGGGCTTTGGCTATGTTGGCGTTGCGGCGCGGGCCGATGAGCTCCTCGTGCGTCACGCCGTACTGCTCTTCAATGACAGACTGGACCGTCTGCACGTTGATCTTTTTGGCCGACGTATCGAAGTACTGACTTGCGATGGCGTCGATGTCGTCGAAACTGAGCTCGCTGCCCTCGCGTTCGCGGTCTCCTGCCTCGCCGGCGCAGCGTTCGCAGAAGCTCTCGAGTTCGCGGATGTTGGTTCCCGAGACTTCTGCCATGTGCTTAAAGTGCTCGTCGGTTAGATGCCCACCATCGCCGCCATAGGCCGCCAGCAGCGAGTCGTCACCCGCCTCGGGTGCGGCGGCTATCGTGTTCTCGTAGTAGCGCTGCAAGATCTTGTATTTCATCTCGTAGCTGGGCTCCGCCACCAAACAGAGCATACCGGCATTAAAACGGCTGGTAAGGCGCTCGTCCATGCTCAGGTCTTTGGGCGCACGGTCGGCTGCGATGACGACTTTTTTGTTGTTGCGGATAAACTCGTCCATGAGCTGGAAGAAGTAGTCCACGCTCGCGCGCTTGCCGATGATGTTTTGAATGTCGTCGATGATGAGCACGTCCACGTCGTGGTATGCCTGCATGATGGGGGCGTTGCTCTTCTTTTGGCGGTCGAACTCCGTCATCAGGTCATCGAGGTACGCCTGTGAGTTGGCGTACTTTACCTTGATCTCGGGCGACTTTTCGGCGAGCTCGTTTTTGATGGCGAGCAGCAGATGGGTCTTGCCCAGCCCCGATTTGCCATAGATGAACAGGGATGTGCATGTGCCGCGTTCGTCCGCGAGCGCGGCAAACTTGAGGGCTGAGCGATAGGCATGGCTGTTTTCTGGGCCGTAGACAAAGTTTTCGAAGGTGAATTTCGAGTTGGCCGCGAGCGGCGCGCCGTCGGTGTTCTGCTCGATCGGTGCCGCAGCTGCGGGGACGCTCATGGGCGATGTGGAGGCTGGTTTTGCACTCTTTGCAGGCGCCTCGCCTTTCATCTGGTTCATCATGCGGCGGAAATCGTCGGCCGAAAGCGTGTTTTTGATTGCGATGCCCGAATTCTCGCCCGGTGTTGCGTCGTGCGCGATAGGCATGTGTGTGGCAGCGGACATGGGGGCCGCCGGCGTCGAGACGGTGGGCATGGTTTCACGGGAAACATCGCCGATTTGATGCTCGGGAGCCGACACTGTGGTGGTAGCTGGCGCCGCCGGGGGAACGACGGGTGCCGCGGGTGCGGCGTTATCTGCCGCGGAGCCCTGTGGTGCCACGATGTTGAGCGCAATCGGTGCAAAGGCGATCTCTTCCAGGTACGCCTCGATGGTCGGCTGATGCTTTTTGAGCTGAGCGATGGCAAATCGTGAGGGGGCCTCAATCGTCAAGGTGTCCTCGGTCAGGCTCACAGCACGCGATTGCCCCAGCATGTTGATGAGGCGCGCATCTTGGCCGTCGCGCTGACAAAAGGCGATGGCATCCCCCAGGATGATGCTTGCTTCCTCGTCCACTGTCTCTCCCGTTCCTTAATCTTGGGCCCGCACGCGAGCGCTTCCGATTTCGGTCAGATGGTATTTCTGCCCATGTTTGACTATCAAGCCCGTCTGCGCCAAATCGTTGAGCGTGCGCGACCAGGTGGGTGCAGAGTTTCCAAACGCCCGCGCCAAGTCCGTCGCGCCGCACTCTTGATGTTGGGCCAGATACCCTAATGCAGCGTTGCCGCGTTCGCTTATAAACACGTCCGACTGCGGTTGTGCGTATTGATTCGCCGCATTAGGATACATCATTTGAGCTGCTGGTTGTTGAGAACTCTGCATGGGCGGCATCTGCTGTTGAAAACTTTGCGGCCACTGTTGGTAAGGCTGCGGCGGCATCTGCTGAGTCCAGGGGTTGAGGTTTCCCTGCGGCATCTGCTGATACGGCTGCTGGTACGGCTGAGGATACTGCTGTGGATACGGCTGGGCATATCCCTGCTGCGGCATATATTGGGGAGGATACCCTTGTGGGTACGGTTGGTAGCCCATTTGCGCGACGTTTGGCATGGCCGCCGTCTGCTGCACGGCGCCTGTGTCCGGATCTGCCGAGCCTATCCCCTCCGGCATGTTTTGCACTGGGTTGCCCAGCGGTGTCTGGGGGTCTTGCATGGGAAAACTTCCAGGCTGCTGCATCTGCTGCGCCACGGGCTGCTGTACAAACGTGCTGGATAGGGGATACGCTGGCTGCTCCGTCTCGGGGCGCACGGCGGCCCCTCGCCCTCCGGCGCGCTCGATTTCCTGTACGCGCTTGGGATTCAGGCTTACCGTGACCACGGTGCCGTTGCCCATGTTGTCCTCGATGGATACAGCGCCGCCGGCGTTTTCCAGGTACTCCTGCACCATGGGAAACCCGGCTCCGGTTCCGCGGATGTATCGTTTCATGTTGCTGTTTGCGCTGGTAACGCCAAAGTCGAACGCGCGCTCCTTGTCGTCGATCCCCGGTCCCTGGTCTGCGAATCGGATGGTGTCGCCGCCGTCTAGGATCGAGATGATGGGCTCTGCAAAGTGGGCGTGGATAAAGTTTTCGACAATCTCGCGGATAACCATGAGCGAGATGTGCCCGCCCTGTTCTTTCATGCACTGGTAGACGGTGTTGGTTGTCTCTTCCAGATAGGTGCGCACGTCCTTAGGTTCGATGACGATGACGCGCGGCGTCGACAGCATGTCGTCATAGACCGCGATGCGTGCGGCATACATGGCAGTCTGCGTTTTCGCAGCGGCCTGCTCTTCCTCGCCACGCTTTTCGCGCACGCCGGTGATGTGCTCGTTGTCGGGTGCCGGGTCTCCGGAATCGACC
>CAUBGU010000053.1 GCA_958435545.1 uncultured Collinsella sp.
TCATGTGGTCGCCGTTATAGGTAGCCCAGCCGAGCGCCAGCTCCGACAGGTCGCCCGTGCCAATGACAAAACCGCCAGCCTGGTTGGCCAAATCCATCAGAATCTGCGTACGCTCGCGCGCCTGGCTGTTCTCGTAGGTCACGTCCTGCACGGTCGGATCATGCTCGATATCCTTAAAGTGCTGCTCCACGGCAGCATGGATCGAGACCTCGCGAAAGCTCACGCCTAGGTCGCGAGCGAGCGACTCGGCATTGGACTTGGTGCGGTGCGTCGTGCCAAAGCCGGGCATGGACACGGCCGTGATACCGGTGCGCGGCAGGCCCAAGGCGTCGAACGCACGCACGGTCACGAGGAGCGCCAGCGTGGAATCGAGGCCGCCCGAAAGGCCGATGACGGCCGCCTTGGTGCCCGTATGGGCAAGGCGGGTCTTGAGGCCGGCGGTCTGCAGGTCGAGGATAGTCTCGCAACGCTCAGCCAGATCACCGTGGTCGGCCGGCACAAAGGGAGCGCGGGGGAAGACTCGGTCGATGTCGAGCGCATCGCGCAGGACAGGTTCTTCGGCCAGTACGCCCTCAAACGAAAACTCAACGGTCGCGGATTCCGGCGCATCGTCGGTGCGCGTCCACGTCGTCGAGCGACGGCGCTCGGCAACCAGGCGGTCAAGGTCAACGTCGGCGATGGCCATATCACAGGTAAGCAGTTTGGTCGCGGCGAGCTTGGAGCCGTTTTCGTAGACGAGGTTCTCACCCGCAAAGACCATGTCGGTCGTGGACTCGCCCTCGCTCGCGTCCGCGTAGGCATAGGCGCAGTACAGGCGCGCGCTCTGATTGGAGATAAGGCTGCGGCGGTAATCTGCCTTACCGATAATCTCGTCCGAGGCCGACGGGTTGAGAATCACCGTCGCACCGGCAAGCGCCATCTCGGTCGAAGGGGGTGCCGGCACCCACAGGTCCTCGCAGACTTCAACGCCCAGCACCATATCCTCGGCACCCTCATCACAGCAGCGGTAGACAAGCCCCGAACCCAGCGGAACCGGACCCTGACCGGCAAATTCAACCCACACGGGATCCGCAGGCGACGGAGCAAACCAGCGACGCTCATAGAACTCGCCATAGTTGGGCAGATACTTCTTGGCCGTGAGGCCCAAAAGCTCGCCCGCGCAGCACACGGCGGCGCAGTTGTAGATGTTTTCTGCCACCGCAACGGGCAAGCCAACGGTAAAGACGATCGGCAGCTCACGGGTTTCATCGAGGATGTGCACCAGCGCTGCTTCGCAGGCATGCAGCAGCGTGCGGTTATGGAACAGATCGGCCGCGGTATAGCCAGCCAGATTAAGCTCGGGCAACACCAACGCGCGAACGCCGCGCCCGGCAGCATCGCGAACAGCCGCCAGCGCAACCTCGGCATTGCCCTCGACATCGGCCACGCGAATCTGCGGCGACGCCGCCGCCACACGCAAAAAGCCATCAGACTGAGAAAGGTGAAGATTCATAAGAATGCTCCCGTGCGTAGACGCCATTCACAACAATTAGCAAGTCCTATTGTAGTTCAACCGCCGGGTGGAACCGCATCCCACCAACTTGGTGAGCAATTGATGAGTTGATGGTATCTGTTAAATGTCACGTACGATTCACATCTGGTGGGTACCCTGATGGCTACACGAAACGAAGCAGATTTACACCGGGAGGACCCCGTATGACAACCAAGTACACCGACGCGCCGCGCACGCGCGTCATGACGCCGGCATCGCTCAACAACGGCGTACACGAGAACCATTCCATTGGACAGACCATGGCCATCGCGCCCAAAAAGGGCCTGTTCGACGACATTTCCATTCCCCAGATCATCGCCGGCGCCGCAGCTGCCGCCACGAGCGTGGCGCTTGCTTCAAAGATCGGCATTGCCGGCTCGGTGATTGGTGCCGCTGTGAGCTCAGTCATCACTGTTGTGTCCTCGCAGGTCTATCGCCACTTTATCTCCGCCAGCGCCGAAGCAATCAAGGGCACGCATGCCGCTGTCGACTACCCTGCCGGCGCCTACGAGCCCGTTGAGCCCGATGTCGAGGAGCACCTAGGTGGCGCCGCGACCACGCAGGAGATGCGCCAGGTTGCGGGACGCGCGACCACGGCGCGCGTCGCCCCCAACAGTCTGCGCGCCAAGGCGGCGGCAGAGCGCAGCCAGACACAAAAGAAGGTCATCGTCTTCTCGATCGCCATCGCCATCGTCGCGGTCATCGCCTGCGCCGGCGCCATCCTTATCACCACTGCCGGTGAGGGTCTGGGCGAGCGTCCCGAGCCAATCCTGTCGTCGCGCACGACCGAGAGCGATGCAAATGGCAACACTCAGCCGCAGGATCAGCAGGCACAGACGGACGACACGCAAGACAGTCCTACCTCTGCCAATTCGTCCTCGAACACCCAAAACCAATCGCAGGGCACTGATTCCTCTACGGCCAACAGCGGCACGCCGTCCGGCACGACCGACTCAAGCCAAACGACTGACGGTTCACAGCCGAACACGGGAGGCCAGACGAGCGACACCACGTCGGGAACGGGCACGGCAGACAGTAACAACACCAACAGCTCGAGCGGAACCGCTTCCGGCACGGCATCTGACAACTCGAGCCAAGGCACGGCATCGGGCAACTAAGCACGTTTGCCTCTCATAGATAACCGACCTGTACAACGGGCGCGAATCGAAAGCGGTTCGCGCCCGTTTGCCTTGGGCGCCGCCATGGCGAACGCCATGCGATGGTAAGATGCTTTACATGTGTAAAGAGGAGATTTGCCATGAGCAAGACAATAGTTAGGCCCACGCTTTCGCTGGGCAACCACATCTATCTGTATCGCCTGCTGCGCGATGCGATTGGATGTGGCAAGCAAACGTTTATGACGCAGGTCGAGGAGGCGCTCGCCGCTGGCGACATGACCGCTTATGACCTGGGCTTCGAGTCCACGCGCGAGCTGCTCGAGGAGCTCGACGACTGCATTAAGCTGACCGTCTTTAAAGGCGGCCGCCTGTATGCCACGGTCATCGCCAACGAGGCCTGGGATGCTGCGCTTGCCAAGGGCGAGGACAAGCCCAAGACCGCCAAGGGCGCCAAGCAGTCCTACAAAAAGAAAAAGCGCGGTGAGAAGGACCTCAAGGCCGTGCGCCCCAAGCACGTTAAGCGTCCCGAGCCCGAAGCCATGGTTGAAGCCGCGCCGGAACCCGAGCCCGAGACAGAGATCGAAGTTGCTATTGAGGTAACGGCAGAAGCCGAAACCGAAATCGCCGCCACGACCGATTCCGAAGTCATATCCGAGCAGGAAGCCACTGTGGAGCTCAACGAGGCTCCCAAGTCGACAACCGAAGAAGCCGCTGACCAACCCGAGCCGGCTGCGTTCCAAAACAGCGATGTCTTTGGCGACGAGGCCGAGGACGATCAGTCCGACGAGCCCGCAGATCAAGACGCTACCGAGTCGACACCGGAGCCCGAGACGCCGCAGCCCGCCATCTCGCTCACGGTCGTCTATGACCCCGAGAACGCCAACGCCGGCATCACCACCATGGCATCCACGCCCATCGAAGCAAAGTCGAGCGTCGAGAACGAGGACGCGACGCAGGTTGAGGTTGAAACCGCAGCTGCAGACGCGCCCGTCACCGTGGAGCCCGCAGATTCCACGATCAAGCCGGAAGCGACGCCGGAGCCCGCACCCGTCATCGAATCCGTGCCCACCTCTGCTTGCGGCCAAATTCCCGCACCGGCACCGGCTTCGGCACCCGCAGCGGCCCCAACCCCCGCACCCGCAGTACCGACCATCCCCGAAGACTTCCCCATCGATTTCGCAACCGAGGTCTTCTGCCCCGGCCCGCTTCTGCACCAGCTGTCGACCTATCTCCCCTACGGCGCCGATACCCTCGGCATTGTCGGCGAGTACTACTGGATCGCCCGCGAGCGCGGTACCATCGAGGCCGCGCGAAACCGCGCAAGCTTCCCCCTGCACTATACGCAGGCCGGCGAGCGCCGCGAGGTTACCGTGCGCATCCGCCGCAACACCACCGGCGGTCTCGGAGCCGCCTGGGCCATCGATAAAGTCGAAGAACCCGAGCAGTAACGACAAACGGCTCAAATCCAAATCAGGATTTGAGCCGTTTTTATTTGTTGATGTTGCGTAACCAACAGCGAGCGGGCCGCAAGTGCCCCAGGTTGCCGTGAAAGAGGAGCGACGCGTACTTCGGTACGCGAGCGACGGCTTGAACGGCAAGATGGGGTGCTTGCGACCCGCGCAGCGTCGAGCAGTTACGCGGTTTGGAAAACCGCGTAACGATCTAGTCGCGCGTCAGCTTACGGTGGATACGATGCGGCTGGGCCGCGTCCTCGCCCAGGCGCTCGATGCGATTGGCCTGATAGGCCTCGAAGTTGCCCTCGAACCAATACCAGTTGCCCGGATTCTCGTCGGTGCCCTCCCACGCCAGAATGTGCGTGGCGACGCGGTCCAGGAACATACGGTCGTGGCTAATGACCACCGAGCAGCCCGGGAACTCGAGCAGCGCCGCTTCGAGCGAGGACAGCGTCTCGACGTCGAGGTCATTCGTGGGCTCGTCGAGGAGCAGCAGGTTGCCGCCCTGCTTGAGCGTAAGCGCCAAGTTCAGACGGTTGCGCTCGCCACCGGAGAGTACGCCGGCGCGCTTCTGCTGGTCCTGGCCTTTAAAGCCAAAGCTCGCCACATAAGCACGGCTCGGAACCTCGGTCTCACCGACCATCATGTGGTCCAGGCCATCCGAGACGACCTCCCACAGGTTCTTATCGGGGTCGATGCCGGAACGGTTCTGATCGACATAGGAGATCTTGACGGTCTCGCCCACCTCGAGCTCGCCCGAAGTCAGCGGCTCCAGGCCCACGATGGTCTTGAACAGTGTGGTCTTGCCCACACCGTTGGGGCCGATGACGCCCACGATACCGTTGCGCGGCAGGGTGAACGATAGGTCGTCGATGAGCACACGGCCATCGAACTCCTTGTGCAGGTGATGAGCCTCGAGCACCTTGTTGCCCAGACGCGGGCCCACGGGGATGCGGATGTCGGTCCAGTCGAGCTTCTGGCTTGCGCGGGCCTCGGCCTCCATCTCCTCGTAACGAGCCAGACGGGCCTTGTTCTTGGCCTGGCGAGCCTTGGGCGAGCTGCGTACCCACTCGAGCTCGGCCTCCATGCGCTTGGCGAGCTTGGCGTCGCGGTTGCCCTGCGCCTCGATACGGGCGGCCTTGGTCTCCAGATACGTGGAGTAGTTGCCCTTGTAGGGATAAAGGTGACCGCGGTCGACCTCGCAGATCCACTCGGCAACGTTATCCAGGAAGTAGCGATCGTGCGTGACGGCAAGCACCGCGCCCTGGTAGTTGTGCAGGAAGTGCTCGAGCCACAGGATCGATTCGGCGTCCAGGTGGTTCGTGGGCTCGTCGAGCAGCAGCAGGTCGGGAGCCTCGAGCAGCAGCTTGCACAGGGCCACGCGACGGCGCTCGCCGCCGGAAAGTACGTTGACCGGCATGTCGGAATCGGGCAGCTGCAGGGCGTCCATGGCCTGGCCGAGCTTGGAATCGATATCCCAGCCGTCGGCGGCGTCGATCTCGTCCTGGAGCTTGCCCATCTCGGCCATGAGGGCGTCCATGTCGCAATCCGGGTCGCACATCTCCTCGCCGATCTTATTGAAGCGATCGACCTTGGCGATCATATCGCCAAACGCCATGCGCACGTTCTCGATGACGGTCTTGTCGTCGTCGAGCGGCGGCTCCTGCTGCAGGATGCCCACAGTGTAGCCGGGGGTGAGCCTGGCATCGCCGTTGGAGACCTCCTCGATGCCGGCCATAATCTTGAGCAGGGTCGACTTACCCATGCCGTTGGGACCCACGACGCCGATCTTGGCACCGGGGTAGAAGCTCAGGGTCACGTCGTCAAGGATCACCTTGTCGCCATGGGCCTTGCGAGCCTGATACATCTGGTAGATAAACTCTGCCATTTGCCTGTTCTATCCTTTCTACCTGCTGTTTCCCTATTCTTGATTCGCTTTAGTGGAAACGAAATGAGGGAACCAGCTCTGAAACGTAACGAAAAAGGGGCATGGTTGCCCACACCCCCTAATACTACCTGGGAAAAGTCCCCCGGAACATACTATGAACTGCGTACGCTAGTTTTCCGCAACCTTAACGAGCGGCTCGCTGCGATTTGCGCCACAACAGATACGAGTAGACGTAGACGGCTCCAACCGAACCAAACGCCAGAGCCGCAATCACCGCGGCGACGACTTCACTCGAAAGCACGCTGCCTGCCACGCCCATCACAATCAGGCCAATACCCAGCACCATAAAGCAGGCGCCGCCAAAACGCTGCGTACGGCGCCAGTTCTCGGGATCGGCAAGCGCCCAGGGTGTCTTGATACCGAGCGTATAGTTCTGCTTCACACGCGGCAAGTAGTTGCCTACGCCGATGAACAGCAAACCGACAACACCGGAAATCAGCACGTTAACCGAACCGACCGCCGGCACCACGCCCCAGACCGTAAGCTCTCCCAGCCAGCTTATGGCGCACATGAACAAGGTGAAGGCGATTACGAAGCCCTGGTAGAACTTGCCCGAGGTTCGATATGCCTCACCTTTGGGGTCGATGCGCGGCACCATGCAGAACATTGCGAGAAGCGCCAGAGGCAGCACGCCGAGCGCGGAGGCCATCCAGCTAGGACCCCAACCGTCGACGGCGCCGTTCGCGCCCCAGTGCGTGGGAATCTGCGCAGGCAAGCTCGGCATCACCATGAGGTGCGCTACGACATTAATAGCGCAGACCACAACAAGCATGGCCCACACGCGCGACGATACCCCCGTGGGGTGAATGCCCTTGTTTTCGTTATTCATTCTTATCACCTTCCGTGTTTGTAAAGCCCATAAACCAACCGATCAAGTCCTGCATGACGGTGGTGTTTAAGCTGTAAACGATGTTTTGGCCATGGCGCTCGTCGATCACCAACCCGGCGTTTTTGAGCGTCGCCAAGTGATGGCTCAGCGACGGCTTACTGATATCGAAATGCTCGGCAAGCTCCCCCGCCGTGCAATTGCCCTCGCGCAGCAACTCCAAAATGCGCCGTCGCGTTGGATCGGCAAGCGCCTTAAAACCCTCTCCCGGCATAAGACCTCCTCTCATCATCTCTCATGACGCGCACACTATACTCGATATTTAGATGTTTGTCTAACTATCTAATCTTGTACTCAAAAAAAATAGCCGCCTCCGCGTAATGCGAAGACGGCCACTTCTCACGCTACAAACGTGTTTTAGAGTTGGCCAACCCGCTGCAACGGGTGCCATCTGCTTCAATCTTATGCGAACCCCGATCCCATTTCAACAAGCCCAAGGGCTCAAATGGAATCGCGATAACACCTATAATGGCGATAGCTAAAACACGATTCGCTTCCCCATCGGAGGATGTCTATGACCGAAACCGCTGCCGCTCTCGTCGAGACACGCGACACCAAGCTCGAGATCATCATGGGCCGCGAGGCACTCGATAAGCTCGCCGATGCTACGGTGTTGGTGCTCGGCTGCGGAGGCGTGGGCTCCAACTGCTGCGAGGCACTCGCCCGCGGCGGCATTGGTCATTTCGTCATTCTGGACAAGGACATCGTCGCGCCCAGCAATATCAATCGCCAGGCTATCGCCTTTCACAGCACCATCGGCAAGCGCAAGGTCGATGTTATGGAAGCCATGATCCACGACATCAATCCCACCGCCACCGTTATCAAACGCACCGAATACCTGCTGAGCGACAACATCGACGAGTTCTTCGCGAGCGTTTTGGAGCAGACGGACGGCAAGCTCGACTACGTCGTCGACGCCATCGACACCATCTCGGCCAAGCTCACCATTGCCAAATATGCTCAGGACCACGACATTCGTTTGGTTAGCTCCATGGGCGGGGCCAACAAGCTCCATCCCGAGTGCCTCCGCTTTGCCGACATTTTCGATACGGTACGCGACCCCATGAGCCGCATCATGCGCAAAGAATGTAAGAAGCGCGGAATCAAGAGTCTGCACGTGCTGTTTAGCTGCGAGGAATCGGTTAAGACCCAACCCCGCGACCCGTCCAACATCCACGAGCGTACCGAGTTGGGTACCGCTAGTTTTATGCCGCCCATCATGGGTCAGATGATTGCCGGCGAGGTTATCCGCCAGATCAGTGGACGCGGCACCGAGCGTGTGCGCGCCGACGGCCAACGCCTGGACTAGCGGAGTGCGCCGAGATGGAGCCCCGGTTATTTGATGCACACTGCCATCTTGATTTGATGGCTCACCCGGACGCCGTTGCCGATGAGGCGACGGCACTGGGCTTGGGCCTATTTGATTGCGGCGTCGATCCACGTGACTTTTCGGCCGCAAACGAGCGCGCCCATCGCCAACCAAGCATCATCGCCGGCATTGGGCTTCACCCCTGGTGGCTTGCCGACGGTCGCTGCGGTCCTGCCGAAATCAATCTGCTTTGCGAAGTTGCAGCCCAAGAGCGCTACATCGGCGAGGTGGGACTCGACTTTTCTGCGCGCTTTGCCGGAAGCGAGCCGCTGCAAACACAGGCACTTGACCGGCTCTGCGAGGCTCTCGCGCAACATCCTCTTACCGGGCGTGTGATATCAATTCACGACGTTCGTTCGGCAGGAGCCGTACTGGACGTCCTCGAATCGCATGGACTACTCATCCCAAACCCCGACTCCCCCGCTATCATCTTCCACTGGTTTAGCGGTACTTCGGACGAACTCGTCCGCGCGCGTAATGCGGGCTGTTATTTTTCCGTGAACGAGCGGATGCTCGCCACCAAGCGCGGTCGCGAATACGCCCGACAGATCCCACTCGATCGTTTACTGCTCGAGACCGATTCACCAGCCGAACCAAACACAGAAACAAGCGCACAGTCGCTCATCAGATCGCTCACAAGGACCTCGATACGCATTGCCTCACTCAAAAACTGTGACGCTAAGCACATTGAGTCGGCAGTTTTAGCAAATGCGCGCTCTGTATTTGACCTTCGCTAACCCCTGTGGGCAAAAAATGCCAAATATGAGTACTGCTACCGGAATGGATACATTACTTTTAACTTCCCAACCGCCAGAATAATCCTCGATTGTCCGCTAATTAGAGCTTTTACAGTCATTCATCCTGCGTTTTCGCAAATCTTAAACCCCTCCAGACGCTCAAATCACATCTGAAGGGGTTGATTTTGCTGCGACTAAATTAGTCACAGTACTCATATTTGGCATTTTTTGCACACCGAGTCCCGGGGAGGCACCCGCACCTCCCCGGGACCGCTCGGCTATTCGACGATTGGCGCTCCGTGGCCCCAAGAACCTTCCATGCCGCACACGGTCGAGGCAAACCCGGCAGCAAAGTCGAGCGCGCGCTCGATGGCCTCGGCGCCATCCTCACCGCGCTTGGCGGAATCGAGATAGCACATCAAAAACGAGGTGAGGAACGAGTCGCCCGCCCCCATGGTGTCCTTCATGTCCGTTACCGGTTTAGCCAGCTGGCGGTAATAACGCTCGCCGTCGTAAGCAATGCAGCCCTCGGCGCCCGCCGTAGCCGACACAAAACGCGGACCCAGGCCCTTCACCCATGCCAGACGCTCGCGAATCTCGTCCTCACTCGCAGCATCCGCCGCACTAAAGAAAGCGAAATCGACGTAGGGCGCAATCTGCTCGTAGTACTCGTCGGTAGAGTCGTCTGAAAAGTCAAAAGAGACCGTGACGCCCGCAGCCTTCAACTTGGGCAGCTCGCGCTCGGTAAAGCAATAATTTCCCGAATGAACCACATCGAACTGCTTCATGTACGAAAGGTCAAAGCGATCGAGGACATAGCGCGCATCGCCACGGATACCGCCCTCGTTGGAGCCGAGGAAGACACGGTCACCGTCAACGACGGTCACGCGAGCCGCTCCGTTCTCGCCAATCATCTGCTCGCACTTGTCAAGCTCGATACCCTCATCCTCGAGGCTTGCAATGACATGCTCGGCAGCGGCGTCATTGCCAAAAATGCCCATGTATGCAGAACGTGCGGCACCGCATTTCTTGGCATAAACGGCGAAGTTAACCGCGTTGCCGCCAGGATACATGGTGTGGATATGCTCGTAGCGATCGACGACGTTGTCGCCAAATCCGAGCGCGTTAACGTTAAATGCCATGGCCTTTGCCCCTTCTAGTACTCGACAACACCCATATAGCGACGGAAATCGGGATCGTGATCAAACACCTTGCCGCGTGCAGCACGCAGCTCGCAGTTCATGGCGTAGAACAGCACCGGGTCCAGATAGGCACGGACGCTCGCCGGCACGGCTTCCATACCGTACTCCTTGGCATCGAGCACCATCAGCGTATCGGTATGCGTCTTAAGGAACGCCAGGGCGCGCTCGTCCATAGCACGGCACTCGCTGGAGCCCATCTGCAGGAAGTAAAAAACGCCATCCTGAGTAGCCTCGAAGGGGCCGTGGAAGTACTCGGCAGAGTGGATGTAGCTGCAGTGCTGCCACTGCATCTCCATAAGAGAGCAGATAGCGAAACCGTAGGTCTGGCTAAAGTTGGGACCGCTGCCCAGAATATAGAAGAACTCGTGCTCCTGGCAAAGCTTGGCAAAACGATCGCCCAGCTCGGCATTTACCTTCTCACGTGCCGGGGGAAGAATCTTATCCATCTCGGCGATACCGGCATACATATCGGCAAGATCGGCGTAGCCCTCCTGCTGATCGAGCAGCTCGGCCGCAAGCGACAGCGAAATGCCAGCGGGGACCTCGGCCTGCGGCACGCCCTCGCCCCACGGGTAGACCCACGTGGTCCATTTACCGGTGTCGATCTTAGATCCAGCGTTGTCGGTCTGGGCGATCACCGTAGCGCCGGCAGCAAGGGCAATCTCGCAGCCCTCGACGACCTCAGGGGTGTTGCCACTGTGGCTACAAGCGATGACCAGGGACTTCTCGCCCAGACGACGCGGACGCATGATATCGAACTCGCGAGCCGTATAGATATACGAAGTGAAGGTGGTTGCCTCGCGCTGCAGAAGCTCATGGGCCGGGATCAAATCGATCATGGAGCCACCGCAAGCAATCCAGTAGACGCTGTCGA
>CAUBGU010000054.1 GCA_958435545.1 uncultured Collinsella sp.
CCGATGAGTTCAAGGCTTCCGAGGGCGTCGTCGACCCCATTGCCCAGCGCAACATCTTCTCGACCAACCCCACCACCGAGGGCACGAACTATGCCCGCAACTTCTTCTGCGAGGCTATTTGCACCTTCGTGTTCATCAGCGCCATCCTTGCTGCCGCTAACCGCGCTGGCGAGAACGTTCTGATGCTCGCCATCTGCGTCGGCCTGATCGTTTGGGCTGTTGGCATGGGTATGGGCGGCATCACCGGCTTCGCCATGAACCAGGCTCGTGACCTTGGTCCTCGCATGGCCTATCAGGTTCTGCCGATTAAGAACAAGGCTGACAACAACTGGAAGTACGGCCTGCTCGTTCCTGGCATCGCTCCGTTTGTCGGTGCCGCTCTGGCTGCACTGTTTGTGCACGGTTTCTTGGGCATGTTCTAGTCAAAGGACGGCTCTATAAGGTCCGGGCTCGGTAGGGGTTAACTTTCCAACGCGTCCTCGGACATGCAAAAAGGCTCGCTGCGCACTTTGTGCGGCGAGCCTTTTTGCGTCCTGCGGAGTGCGTTGGAAAGTTAACCCCTACCGAGCCCTGGGCATTCTTGGCTGTGTTCGAACAAGCAACTCAACATATATATCTGAATTTGGATGGGAGGGGCTTGTTGCTGGTAGGGGCGTTGAAGCGTGAGTGAATCTTTGGGATGCGTGGCGCCTTGGGTTGGGGCGATGCTTTGGGATGAGGTTCTTACTTAGTTGAAGAGGGGTTTTATGGCTGAGAGGTAGTCTTTGGCTACGTCCTCTTTTGGGGCTTGGAAGTTGTGCCAGGCCCACCATTGGACGGTGGCTACGAAGCTTGAGGCTATGTGGTGTAGTAAGAAACTGCGGTCCATGGTGGCTGCTGGGCCTGCGGGGTCGACGGGGACGGTTTCGGCTGCTCGGGACATGATGGTCTTACGTAGACAGTCGGCGAAGACGCGTGAGCCGGCGCCGGCTACGAGGGCTCGAACGCCCTGGCGGCGCTCCCAGAGGTTGTTGAGGATATGCTCGACCTGCACGAGCGGATCATCGAGGGGCGTACCGTCATCGTCGAGGGCATGGGTGCAGATATCGCACACGAGCTCAGCGAGTAGGTCATCTTTGCTCTTGAAGAGGCCGTAGAACGTGGCCCGACCCACATGGGCGCGAGCGATGATGTCACCGACGGTGATCTTGCCGTAGTCCTCTTCGCGCAGCAGCTCGGAGAACGCCGCGACGATCGCAGCGCGGCTTTTTGCCTTGCGGGCATCCATGGCTATGCGTCCGCGTGAACGAGCAGGCAGCGGAGCGTACCGGAGCAACCTTCGTAGGGGCGTTTGCCGGCGCCGTAGCCGACGGCTTCGATGCGGTAGCGTGAGGGCAGTTGGTCGGACGTGCGCAGCGCGGTGACGATGGCGGCGCCCGTCGGCGTCACGAGCTCGCCGGCGACCGGTGCAGGCGTGAGGGCGATATTGCCCGCCTGGCACAGGTTGACGACAGCGGGGACGGGAATGGGCATGAGGCCGTGGGCACAGTGGATGGTGCCGTGACCCTCGGAGAGCGACTCGACCACGATGTCCTCAATACCAAGGTCGTCGAGGCAGATGGCGACAGAGCAGACGTCGACGATGGAGTCGACGGCGCCCACCTCGTGAAACAGGACGGTGTCGGGCGTTTTGCCGTGAGCCTTGGCCTCGGCAGCGGCGAGTACGGAAAAAATGGCGAGGGCGCGACGCTTGGCGCCATCGCTTAGCTGCGAGCCGTCGATGATGGCTGTGACGTCCGCCAAAGAACGGTGGTGATGGTGGTGGGCGTGATGATGGCCCTCGTGGCCATGACCGTGGGCCTCATGGTCATGGTCGTGGTTGTGTGTGTGCTCGTGTTCGTGCTCATCATGGTCATGATGGTGGTGCTCATGCTCGTGCGTATGCTCGGCAGCTGCTTCGTTGCCGTAGAGCCAGGCCATATCGTGATCGTGGTTCTCGAGCTCCTCTGCAAGCTGGACGTCGAAATCGCAGGCGTCGATGCCATGCTTGTTTGCACGCGTGACGGCGATCGAAAAGCCGTCGACCGGCAGCGTGGCGAGCTGTTCGCGCAGGTGTTCCTCGCTGGCGCCCAGGTCGAGCAGGGCCGCGACGGTCATATCGCCGCTGATGCCCGAGGTGCCGTCGATGATAAGCGTATGCTGATGGTTGGACATGGAATGCTCCTTAACGGGCGCGGGGTGTGCCGGCGCTCAGATGGTTGATAAGACTTGCCTGGTAGGCGGCACCAAAGCCGTTGTCGATATTGACGACCGAAACGCCGCTGGCGCAGGAGTTGAGCATGGCGAGTAGCGCGGCTACGCCACCAAAGCTCGCACCGTAACCCACGCTGGTAGGAACGGCGATGACCGGACAGCTTACCAGGCCGCCGACAACGCTCGCCAGTGCGCCCTCCATGCCGGCAATGGCGATGACCACCTGTGCCTGGGCAAGCTCCTCGGCATGCGCGAGCAGACGGTGCAGGCCGGCGACACCTACGTCGTAGAGGCGATCGACCTCGTTGCCATAGAACTCGGCCGTCACTGCCGCCTCTTCGGCGACGGGCAGGTCGCTCGTGCCGGCGCAGGCGACGACGATGCGTCCGTTGCCGGTGGGGGAGGGCTTGCCTCCCACGAGGGCGAGCTGTGCGTCCGGGACATATCCCAGGTCGATGCCGTTGTCGAGGAGCTCCGAGGTGCGGGCTGCTTTTTCGGCGTCCAGGCGCGTGACCAGGATGCGCTCCTGGCCGGCATCGTGCAGTGCTTCGATAATGGCGGCAATCTGCTCGGCGGTTTTACCGGCACCGTAGACAACCTCGCCGGCTCCCTGGCGCACTCCGCGCGAAAGATCGAGCTGCGCAAAGCCCAAATCGGCGGTCGGAGCCGTCTGGATGCGCGTGAGGGCGACTGCCGGGGTGACTACTCCGTCGGCAACATCGCTCAGCAATTGCTCAAGATCTCGCTTATCCATATATGTTCCCTTCGACGGCGCAAAGTCTAGCACTCAAAGGGTATGTTTCCGAACACTAAGACAAAATTGTTCGGAAACTATAGGACGGACTGATTCATTTTTTAGACGGATCGGCTAGTCGCGCAGGATGATGTCCATGGCGAGCATCAGGTTGCGCTCGTCGATGGCAAACGGGGCGGCTTCGCGCGTCTTGGGCTTGGCACAAAACGCGATGCCCGTGCCCGCGGCCTGAATCATGGGAATGTCGTTGGCGCCGTCGCCGATCGCGACGGTATGGGCCATGTCGACACCGCACTCAACCGCCCAATCCAGCAGCTGGATGAGCTTGGATTCCTTGGTCACAATGTTTGCCGCCAGCTTGCCGGTAAGCTTGCCGTCCACGACTTCCAGGCGGTTGGCCAGGCAAAAATCGATGCCCGCGGCGGCCACGATTTTGTCGGTGACCTCGTGGAAGCCACCGCTTACCACGCCGACCTTCCAGCCTTTGCTGTGCGCCGAGCGCACAAGCTCCAGCGCGCCGGGGGTAAACGTCACCCGCGCAAAAGTGCGATCGAACACGCTCTCATCCAAGCCGGCAAGCAGCCCCACGCGCTCCTCGAGCGCCTGCTTAAAGTCAAGCTCGCCGCGCATGGCGCGTTCGGTGATCTGTGCAACTTGCTCGCCCACGCCGGCCTCCTCACCCAACAGGTCGATGACTTCCTGGTTGATGAGCGTGGAGTCGATATCCATAACGATGAGGCGTGCGGTCATGACGGGCCTTTCCGAGTGCAGTTGTATTGGGGCACATTGTCGCACGCGGCGCGCCTTGGTGACGGCCAGGCCGTGTCAATTGTTTCGTCTCCGTCAAGTCTTTGGGCAAGAGCTACTTTTTCGCGGCACATCGACGCGGGTGCGATAAGATAGAACGCCATGTCTGGCTGCGCGGTTTACGCAGGCTGGGCAAATCTGTACGACGCCGCCCGGAACGACACGGGGCGGCACAGATCCATAAAGGAGGATCACTGGTATGAGCCAGACCCGTCCCATCGATGAGCATTCCATGCACACCCGTACCTGCGGCGAGCTTCGCTTCGAGAACGTGGGCGAAGAGGTCACCCTCACCGGTTGGGTGAGCCGTCGCCGCGACCACGGCGGCCTTATCTTCTGCGACCTTCGCGACCGCGAGGGCATCACGCAGCTCACCTTCGACCCCGAGCACTCCGATGGCGATGCCTTTAAGATCGCCGAGACCATGCGTCCCGAGTGGCCCATCAAGATTCACGGCGTCGTGCGCGCCCGTGGCGAGGAGACCACCAACACCAAGCTCGCGACCGGCGAGATCGAGGTCCTGACCGACCACGCCGAGGTGCTCAACACGTCCGTCACCCCGCCGTTCCAGATCGAGGACGGCATCGAGACCAGCGAGGACACTCGCCTGCGCTATCGCTATCTGGACCTCCGCCGTCCCGAGATGATGGCCAACCTCAAGCTGCGCTCCGACTTCACCTTTGCCATTCGCGAGGCGCTGCACAACCGTGAGTTCATGGAAGTCGAGACGCCCTCCCTGTTTAAGTCCACGCCCGAGGGCGCCCGCGACTTCATCGTTCCCAGCCGTATTCAGCCGGGCAACTTCTACGCCCTGCCGCAGTCCCCGCAGCTCCTGAAGCAGCTGCTCATGGTCGGTGGCGTCGAGCGCTACTACCAGGTTGCCAAGTGCTTCCGCGACGAGGACCTGCGTGCCGACCGTCAGCCCGAGTTCACCCAGGTCGATATCGAGATGTCCTTCGTGGACCAGAACGACGTCATGAGCGCGCTCGAGGAGGTCCTGGCCGACGCCTTCGGCCGCATGGGTGTCGAGATGCCCACGCCGCTGCGTCGCATGGACTACTGGGATGCCATGGACACCTATGGCTCCGACAAGCCCGATACCCGCTATGGCATGCACCTGGTCGACCTGACCGACATCTTTGCCAACTCCAAGTTCAAGGTCTTTGCGACTGCCGCAAACGAGGAGGGCTCTGTCGTCAAGGCCATCAACGCCAAGGGCGCTGGTGCCTGGGCACGTGCCAAGATCGATAAGCTTGCCGGCGTGGCCTCCACGTTTGGCGCCAAGGGCTTGGCCTGGATTGCCTTCCGCGAGGACGGCTCCATCAACAGCCCCATCGTCAAGTTCTTCTCGGACGAGGAGATGGCGGCTCTGCGCGAGCGCATGGACGTCGAGCCCGGCGACCTTGTGATGTTCGCCGCCGGCCCGCGCCTGCTCTCTGACGAGATCCTGGGCGGCATGCGTTCCCACATGGCCAACGCGCTCGAGATCAAGCGCGAGGGCCACGACTTCCTGTGGGTCGTCAACTTCCCGCTGTTCCATTGGGACGAGGACCGCAAGGCCTATGCTGCCGAGCATCAGCCCTTTACCCTGCCGACCGAGACCGACATCGCCAAGATCGAGGCCGATCCGCTGGCGGCCGGTTCGTGCACCTACGACTTTGTCATGGACGGCTTTGAGGCCGGCGGTGGCGGTATGCGTATCCACAACGCCGAGATGCAGATGTCCATGCTCAAGCTCCTGGGCTTTACCGAGGAGCGCGCCGAGTCTCAGTTTGGCTTCCTCATGGAGGCCCTCAAGTTTGGTGCGCCCCCGATGGGCGGTTTCGCTCTGGGCCTGGACCGCGTGTGCATGCTGCTCACCGGTTCCGACTCCATCCGCGACGTCATGGCGTTCCCCAAGACGGCCAGCGGCTCCGACCTTATGTCGGGCGCCCCGAGTGCCGTTTCCGGCGCCCAGCTCAAGGACGTCAGCCTGCGCCTGATGTAGGCGAGCGGCTACCTATTGCCAGCAACGAGGGAAGGACGTGTGCCTTTCCTCGTTTTTTGTGAGACGGGGGTGCGCCGGTAACGTACAATAACTACCACGTGGCTGGGTTTGCCGGCCGAATGTGCGATGTCGTGGGAGGGGACATGGTCGAGTTTACGAAGACGATTAAAGATCCGTTGGGACTGCATGCCCGCCCGGTTGCGCTGCTCTATGACATCATTGCCAAGCATCGTAGCGACGTGTCGGTCAGCATCGGCGACCGCCACACGGATGGCCGCGATGTTATGGGCCTCATGGCTCTCTACGGCGAGTGCGGCGAGAACATCATCTTCCGCGTTTCGGGTGTGGATGAGGCCTCCTGCGTCACGTCGATCAGAAACCTCTCGCTCTAACCTCAACAATGTGACAAGGGGACAGTCCCCTTTGTTGCATAAATTGGTATGACAAGGCACCGCAAAGAGATGGTCTTTGCGGTGCCTCTTTTGTTTCATAAAGGAAACTTTTTCGAAATCTGAATAGGGACCCTTTCCAAAAAGTTAACCACGTGCTAGTTTACTAAAGCGAACATAGACGTGGTTAACTTTTATCGCGTCGATGTTGAGGACGAACTGACGTTAGGAGCCACTCATGTCTTGCGGACCGCAGATGCCGGCAATGCCGCTTTCGATGGTAAAAGCGGGCGAAACCGTGCGCGTGTCTCGTGTAAAGGGCAATGAGGATATGAAGCACCACCTCAAGGACCTCGGCTTTGTCGAGGGCAGCGAAATCCACGTGGTGAGCTCGAGTGGCGCCAATATCATCGTCACTGTGCTGGGCGCACGCTTTGGCATCGATTCCAAGGTCGCCATGCACATCATGACCGTCGGTTAGTTCGCAGCATTTGATAAAAACCGAAAGGGGGACAAGAGGATGAAGACGTTGGGTGACGTTAAGGTGGGCGAGAGCTCCACCATCGTCAAGCTTCACGGTGAGGGTGCGCTTCGCCGCCACCTTATGGACCTGGGGCTCATCAAGGGCACTTCGTTCAAGGTCGTGAAGGTTGCACCGCTCGGTGATCCGGTCGAGATCAACGTGCGCGGCTACGAGCTTTCCATCCGCAAGGAGGAGGCCGCCGTCGTCGAGGTTCAGTAAGGACTTGCGGCGCATATTTCTGCAGATAAAGTTAGGTTTTTCTAACTTAATGCAGCGTCTTTGAAGCACATTATCCAGCCTGCGCGGAGAAAGCAGCGCGGGCACACAAGGAAGAAGGATTGAATGGCGGATTCTCAGATCCATGTCGCGCTGGCGGGTAACCCCAACTGCGGCAAGACCACGCTTTTCAACCTGATCACCGGCGCCAACGGCTACGTTGGCAACTGGCCCGGCGTCACGGTTGAGAAAAAGGAAGCCAAGCTCCTAAGCGACAAGAACGTTACCATCACGGACCTCCCTGGCATCTACTCGCTTTCCCCCTACAGCCCTGAGGAGCAATGCTCGCGCGATTACCTCATGAGCGGCGAGCCCGATGTCGTCGTTCAGGTGGTCGACGCCACCAACCTCGAGCGTAACCTGTACCTGGCGCTTCAGGTTATCGAGACCGGCCTGCCCGTGGTCGTTGCCCTCAACATGGCCGACCTGGTCGAGAAGAACGGCGACAAGATCGACACCGACAAGCTTTCCAAGAAGCTCGGCTGCCCGGTCATGATGATCTCGGCTCTTAAGAACAAGGGCATCAAGGAGCTGTTCGAGCAGGTTAAGAAGTCCGCTGCTTCCAAGGGCCAGGTGCCGGAGCA
Source organism: uncultured Collinsella sp. (assembly GCA_958435545.1). The sequence goes on from CAUBGU010000054.1 coordinate 7,553, forward strand.
CAAGTTCGACTCCTCCATCGAGGACGTTCTGGACCACATCGAGAACAACCTTCCGGCGAGCGTTCCCGCCAACAAGCGTCGCTACTACGCCGTCAAACTGTTTGAGCGCGATGCAGACGCCTGCAAGCTCATCAACCTCACCAAGGAGAAGGCCGCTCGCGTGGAGGAGCTGGTCGCCCAGTGCGAGCAGGATTGCGACGACGACGCCGAGTCCATCATCACCGGTGAGCGCTATGGCGTCATCGCGCACATCATCGACGAGTGCATGACCAAGGCTCCGGCAAAGATGAGCACCTCCGAGAAGATCGACCGCGTGGTTACCAACCGTATCCTGGGCCTGCCGATCTTTGTGGTCATCATGTTCTGCGTGTACTACATCGCCGTTTCTACCTTGGGCGGCACGGTGACCGACTTCACCAACGACCAGCTCTTCGGTACCGACGGTTGGTATGTGCTCGGCCAGGGTCGCGACGCCTACGACGCGGCCGTCGAGGCTGCGGGTGACAATGCCGACTCGGTCGACCCGGCACAGTACGGCCCCTATGTCCCGGGTATCACCACCGTGGTGCACGACGCCCTTGTGGCGGGCGGCACCGAGGACGGTGGCCTGGTCGATTCGCTGGTCTGCGACGGCATCGTCGGCGGCCTGGGCGCCATCTTCGGCTTCGTCCCGCAGATGTTCCTGCTGTTCGTCATGCTGTCCTTCTTGGAGGACTGCGGCTATATGGCCCGCGTCGCCTTCATCATGGACCGCGTGTTCCGCCGCTTTGGCCTGTCCGGTAAGTCCTTCATCCCCATGCTCGTGTCCTCGGGCTGCGGCGTCCCCGGCGTCATGGCTACCAAGACCATCGAGAACGAGAAGGACCGCCGCATGACGGTCATGACCACCACGTTCATTCCCTGTGGCGCTAAGCTGCCGATCATCGCCCTGCTCATGGGTTCCATCATCGGCGATTCTTCTACCACCGCCGCGTGGATCAGCCCGCTCTTCTACTTCCTGGGCGTCTTTGCCGTCATCGCCTCGGGCCTCATGCTCAAGAAGACCAAGCTCTTCGCCGGCCGCCCGACCCCGTTTGTCATGGAGCTCCCCGCTTACCACTTCCCGGCGATCCGCTCCTGGGCGCTGCACGTGTGGGAGCGCTGCTGGGCCTTTATCAAGAAGGCCGGCACGATCATCTTCGCCTCTACCGTCGTGGTGTGGTTCCTCTCCAACTTTGGTAGCTACAACGGCTCCTTTGGCTTCCTGCCTGCGATGGACGGCATCCCCGAGGAGTTCATGGACTACTCCGTGCTCGCCATGCTGGGCAACCTGGTCGCTTGGATCTTCGCCCCGCTCGGCTTTAGCACCTGGCAGGCAACCGCGCTGACTGTCTCTGGCCTCGTCGCCAAGGAGAACGTCGTCGCAACCGCCGGTTCGCTGCTTTCCGTTGCCGACGCCGCCGAGACCGACCCGAGCCTGTGGACCGCGTTTGCCGGCATGTTCCCGACCATGGGCGCTTGCGTTGCCTTTGGCGCTTTCAACCTGCTGTGCGCCCCGTGCTTTGCCGCCATGGGCACTATCCGCAACCAGATGGACTCCGGCAAGTGGACCGCGATTGCCATCGGCTACGAGTGCGCCTTCGCTTGGGTCATCGGCCTGTTCATCAACCAGTTCTACAACCTGCTTGTCCTTGGGCAGTTTGGTATCTGGACGATTGTCGCTATCGTGCTGCTGGTTGCGATGCTCTTCCAGATCTTCCGTCCCATGCCCAAACACGCATGGACCGACGAGGACGAGACCAACACTGCTTCCGCCGCAGTTTCCGCTTAAGTCCGAATAAGGATTAGCCCCTTTTCACGAGCCCGGGTGTCCCAGCGACACTCGGGCTTTTTGGTGGGAGATATGTGGCGTTTCCGCAGATAAAACCGACCAAAATAAACCTGTCCCTTTTTGGTAAGTGGAGAATGGGGTAAAGTAAGTGATGGTTAACTAAAGGAGGCTTGCTATGGCACCTATCGATATTGTTGTACTGGCTGTTATCGGCGTTGCGTTTGTCGCCGTGTGCGTGCGCATCTACCGCAAGGGCGCTTGCGCCGACTGCGCCCAGGGTGGCGTTTGCACGGGGCATTGCTCCAACAAAAAGACGTGCGCCGCGCTTAAAGGCGTAGACAAAATCGCCGAAGACTTGGGCCGCGGTATCAAATAAGGTCCAGACATCCAAGCGCCTCGCGAGCATCCGTTCGCGGGGCGCTTTGCGCATTTGGGCGCGAGCGCGGCGAGTTGAAGAGTATTTTTGGGGTATCGTTAACTGAACTGTAAATTGGCAACTTATCTATAACGGAGTAATCCCATGAGCGCTCGCGTAACCATGAAGGACATAGCCGCCGAGCTTGGCGTTTCCATCAATACCGTGCACAAGGCCCTGACGGGTAAAGCCGGCGTGAGCGAATCCGTGCGCTCCAAGGTGAATGCTAAGGCCGAGGCCATGGGTTACCATCGCAATACGAGTGCCTCGAGCCTGCGCCGCAAGGATATCAACCTGGTGTTTTGCCTGCCCCGCGCATCGCGCGAGGGAGCGTACTTTTTCCGTTACCTGTGGGAAGGCTGCAACCGCTTTGAACAGGAGGTCATCGACCAGGGCATTACGGTTGAGCGTGTTGAATTTGGCGTGGGCGGCTACGCCGATGCGCTCGAGCAAATCGACGAGCGTTTGCAGGTGGGTGAAAAGATTGATGGCTTGCTTGCCTATGCGCCGGGCGACGATCGTTCAACTGAGCTTTTGGGGCAGATTGCCGAGGCGGGCGTGACGATCGAGCTCGTCGACGGCGACCGTCCGCATTTGAATCGTTTGGGTGCGAGCTTGGCCGATTATTCGACGGCGGGTAGCCTTATGGCCGAGCAGGCGGCAAACCTGGTCCATGCTTCTGGGGCCGACGCCCGCGTGCTCCTTTTGACAGGCGACCCGTATACCGATTCGCACTATCTAACCGCCCGCGCCTTCCACAATTACCTGCGCGAACGTGATATTCCATGGCAGGTTGAGGATCTTGCAGGTGCCCATGCGCAAGTCAAACAGCTCGAGCATGAGCTCGAAAAGCGCTTGAGTGCGCCGGACGCCCCCGAGCTTATCTGCAGCGTTTTTGCCGTTGGTTCCGAAGCGGTTGCCGACGCGCTCGTCTCGAGCGGCAAGGCCGGTCAGGTCATGGTGATCGGCAACGACCTGTTTCCCGAAAGTGCTCTGGCCTTGCGCCGCGGTATCTTTACCAATATTGTCTATAAGGACCCGACGAGCCTGGCGTATCGCGGCGCTAAGACGCTGGGCGATTATCTGCTGT
>CAUBGU010000055.1 GCA_958435545.1 uncultured Collinsella sp.
GGCCGACAAGGCCCGCACGGTGCTTTCGGTGTGCAACAACATGGGCGAGGGCTGGCTGCTCACGGCCGAGATGCTCGACCTGATCGATCATGGCGCACCCAATATCATCTGCACGCAGCCCTTCGCGTGCCTGCCCAATCACGTGGTGGGCAAGGCCGTGATTAAGGAGCTGCGCCGCCAGCATCCCGAGAGCAACATCGTTGCGGTGGACTATGATCCTGGTGCGTCCGAGGTCAACCAGCTCAACCGTATTAAGCTCATGATCAGCGTGGCCAAGGAAAACATGCGCGCCGGCAAGGGCTTTAAGCTTGAGAAGGTGGCGCCGCTCGCGATGGACGAGGTCACCGGCCAGATGCGTGCCCACGACGGCTGCGTGAGCTGCGGTTCGGTCGATGAGAGCGCCGTGGCGTCGGTCGCTGAGCGCCTGGGACGCGGCATTAAGAAGTAGCTGGCCTGCTATGGGCTGGATATGAGACAAACGGGTGGTGGCCGTACCGGCTACCACCCGTTTTTGCTGGACATATGTTGCGCAAATGATCTCGCTGCAGCCTTCCGTGGGCTCGTATTTCAGAAGTGCGGTGAAAAGCGCGAACCTCCCGAGCACACCGCCTTTTTAGACTCCCGCGACCTGCGGTTTTGTTGTCAAAAAAGCCGATCTGGTCGGCGAAACCCGATTTTTCCCCGCACTTCCGAAAACAGCGGTTCAGCAGCGCCAAAAAATGGCCTCAAAATCGAGAGTTAATGAACAAATGTAGCCGTTCGCCGCGAAATACCGTCCGTTTATAGAACCCGCCCCCGGCTCGCGGCCTCCTTACGGTTGAATAAATACACATCTATGGAATTACGTAAGAGAGGACCGTCCCATGAGCTACAAGACCGTTTGCGTCGCCGGCGGCGGCGTGCTGGGAAGCCAGATTGCCTTTCAGGCTGCCTACTGCGGCTTTGATGTAACGATTTGGCTGCGCAGCGAGGGCAGCATCGGCCGCACCCAGCCCAAGATCGATCATGTGCGCGAGGAGTACATCGCGGCAATCGAGGGTATGGCGGACGGCACGGGCGAGTGGTGCTCCGGTATCGCCGATAGCGGCAAGCCCTTCGACAAAGAGGTGGCACTCGCCGCCGTTGAGCGCGCCTACTCCACACTCAAGCTGGAGCTCGATCTTGCAAAGGCAGTGGCCGACGCCGATTTGGTCATCGAGTCTATGGCTGAGGACACCCAGGCAAAGATTGACTTCTACAAGAAGCTCGCCCCGGTTCTCCCGCAAAAGACCGTCGTCGTGACCAATTCCTCCACGCTGCTGCCGAGTACCTTTGCCAAGTACACCGGCCGCCCCGAGAAGTACCTGTCGCTGCACTTTGCCAACTCTATCTGGAAGAACAACATGACCGAGGTCATGGCACAGGACCAGACCGACAAGCGCTACTTCGATGAACTCGTCGACTTTGCCAACGACATCCGTATGCTGGCGTTGCCCGTCAACAAGGAAAAGAACGGCTATCTGCTCAACTCCATGTTGGTACCGTGGCTGCTTTCGGGCCTTGATCTGTACGTCTCGGGCGTGAGCGATCCCAAGAGCATCGACCTCGCGTGGACGCGTGGCACCGGCGCTCCCAAGGGCCCGTTCCGCGTATTCGACACGGTGGGTATCCAGACGGCCTACAACATCGTCATGCAGTATCAGAAGGTGCCGGGCCTGGTGAGCCCACTGCTCAAAAAGATGATGATGCCCTACAACTTTAAGGCCATGGCGTCCGTCCTCAAGAAAATGCTCGACGAAGGCAAGCTGGGCGAAAGCTCGGGCGAGGGCTTCTTCAAGTACTAAAAATGATCCCTCGGGGTCGGAGGAAAACGGATCATTTCCGGCCGCCAACAGTGAGAAGATGGACCCAGAAATAGAAAGGAGTGGCAATGGGCCGGCTCGGGCTTTGAGGACAAGCTGCTGCAGGCCCAGGGCGATTTCTCGCTCAATGCAGGCCAGCACAGCGTGACGTATCTGCCGAGTTCTGACACGGCAGTGACTGGTCGCTACCAGGTGCTGCTATACGACAACAACTTTGGTGCGACCGAGCGCTATCCCAAGTTCGACTGGGGCCAGCTGGGCGCCGCGGTGGTGACCGACTACAGTAAGGGGACGCATTCGTTTGGGCGCATCTTTACGGTGGACGAGACCGCGCGCACCTACGAGCTTGTGGACCAGATCGCAGTGCCGTTCTCAGGTTACGTAAGTAGCGTGCAGCGCGTCGGCGATTCGAATAGCATGCTCGTGGCATCGGGCATGGCCAAGACCTTTGCCGAGTACGATCGCTATGGACTGCCCATCACCACCTACGAGATGGAAGCCGAAAAGTATATCTACCGCGTGCACAAGTACGAGCTGTAGGGCCGCGCTTAGGTTTGACCAATGGAGTATGAAAACACGCCGTTCGCCGATGCCCCCTCCGCGAGTGGCAGCCATATGGTTTGATGTCAGAAACATATAGTTGTCGCCAGCCTGCTGGCGACGTTCCCCCTGATATCGGAGGTTCCAGGTATGTTTCACGCTCCGTTAAACAACTATCGGTTGGGCTAACATGGGTCGCCGTGCTATTTCGATAACCCTTGCAGTGGTCTGCCTGGCTGTGCTCCTGGGCGCTACAGGGCTGTTTGCTATAAGTCGAGAAACGTCCTATATGCAGGAATGCGCTTCCGAAGGGTTTGCCATTGACGGTTACTATCGGGACGACAAGACGAGTCTGGAAACCCTGGCCTTTCTTGAAGAGGATAACCATCGGTGGCAACTGGTCGACAAAGACGGCAGCTGCGTAGACGGGCAGTTTAAGCGTACGGATGACCCCAACATCCTGATATTAAAGAAGGAAAACGGCGAAGAATTCGGTACGGTCCACGTGGCGTATGTGTCACGCCGACGCGAGCAGGGCCAGCTCTATCTATTTAGAAATAGCAAAGTGACCCGATTTTATCTGGTGAGCACCAAACCTGCGTTTACGGTGGAGTCGGGCGATGTCGATCTGGACAGTTGATTCACGGCAATAAAACAGCGAGCGGGGCGCGGGTGTGAACTGCACCCCGCTATTTGCTCGTGTCCGTATCGCGTCTGCGCCTCGTCGTAGCTTGCATCCGTGCGAGCGTTCATCCCGCGCCGGCATCACTTCACGTCAAACTCCACGCGATCGAGTTCGGGCACATTGAGGTCGATGAGCTTGCGGGCGACGTGACGGTCGTGCGCCCCAAGCGCCTCGCTTGTCGTCACATGGGCGACAATCTCGCGCTCGACGATACCCTCCTCGTCGCCTTCGGTGGCCGAGGTCTCGACGGCGACGGTGTAATCCTTAAAGCCTGGCAGCACCGCCGCAAGCTCGCGCGTGGTTTCGGTGACGCCGTAGCCGTCCTGCACGCCGGCCTGCGCCGAGCCAATAGACCCCGCCGTCATAACGATGCAGGGGATGGTAAAGATCATCGTGCCCACAATGATGCGGCGGCGCACCTTGCGTGACAGCTCGTTGACCCCGGCATCTTCTTCGGCGGTCACAATGCCGTCGCCGTTAAGGTCGCGCTTGAGCGGCACGCGCAGAAGAAGTAGTACGGCTTCGGCCGCGAGTGCGATAAAGACTACGTTGATGCCAAACTCGTAGAGCGCCGAGAGAAACAGCGACCCGCTTGCGATGGCGATGCCGTAGCCCGCCGCGCACAGGGGCGGCATGAGCGCGGTCGCCACGGCTACGCCGGCAATGAGCGTCGAAGGCTCCTGATCGCGCGAGTTGCCCAGCCCGCCTGCAAAGCCGCCTGCGAGTGCGACGGTAAGGTCCCAGACGGTGGGTGTCGAGTTGTCGATAATGGCGGCCGTGGTGGTGCCAAGGGGCGAGAGCTTAAAGTACAGCGTGGACGTGACCAGGCAAAAGACCATCTGCAGTGCGAGGCTGGCAATGGCCTCGACGGTGATCTCGCGGTCGAGCGTGGCAATGCCGTATGCCATGGCAAGAACCGAGCCCATGAGCGGGCAGATGAGCATGGCGCCCACGATGGCGATGTCCGAGTCGATATCGAGGCCGATGCTCGCGATGAGCATGGCGATGATGAGGATGCATAGGTGGGAGCCGGTCAGGCGTGCCCCGTTTACAAAGCGCTTGCGGATTACGTGGTAGGGCGCGCGACCCTCGCGAATGTTGAATGCGCGCTTGAGGAAGCGGGTGATGTTTTCCATGGCTTCGCTATGAGCGGGGCGGATGCCGTGACGCCGATGATGACGCTCGCGCAGTCGCTTGATCTGTTGTTTGTCGAGTTCCATGTCCACCTCGTTCCAGCGCGGTCCGCGCAACGCGCCCGTTGTCCTAACTCTACACCGTGGCGGGCGGGGCGTCTGTTGGATGCGGAATCCGATAGGGCGGATGACGCGGGAGCAAATGCAAATCACAGGCTTAATTCCATCCCGCGAAAATATGATGCACCAGCTCCTTCAAATGTGACGAAATTGTGAAGCACGAGAGCGTGAATTTCAAAAAATACGCTGGTCGCCAATGTTGCGCAACAGAATTCAAAAATCGACAGCTACCGTTTGATACGTATGGATACATCCGTGTCAAAGGGAGAAAGCCATGGCAAACTACAGTCCACAACACTTTGAGCCTCGGGCCAAGGCCGTCAACGTCAAGGGCGTTGCCAACCGCGCCGTCGCAACCGTTTTGACGGCGGGCCTCATCGCTCAGCCGCTCATGTCGCCGCTGGCGGCAATCGCCGCACCGTCAACCGATAACGGCGATTCTGTTCAGGGGGGGGGTAGTTCTGTAGAGAATACCGTTGCCGCCGGTAACCAAGCGGTCGTAAAGACGGCTGCCCAGCTGGCCGAGGAGTCGGCAAAGCAGCTCAAGGACGCTCAGGCCGCCTACGATGCCGCCCAGAAGAAGGCCGACGCGGCGGGCCAGTCTCAAAAGCAGGCGCAGCAGCAAAAGGATCAGGCCTCGCAGGCAGTAAGCGACAACGAAATCGAGCAGAACGCAGCAGAAGTCGCCGCGCTCCAGGAGAAGATTGACGAGCTCAAAGCCGCCGTCGAAAAGACCGAGCAGCAGCAGAAGAAGCTGGGCGACCTGAACGATCAGCTCGAACAGGCCAACAAGAGTGTCGAGGATAAGACCCAGGCGCTCAAGGACGCCAAGGCAAAGCAGGATGAGGCCAAGAAGGCCCTCGATGATGCCCAGGCCAAGCTCGAGGCCATGGGTATGGACGAGTACGAGGCCGCCAAGAAGGCCGTCGAGGACGCGCAGGCAAAGCTCGATGACGCCAATAAGGCCGTTACTACTGCACAGGACAATCTGGACCAGGCCAAGGCTGCCGAGGCCAGCGCCCAGCAGGAAAAGCAGAATACCGAGACAGCTTTGACGACTGCCCAGGCCAAGAAGCAGGAGACTGCCGCTGCTCTCGCAGCCGCAACCACCGCGCGCGATAACGCCCAGCAGAAGTTCAACCAGGCGCAGGCCGCGCTCGATGCTGCCGTCTCGGGTACGGGTGTTGACCTGAGTGCGCTTGAGGCCGCCAAGAACGCTGCTGCTGGTGAGCTCAAGACCGCACAGGCGGAGCTCAATGCCGCGACGGATGCCGACGCCACCGCACAGACAAATCTGCAGGCCGCCCAGGCTGCCGTCGCTGCCGCGCAGGAGAAGGCCAACGCCGCCAACGCTGCTGTGGCATCTGCCCAGTCTGCATACGGTGCGGCAAACAAGGAGTACAACGCCGCCGCCAGCAAGCGCGACGCCGCCAAGGCCGCATACGAGAAGGCGCAGCAGACCGAAGCAGACAAGAAGACCGCGTACGATAAGCTTGTCGAAGTTCGCAAGCAGAAGCGCAGCGAGTGGGAGGCAGCCTGCGCCGCTTCGAACGCTGCGGAAAAGGCTTATGACGCTGCTAATGCCCAGGTTGAGGCTCTTGAGCAGCAGATTGCAGACCTAAAGTCCAACATGACCGTTGACCAGGAAATCATCAGTCAGGGTATGTTCGGCTTCATGAACTACATCATCGGCGGCAGCCAGTTCACAGCCACGCAGAAAAAGAACGCCCAGGACGCCGTATCGATGCTGACAGGTGCCGATGACAAGGCCGAATGGTATGACCAGTACGTCGATCAGGACATGTCTCGCGACACCAACCCGCTTTCCCTGGAGCAGATGCGCAACGCCCTGACATATCTCGACACCCAGAACAACCTCCGCAAGGCGAACGGTCAGTCGGCGCTCAGCGTCAGCCTCCGCATGACTGTGGCAGCTGCCCTTAATACATCGTATTCATCGAACATCTGGGGGCACTCTGGCTGCTACTATGATAACGGTGAAAATCTTGCCGGCGGCGGCGGTGCATATACCGGCGGAGAGACCGAGGACACCCTCGGTTGGCCCTATACCGGTCTCTACACTCAGGAGAAAGAGGCATTCGATAAGTATGTCGCGCAGTATGGCGACAAACTCGGCAAATACCGATATGAGGCCTATTATATCTCCCAGAACTACAACAGCATCTATCAAGAGTGTGGGCATTATCTCAACATCATCGATGCCGGTACGAGGGCTATCGGCATCGCGACCGGTAGCGGTAAGAACACCGATTCCGAGGTAACCATCTTCGATTACAGCGCTGATGATACCCAGGCCGATTTCACTGTCTCAGAGTTCAAGAAGCTCCTCAACGACTATATCGATTCCGCTTACAACGCAGGCGGCACGCAGGAGCAGAAGGAGCAGCTGAAGCAGCTACAGAATAAGCTGGCGGAGGCGCAGAAGAACTTCGGTACTACCAAGGAAGCTTACTTCGCAGCTGTAAACGGGCAGGATGCCGCCCAGGACGCTTTCACCGCGGCCGACACGAACATGAACACCGCCAAGGGCGAGTACGAGAAGGCTAAATCCAGCACCGCCGCCGCGAAGACGGCATACGACGCCGCCGAAGCCAAACTCAAGGGTGTCGACGTCAAGACGCCCCAGACCAAGCTCGACGCCGCCAAGGGCGAGGCCGCTACTGCCCAGGCAGCTCTCGATAAGGCAAACGCCACGCTTGCTGACAGCAAGACGAAGGCAGCCGAGGCCGCTGCTCACAAGGCGAAGGCTCGCAGCGCCCGCGACGCCGCCAAGGTAAAGTCCGATCAGGCCAACGAGGCGTATGACAACGCTACCGCTTCGGTCAAGGACCTTGCCGCCAAGTGCGATGCCGCCAAGACGGATCTTGCGAACAAGCAGGGCACGCTTAACGATGCCAAGAAGGCCGACGACACTGCCCAGGCTGGCGTTGACAAGGCTCAGGCCGCAGATGCGCACGCCGCGACCGCTCTTTCGGGCGCCAAGCAGGCAGTTGCCGCCAAGACGCAGACCCTGTCCGACGCACAGGCGAAGGCCAAGGCCGCCGAGGGCGAGCTTGCCACCGCAAACAAGGCCTTCCAGCGCTTCGCCGGCGCCCAGAAGGCGGTCGACGACGCCAAGGCCGCCTATGACACTGCCGTCGCCAGTGTCGCCGATGCCCAGAAGCAGCTCGAGGCCGCCAACGAAGCCGTCGTCGATGCGAACCTCGATATCTTCAAGGCCAAGGCCGAGCTTGCCAACGACGAGGCGCTCAAGGCTGATCTTGAGGCTGTCGACCACAAGGCATCCCTTGCCGCGGGCACGACGGGCAACGAGAAGCTGGTCAAGCTTAACGCTGCCTACGCACGCTATAAGGCCGCCGTCGATGCCGCCGCTGGCCTCAAGGCTGCTCTGAGCGATGCCGATGCCAAGCTGTCCGATGCCAACGACGCCTATGCTGCCGCGCTTGCCGAGCTTGGCGATGCCAAGGATGCCCTGGCTGCCGCGCAGGCCGAGTACGACAAGTATCATCCCAAGGCTGAGCCGCAGGCCAAGGCTCAGGTTGCGCAGGCTGCTGCAAAGGCTCCTGTCGCCAAGAAACAGGCCGCGCCTGCCGCGCTCGCCCAGACCGGTGATGACTCCGCTCTTGCGGGCGAGGTCTTCGTCATCGGCGGCATTACGCTCGTTGCCGCGGGTGTGACGCTCGGCGATCGTCGTCGCAAGCACATGTAGCGATTCGGGCGTCGGCTCTGCAGCGAACTCTAATTCATAGCGGGACCGTCTCGATAGCCAAACGATAAGGCCGGCGCGCTGTCATACGCAGCGCGCCGGCCTTTCTTTGCGTTGGTATCAAAAAGCCCGGTCGGCAGCCGCAAAAGCTGCCGACCGGGCAAGCCGTAGGCAATATGGTTGCTGTCGAGCAGCTGCTCGACTTAGCCCAGCAGGCTCAAGCCCACGGAGACAAACGCCAGGATAACGCCGACGATGGACTCGCCGCCGAGCAGGCCGCTGGCGACAACCAGGCCCTGCTCCTGGAAGGCGGCGTCCTTGGCAGCCCTCTCCTCGTCAGAAAGACCGGCGGTGGCGTCGCGGTGGGCGGACCACTTGTCGTAGGCGAGCTTGACGCAGGAGCCCAGGAATGCCGTGAGTGACATGTAGAACGGCAGGTACACGCCCAGGCCGATCATCATGGCCGGAATGCCGAGCCAGTACATGACGATGCCGGCGATAAAGCCGCCAACGAACCACGGCACGCTCGGGATGCCCGAGACCATGGTGGCGACCACACTTGCCTGCGCGGCAACGAAGCTCTTGTCGGGACCAAAGGCGTCCGGACCATAGGCGGTGACGAGCGCGACCATGACGGCTGCGGCGACCAGGGCGCCCACGATGCCGCCAATGGCTTGGCCGATCCACTGCGCACGCGGGTTGGTGCCCAGCACGGCGCCGGCCTTAAAGTCGTTCATGACGTCGCCCGCAAGGCCGCACGCCACGGCTACGATGCCGGCGATAAAGAACAGCTTGACCTGAGCGATCTGTGCAAAGGCAGCCACGATGAGCATAACGATGAGGCCAAAGATCTCCATGGGGTCGATGCCCGTCTGGCCGCAGCTCTGTGCGCTCATGATGGTGGTGACAAAGGTGAACAGCGTCACGATGACGGCCGGAACGGGGCCAAGGTCAAGCACGATGGCGATGATCACGGCGATGGCGGCAGCGCCCAGGCCGATGATGCCGGCGTCGAGCTTAAGGGAGCCCGAGATGAGCGACTGCTCGTCGGTGTCGGTGGAGCTGTCGGCGGCAAGACCGCGGACGATACCGGCGACCTGCGGCAGGATGTCCTTGAGGACGACGGCGACGCCAAAGCCCATCATGAGGCCCATGCCCAGGGACTTGACGATGCCCTGCGCAGTCACAACGTCGAACAGACCGGCAGCGGTGCCACCCACGATGATGCCAAAGTTGCCCAGCAGCGCGCCGGCAAACCAGAAGGCGACGGGGGCGAAGCCCACGAGGAAGCCGACGGAGAGCAGCATGGGTGAGTTGTAGATGCCAAAGGTCACGCCGGGGATGTTGAGCGTGCACAGCATGCTGGGCACCACGCCCAGGGCGTCGCGCAGCACGCTATAGATGCCGGCGATGGCCATGGAACCAAAGAGCTGCTTGCCGGTCTTGCCGCCGGCCTCGGTTGCGCGCAGGGTCTGAGCTGCGGCGTTGCCGGTGGGGAACTCAAGCGCGGCATCCACGATAAAGTGACGGTGGATGAGCGCGGTGGCCAGCAGGCCCAGGATAGTGCCGGCGAGTGCCACGATAAACATGTCGAGCCAGCTGATCTGGTCGGCATAGCCCAGCATCCAGGCGCCCGGGATGGTAAACGCCAGACCGCCGGCGACCATGGCGCCTGCGGACATGATGGTGTGGGTGACGTTGGCCTCGTTGAGGCTGGCGTTGCCCATGAGCTTAAGGAAGAACAGCGAAATGACGGCAGCGAAGACGATCGGCCAGGGGAGTGCGCCCATCTTGAGGGCGGTGTAGGCCGAGCTTGCCGTGATGATCACGCAGCCAAGGACGCCGATGACGACGCCGCGCAGCGTGAGTTGCCCGCGCATCGAAGCGCGGTTCGAGGGATTGCTCATATAGAACTCCTTTGCGTATATCCGCTTCCTCCGGGAGCGCCGTTACGGATACGGCGCGGGAAGTCGGGTTACCAAGGGCCGCCGCGTGAGCTCGCGCGCGACCGCGCACCAGTATAGCCGCAAGCTAGTCATTTTGGGATGACTGGTTTAGGTAGGCGATATACTGCTGGGCAGACGAAAGGAGCGTCGACGATGCTTAATGGGTGCGCATATATATTGACGGTCGACGTGGGCAACACGTTCATTCGCTTTGGTCTGTTTGCCGAGGATTCGGCTGCAGCGCAGGAATGCCCGCTTGCGACGTGCGAGATCACGACGCCGTCGAGCATCACAGCCGACGAAGCGCGCATGAGGCTCGCGCAGGTCATGTGCGCACTGGCAGCCGATGCGGGCATGCCGGGTGCACTCGTTCCCGCGGCCGCAGTACTGAGCTGCGTGGTACCGGCGCTCGAGCGCCCGTGGAAGGCGGCGCTTTCCCGTACCTGCACGGGACGCGTGCTCACGGTGGGGCCGGGCCTCAAGACCGGCATACCCGTGCACTACGATGACCCGGCCGAGATCGGTCCCGACCGCATCGCCGACGCCGTGGCAGCCCGTGCCGTCTACGGCTCGCCGTGCATTGTGATCGACCTGGGCACCACGACCAATATCGAGGTCATCGACGCGTGCGGAACCTTTGTGGGCGGCGTCATCGCGCCGGGTCTGGCGCTCGGTGCCCGGTCGCTTTCGGCCGCTGCGGCGCGTTTGCCGCAGGTCGAGCCTTCGGCGCCAACGCACGTCATCGGCCGCAACACGCGCGAGGCCATGCGCTCGGGCGTGGTCTTGGGCGAGGTGGCCCGCA